>JAEOTJ010000444.1 GCA_016839905.1 Promethearchaeota archaeon | reverse complement strand
TCTATTATATTTCTCGCAGTATACTATGTAAAAATGAGCATCATTTTGATATTTATGACATTGCCTTCGCTAATTTTTTCAAGGAGGCAAGTTTAAAATTTCCCGAAGAGATAAAACAAAAAATTTGGGATTGGCTGGAGAAGGGTTTTACTCCCGAAGAATTATTGAAACTCCCTTTTGATTTAAGTAAATTGATGCAAGATTTCAATCTGGAGGGTTTACAAAAGCATTTTGAAGAATTATTAAAAAAACAAGATGCTGAACATAATTTTGGAGGTCGATGGATTGGAACTAAAGGATACTCCCAATTCGGGCACTCGGGTCAAAACCCAATGGGTATGAGGGTTGGAGGAAGCTCGGGAATGCGCACAGCAGTCCAGATCGCCCAAAAGAGGATCTTTAGGGATTATCGAAAAGATATCGTACTTGATACTAGGCAAATTAAAATAGCACTAAAACGACTCCGTAAATTAGATGAAATAGGAAAAAGAGATGAATTAAATATTGATAAAACTATTAATAAAACCGCTAAAAATGGGGGTGACATTGACTTAATCTTCGAGAAACGTAGGAAGAATAATGTTAAACTTCTATTACTCATGGATGTTGGAGGTTCAATGGATCCTTATACCCAGTTAGTAAATATCCTATTTTCTGCAGCAAATAATATGTCACACTGGCGCAAGTTTGTCTATTATTATTATCACAATTGCCCATATGAAAGCTTTTATAAAACAGCGGCGAGAAATCCCGATAAGTCAATTTCATTTGAAGATTTTCTCAAAAAATATGATAGGAACTTTAAATGCGTCATGGTCGGAGATGCTGCTATGGCGTCATGGGAATTGATCGAGAGGTATGGTTCCATTTATTACTACCACCGAAACGAGATGCCGGGGATTTATTACATTAGAGAGTTGGCGCATCATTTTAAAAACAATATAGTGTGGTTAAATCCCGAGATTATTCGGTTTGAATGGCAGCCCTGGACTCGCAAGATAATTTCTAGCGTAATTCCGATGTTCCATTTGACGGTGGACGGAATAGAAGAGGCGATGGATTACTTACGGAAGGGTGGGAAAGATACCTTTACGACTGTTAATAAGCTCAAAGGATTCAAATACTAATAAATTTTCACACTTAGATACTATTTTCTCCTGTAAATTTGACTAGATGAATTAAGCTATTAATCTGATTTTCGTCGGTACATAAAATATAAATATCCACTAAATAATTTTGTTATTTAAGAAGTTAATTTATTTTTAGTGGTGGAATTATGGAATACGAAGCAACTGTAAAAGAAAAAATTAAATCAATTAAAGATGGTCTAGTTCGAAATGATAATGGAACTTACTCTTTTAAATACGGACATAAACATATGTCATTCATACATGCTGGTGATATTAAACCAATAGATTTTGATTTTAAGGAGGAATTTTCAAGAGCTTTTGAAAATGAAATTGTTAGTATTATACCATATGCGACTTTAATTTTTTCAGATACTTATTCATACAGAGTAGATATCTCTGAAAAAAATCAAGTATTAAAAGAATATTACCATATGAATCAACAAATCGATTTTTATGAAGCCATTAAAACACTTTATTTTCCTACGATGAAAGAGTATTTTGTCAAAATTGGAAAAACTCAACCAGAATGGCTTTATAATCCATTTAGACCTAAAGTATTTATGGAGAAAGTAAAAGACAAATTTTACATAAAGATAAAACACAAAAATTATATCTTACAGAGAGGTATTGATGGAACTGCTATAGACCTTCTTAAAGAAGATATTGAATATTATTTAGAGAATTTCTTATTTCGTAATCCTTATCCTAAAGAAACTAGATTACTACCACAAGAGGATATTTCTAAAGAAGCGCTATTAGCTAATACAAATCGAAAAGGTTTTTACCAATTAGAACTATTTTCTCCAGAACAGAAGAATAAATTTATAGAAGCATTATTGAATGATTTTCTTTTTTATTATAAGAAGTTTATCGAACAGAATTTCTTCTTTATAAGGAACCAGTTTCGATTATATTCAAATTTACCCCTGCGAATAAAAGTTTATAACAAGGAGGAGTCAGGTATTCCTATTCAATATGTGAAAGATTCGTTTTTTACATGCTTTTTCGAAAAGTTAACTAAAGGTGAAGAAAATCAGGTTGAATTCTTTTATAATACAGAAGAAAAGTGGGATACTAATAAATATATTTACGGTCATGGCCACCGGTTTTCAAGTCTCCTACATTCTTATAGAAATCATCTTCCCTATTTGTATAGTTTTGTTGAAGATGAGTTGGAGGAAATAATATCAAAAATAGCAAACTACACAATCTTCGAAGATTTTAAACCTTTTGAGTCTACAATAGAGTCATGGATTCAGTTGATTTTAGCTACTGAAAAAAAAGGAGGTGAAACAGCAAATATTGAACTAAAAATAATACCAAAAGAATCCAATAATAAAGATGGGAGCGGGAATGATCTCTATGGTCATATCAACTCATTTGAGAATGGCGATGGAGGTTATATTTTTATTGGTGTAGATGAAAGTAAGCAAGGTCTTGACAAAATTATTGGGATAGAGCCCTTTCTCAGATCCACGAAAAAGACCATTGATCAGGTTAAGAGAGAAATCCAAGAAAAATCTATGAAGTATCTTAAGAAATGGCCATTATTAGAGGTAAATCAGTATAAGGGAAAGACACTTATAAGGATAAAAATCCATTCAAACAAGGGAAATATTAGTAATTTCTATCCTGAAAATGGTGATCCTTGTGCATTTATACGTCTAAATGGTAAGAAAGAAAAAATGACTCCTGAACAAATTTTTAAACATATAAAGAAAAATTTAATAAAATAGTAAGCTAAAGGGATTTAAATATTTATTTTTTAATAAATTAATGTTTAATTCTTAGTTCCTTCGCATTTTGGACACCATTTTTTATGACTTTTTATATAATTAGGTGTAGCTTTCCATTCATGTCCATTCTTACATTTCCAGATTAGAAGTCCATGAGCACCAGAATATTTTTTTGAAAGACATTCACCTCCATAGGAGTTTGCGAGGATTTTCATTTCCTCAATTGTTACTTTTTTTTGACCTGCGCATGTTGGGCACCATGTACCATTATTAATACTATTCGGGGACGCTTTCCACTTGTGACCGTCTTTACATTCCCAGAGTAGTTTTCCATGAGCACCTTTATATTCTTCTGATTTACATTTTCCACCTTTTGAAATCGCGATTTCTTTTACTTTTAGAAACCTTTTCTCTTTAGGACAAATTGGGCACCAGCTATTATGGACATTCACATTATAGAAGGAAGTTTCCCATTCGTGTCCTTTATTACAGCGCCATTTCAGTTTTTCCTGGGCTCTGGTGTATTCCTCTGATAAGCATTCGCCTCCTTTAGCTTTTGCGTATTCTATAACTTCCTCGATGGTATATTTTTGTCTTTGGGCGCATTTCGGACACCAATTTCCTTTATTACCTTCCCTTCCTTTAGTGTTATTCTTAATATTGTTCGGGGAAGCCATCCAAGTATGTCCTTTTTCGCATTGCCATTCCATTTTGGTGACTGCATTGATATATTTTTCTGAGAGTAATTTTCCTCCTCGAAATTTAGCAAGTTCTTGTAATTCTTTTAATTTATCTTCGGTTTGGAAATTGAATTTTGTATAGTCGATTTTTTTGGGATTCAGAGGCGCGCTAATGTCGAGTTTTTTGTATTGCTTTCTGATATAATTTTCCATTTCTTCGATTTTCAAGGTATACGGAACTTGAATCAGTTTTACTTTGTTTTTTTCGCACATTTCTTTTTTCCATTTATCGTAGGCTTGATCTTGTTTAAATCTCTCGATAGTTTTATGAAAGTGTGGAGTAAAAATAAAGTGTTGAGATCCTTGATATTCAAAGGCTATTGCTAATTCCTTGTTATATCCATCAAGGTGCATTTGTCCCCCTTTTGGACTTTTTAACCAATCGGGCTGACCTTTTTTAAAATCTTTCTCAAACAATCTCTCAAAGAATTGTCGGCATGTCCTTTCCGCAGTTCCATATGAGCACTTTGGACACCATGAGTTTTTATTCTTCACATTATCTGGAGTAGCATCCCATTCATGTCCTAATCCACATTCCCATCTAAGATTTGATTTTACACCTTCAAATTTTTCTGACAGACATTGACCTCCTCTCTTTTTAGCAATTTTATGCATATCAACAATATCATATTTATAGTTTACAACCTTTTGGTCTCGATCATCATTCAACATTTCCTTGGTCGTTTTGGAGTCGTTTCCATAGTCAATAGGTTCCCAATCATTCTCAAATAAGTCAGTATCAAGTTCATCTTCGTTTTTTGGTTCCCATTTTTCAATTTCTTCATTTTTTATATCTAAGTTTGGTCTTTCATAGCTTGGAGTGTAAGAAGATTTCTCTATTTTTTCTGGTCTTTCATAACTTGGTTTATAAGTAGATTTTTCGATTAATTTTATTCTATCATAGCTTGGTTTGTATGAAGATTTCTCATTATTTTGATATTTATCTTCTTTCTCTTTAGTCTTATATTCCCCACGCTTATCAGATATATTCTCCTTCATATTATATCTCTTTAATTAAAACAAATACAATTTAAATGCAATATAATTAAAATTGATTATTTAAAAATCCAATAGAGAATCTAAAATTAGAAATTTAAAGTACTTATTTTTTCTGAACTAATTCTTTTTTATAAAGAATTTTTTAATATCCGTTTATATTCTTTTTATTTAATTTCTTTTTAATTAATTCATATTTTAACTCTGATTTAAAATTCTAGTCAACAGAATCCACTTTATAGATTATTAATTTTAAAATAATTATATAGACCTTTTGTCATTTAAATAAAAAATTCAATTTTTTTAATTATTTTGATTACGAATTTTTTATCAAATAACAATAATTATATTATTCAATTATTTTATACTAAGTATTCTTAATATCATATTATAAGATAAATGAAATAAATTATTCAAAGAATAAAAAAAAAAATTAAAATTGGGATGATCATTGGGAAAAACGTTTATAAATCTCTGGGTTTTTAATGAAAAAGGGAAAATTCTTTTTGATTATGTTTCTGATGTTAATCATTCTCCAGAACGATTTGGTGATATGCTCATAGCTTTTAATTCACTTATAGAAGAACTTTCCAATGAAGAATTATCAAGTATGGAAATGAGTGAAAACTTAATTACAATAAATAAAAAAAATGATCTGTTATTTGCAGGCTGTTCATCATTAGACATTAAAATAAAGAAAGCCGAGCAAGATTTAGGATTAGTCTCAAATAGATTCTTAGATATTTATTCTAAGATTTTAATTGAACAATTTAAAGATGATCGGAGTATTTTTATTAATAGTGAAAAAAGATTTAATGATACTATAAAAGAATTTGTAAAATAATTTTAATTCATAAAAAAACTATTTAACAATTTTTTTATATGAATAAAACAAATAAAAATTATAATAAATAAGAATACTTGAATTTTTATTTAAATTTTATAAAAGGTATTTAAAAATGACATTAGAATGGGATTTTTGGTTTAGTCTAATATGTTCTATTGGAGGTATTACTTTTTTTGTCATAAGTTTAATCATTATAACAAAAATAAAAGCGTTATTTCCAGGAGCAAACTTAATTAAAAAATGGAAAAAAATACAAGCATTAATAATACTATTTTTATTTGGTTATGCATTTAATATTACCTTTCTATATCTTAATGCAATGGAAATTATAGATGCTACAGAAATTATTGCATTAATGACAGCAATAGTATATGTTTTTGGCGGATTATTTGTTTTAATAATTGTTAATCTAAGTTATAAGACATATAAATTAATAATTGAAAAGTAGTCAGTATAATTAACAATAAAGAAGAAAATGGTCTTATTAGAAGATTTGTGGGTTTTTTCTAAAGCTGGTGTTCCTATAGTTGATTTTTGTAAAGAAGGAAGTATTAATAAGTCACTCTTAGGATGCGCTATTTCTGTAATAGAATCATATTGTGAGAAAGTTACAGGATGCAAGTTAAATGCTTTTAATCTTAAAAGTCTTAAATTTTCATTAATCCCTTGTCTTGATAATAATATAGTTTTAGTTGCAAAATCTTCTTTAAATGCTAAACCTAAAGATATACAAAATATGTGCAAAATTATTGCCGATTTATTTGAAGAAATGTTCTCAATTGAGCAGATCTCAAATTGGGACGGGGATCTTAGTATGTTTGACAAATTCCAAACTAAAATCGATATCTATTTCCGAATGGGAGACTTATAATCAATCCTCTTTTGTCTTATCCCAGTTAATGATTTTTTTTAATGGAAATATTTAATCAAAAATCAATTTATGTTTTCAAACGGAAAATTTATAATCAATAATCAAAATTTTTATAGATGTGAAATTATTATTTTTTTATATATATTCTTTTGAAAAGGATTAAATACCTTTTTAGTCGTATTTATGGGATAATAACGTCATATATAATTCGAGTTGTATTATGGATTTCACAAACGTTTTAAAAAAACTTGCTGATAGAATTGAAGAACACAATATAGAAGAAGTTCCTATCAAGCAATTATTATTAAATCGCATTGATTTAAGAGGATTTAGGGAAATGGTTAAGCAATATACGAAGGATCGTTCCCTCTGTAAAAAACAATTAAAAGTAGATGGCGATTGGCGTTTGAATTTACAATATGGCCCTCAATTTGAAACTAAACTAATGACTGAGAGAGCTGGAGCAATTACAGTTCAGACTGATGAGACAATATTATTAGGTGGTGGAGGTACTGCTTTGCATCCCATTTCATTATGTTTAGCAGGTTTTTGTGGATGTTTTTCGGCAGCCTTTGCCAAATGGGCAGCAATGGATGGGATAGAGTTAAATAAATTTAGAATTAGAGCACAAGCAGACATTGATTTAACAACTTCAATAGGAATTGAAGATAATTTCCCCATGGTAGATAATTATCAATTAGATTTAATTGTCGATACCGATGCTGATATGGATCAATTAAATAAAATTGTAGAGTTCACAAAAATACGCTGTTTTTGTTATTATTGTATAACTTATCCCATATTTCCACGACTTAAGTTAACAAAAGTAGTCAATGATAATCCAGAACTTTTAACACAAAATTTAGTAGAAAATAATCAAGGGTTAACTTTTTCTGAGAATTCCATAATTAACCGAATTAATTTAGATGCATTTAAAGAAACTAAAGAAGTTTTATCTCAAAACCGCTCATTATGTAAAAAGACATTAGCAGTTGAAGGTAAGTGGAGATTAGGCGTTAATTATGGCCCTCAATTCGAAATAACATTACCTACTGAAAGAGCTGGAGAGAAACTTATCCAGACAGATGAAACTTTAATTTTAGGTGGTGGGGGTACTTCCTTTCATCCTGTTGCATTATGCATTTCTGGTATGAGTGCATGTGTTCAAACTGCTTTTGCAAAATGGGCTGCAATGGAAGGGATTATATTAAAAGAACTTAAAACTAAAGCAAAAATGGATATAGACTTAACCACTGGATTTGGAATTGAGGATAATATTCCTATGATTGATGATTTTGAGGTTGAATTCTTAGTCGAAAGTGATGCAAGTACTGAAAAACTACAGAAAATCTTAGAAATAGTTAAGAAACGTAGTTTTTGTTATTATTGTTATTTAACACCCACGTTCCCCGATATTATTGTTAGGAAAGAAACTGCTGAACAAGAAATATTAATATTAAAAAAACCAGTTGTCATTGAACAGAAAAGAAAAGAGATAACTCCTGAAAAAATACATCTCATAGGCTCACATAATTTAAAGATGAAAACTAAAAGAGTTATTAAGATGACAACACTATAATTTTAGTTGGTTTTGTAGAGTTCTAATTTTTTTTTTCAGAGCAACAACTTTTATTGATTTTCCTAAACCAAGCAATTTCATAGTTTGAAGTGATTTTATTGTATAGTTAAGGGATTCTCTATATTCTAAATTCATATAATGGCATCCGGCAATATTATTTAAAAAATCTGCCTCCATCTTTAGATTATCTAATTTTTGAGCAATTTTAAGTCCATTATTAAAATATCTTAAAGCTTCAACATACTCTTTCTTAAAAAAAAATGTTTTTCCAATCTTATTAATTAATTCCATTTTTAATGAACTATCTTCTAAAGCATCGGCTATACTGAAAGCTTCTTTGAATTTTTGTAAAGCTTCCGAATATTCTTCAAGATCTATATAAACTCCTCCAATTTTATTTAATCTCCGAGCTTTCCCAATATTATTTCTTAAAACTTCATCAATTTTTAATGCTTCATTAAATTTCTTCAGTGCATTTGTATAATCATTGAATTTTTCATATAAAGAACCTAAATTATTTAAAATAATTGTTAATTTTTCTAAATCATTTATATTTCGAGCTACTTCCTCAGATTTTTCAAAATGTTCAATAGCCATATGAAATAATTCTTGTTTAAAATAAATTGTAGCCATATTATTAAAATAAATCATTATCTTTTGGTCGTCCTTATTTTTTTCAGCAATACTAATAGCTTCTTGATAAAGATCTAATAATTCCATAAAATCATCTAAATTTTCATAAATTTCTATGATACTATCAAATGCTCTTATTTTTTCTTCCGTATTATCTATTTTTTTAGCTATAACAATTGCTTCCCTATATCGCTTTAAAGCCTCTTGATAATCCTTACTACGTTCGTAGATCTCTCCAATATTATTCAAATAGATCACTTGTTGATTCCAATCCCCTTGATCTTTTGCCATATTAACTAATTGTTCATATTTTAATATCGCTTCAGAATAATTACCTCTTTGAAAATGAATCCAACCAATATTATTCAGTATTAAGTCTTTTAATGCATATTCCTTTGAATCGTTAAGAATTTTAAGAGCTTTAACACCACATCTTAATGAGTCATCTATTCTATCAAAATTAAAATAAATGATATGTGGAATTATTGTTTTAATAAGATCACTTGGATTTTTAATGTTTTCTCTAAGCCATTTGGAGAATTCTATTGAAAAGTGTTTTGTATCCAATATTGGTTCAAAATCCATTAAATTCTTAATGCATCTTCTTGTATTTATATTTACTCTATAGATTTTAATATTATTGTTCATTCGTTTTAATTCAATTAATATTTGGTTTAATTTATCTGGGATGCCTGAGACTTGCTTTTTATCACTTATCTCAAATACCTTTTCTTTTCCATTATCATTTTCAATATGATTTAACCAAATAATATTCTTAATGTTTTTAATATTCTTTAATGATGGAATAATATCATAATCATTATACCCAGAATAACCCATTATGACTAATGTCTTTTGCTCAAACAATTTATAGAACAAATCTCGTTTAAATTTCTCATGATTAAATAGATCTATTTCTCCTTTTTGAGAACCTATTATTTTCAATAGAGTAATTAAATAATCTTTTATATTATCATTAGTTATGATGTTTTTAGTTGAACCATGTAGTTTAAAGAAATAAAGGGAATTATTTTTTATTAAATCAAATGATTTTGTGAAATTAACGTAATCTTCAGGAGTTATTATAGGCAATATATTCTCTTGAGCTTCATATAATTGAAGTAATGCGTGCTCAATTAAAAAATCTAAATTTGTCGTTAGAATAATACTTCCCTTTTTAATCATATCAGCAAGAAAAAAATGTTTTATATTTGGTTTTTTACATAATTCAAAAAAATTCAAGATATTTAATTCAAAATCTAAATGATTTCTAATAATTTCTGCTAATGTCTCAAATCTTAAATCTTCTATTTCTAAAATCTCTTCAATTTCAGTTTCAGCACATGTGAATTTTATGATCTCCTTAATCATAGTAGTTCCATCAGGCAAACATGAAGGTGCATCAATCGAACATCCTGCCCCAATTAGAAAAATCAAATCTTCTTCATTTGCTAATAAATCAAATATCTTGAGACTTATTTCTTCCATATTATTATACAGATTTGTATAAATTAATAAGCTAATTAATTATATAAAAAGTTCTCCATAGAGAATTTTTAATTAATACTTATTATATTAATATAAATTTGAATTATAAAATTTATTTGAATAATTTATTTGAATAATTATTTTGAATCAATTTTTCTTAAATATTTATTATCTATAGAAACTTTTAGAGAGTCATAAAAGATTGAGTAGTATTTCTCATAAAACTCCTTCTTTTTATTCATTATTATCGATTTATCTTCCTTAACAGCCTGACCATCTGCCCAGAAGATTTTTCCATGAGAATCTAATTTTACTTTATCATGATTTTTAATAATTTCACCGGCTTTTATTACATATTTAATATTTTTTAAAGATTTTTTTATTAGGTCATAATCATTATTGGTATCAACATCATTCAAGTTAATATCTAAAATATTAAGGTCCCCGTCAGCACCATTTCCAAGATTACCTTTAATATTTTTTAATCCGAGAGATCTCGCTGGACTTGACCGACTCATAATTATTAACTCATTAAAAGTAAGGGAGCCTTTTGTCTGAGGTAGACCTTGCCATAGTTCCTTTTTATACTCTTCTCTTGCTTTTTCACTTAATAACCAAGATGCAATTTCTGGGATGTTATTGATATCTCCATAAATAGGATAATTTAAAGTTATTTGTACTTGCCATTTATTTTTAATATTTAGGGCTAAATCTAAAGCATTAGCCCATAAAATATTATGAAGTTCATTTTTTTTATCAAATACTCGAAGAGAAGAGAAGGAGTCACCCTCAGTTTCAATAGCTGATCTAATTAACTTGAATATTCCTTTAGTTTCATTCTCTACTTGAATTGCCTCAATTTGCCTTCTATCTGATGTAATAAGTGGATTTATTACATTAAAACAGAGAAATCCTAAATCTAAATCAATTTTATTAGAATTATTTAAGATTTTTAGTAATTCTGAATTATTTCCATCGATATTATAGGCTGAAGCATGAGCAAGATGAAAGACCTGGGAGCGTTCTGCCTTCGAATTAATATTTAATGATTTTATTTTTTCAAGTATACAGAAAAGATTTTCTTTTCCTTGCTCGGTTTCATAGCCTTCAATATGGGCATGAATCGAATGAGGTAATCCTAATAACTCATTAGCTTTTGTTAAGTTTTCATATACATCTAATGCCGAAAAATAATATAATCTTCCGGATTTGTTAATATCATCTCTTAATTTTTTAAAATTCCATGTTTCTGCTTCAAATGGATTATATACTTTAAGACCATAGCTTTTTGTCATGTTTAATAAATCTGAAATAAAAACACTCATATCCTCTATTTTACCACTTTTAAACTCTAATTCTAAAGGCCAAATATTACTTATATTTAATAGCATGCCTTTATCTAAAACAGGTAATTCTCGAAAATTAAAAATAGTCTGTTTTGCTAATGAAGGGTAAGTATTCGCTTCAATAATGAAGGTGTATCCATTTGAAATATAATCCCTTGCTATTTTTTTAAGTGTTAATCCTTGCCAGTATTCATTAAAATTTGAATTTTTACTTCCTAAAAGTCTTACCCAATTAGTTTGCTGAGATGCTACATGAGCGTGAATATCGAGTGCCCCCGGAATTACCGTATTATCTTTTGCATCGATCTCTTGAATATCCTTCTCATTAGAGAATCTATCTACAAATATTCCATCCTCAATTTGTAGATCCTTAATTTCTCCATCGATATTATTAATGGGGTCAAATATTAAACCATTTTTTATTAATAATTTACTCATATCTGATTCTGATCTTATTGATTATTTTTTATAGATTTTAATAAATCTTCAAAATTTAAAACTGACTCTTGAGTTATTTCCACGATTACTTTAATATTCTTGTAAATAAGGTCGTTATTTTCTACACCAGTAATTTGATTAGCCCATATTGAAATTGGCATTAGGATCATTCCATTAGGAATATCTTTATCTTGTTTTATATTAATTACTACATTTCCATATTTATTAGATAACTTTAAATTTAATTTTATACTTAATTTTAAATTATTAAAATCATCAGGATTTATTATCCCAATTGCTAGATTCTCTTTTAATGAATTATTATCTCCTATTGAATGTTCTTTTAATTGATCATGATCAATCATTCTCACTGTATTTACTACCATTTCCATGTTATAATTACCTCTCATGTGATTTTGAATTTTTCAATTAAATTTAATAAGATTTCCTCATCTGATCGTATATTCTTAGGAGGATTAACAATTTTTTGTAATTCTATCGGTACATGATCAATTCTAAAGGCAAGTCCTTCAGATTCTATACCTGTTATTGTAGAAGGCAAGATTACATCTGATAAATAGGATGTTGCTGATTTTTTATTATCGATTAGAATTAATGGTTTTTTTGCCAATTTCTTGCTGAGTTGCTGAGGAAAATGAGAAATGGGATCGGACCCCACAATAATTGAGCAATCAAAGTCATCTTCTTTAATTTTTGAGATAACGGTCTTATCAGTCTCTATTAATATATTATTTGAAAACTGTAAACTCTGGTTTTTGCCATGATTAGTTAGGGCCACATGATCAAAACCAGTCATGTTATAATGACCCCCAATCGTCATTATCGATATTCGCCCTTTTTGCTGTTTTTCATTTATCATTTGGATTAATTCTAGTAATTCTTTAATTACATTGGAGTCATCTTGAGGGCTTAATAATCCTTGCCCAATTAGAATAACTCCATTTTCAGCACCCGTAAGTTGCATAAGTAATCTTCTAAGATCATCTTTATCTAATCCCGCAATCCCTTTTTCAGGAATATTCCCTTCTGTACAACACTCTTCCTTTAGGATGCGTATTAATTCAATGTCTTTATTTGGCTCTATATTAAGGGCAATGTCTCGGACACCCATAACTCTAAAAGAAGAAGTCTTCACTGGATCTATGATAATCAAGGTCTTTATCTCACGTCCAGTCATTCTAAATTTACCTCTTGAAAATAATAATTTATTAAATAAACGTGGAATAGATTCAGCAATATTAGCTCCCCAAACTATTAATAAATCTACTTTATTAATTACTTCAGAAATCGTTGTAAGTGTAATACCCGTTTCTTTTAAGACTTCTAATACTTTTCCTTGGCAGATTGTAGAATTCGAATCAATAAATCCATTTATTTGTTTTGCTAATTCAATTCCTTTTAATTGGGCTTCACAACTCACATTTGAAAATCCATATAATAGAGGTTTGGATGATTTTTTAAGGATTTGGGTAACTTTATCTAATGCTTTCTCCCAGGAACTCTTTATAAGATTATCATTTTCTCGAATCATTGGAGTTAATATTCGATTTTTTGCTTTAACTTGATCAAATCTCTCTTTTCCTTTTAAGCAAGCTCCTATTACCTTATCAATAAATAAACCATCGCTTTTTACGATAATATCATCACAAAGTAAAGAGCATCCAGAACATGGAAATCTTTTCATATTTAATAAACCTATATCTTTTAAACATATTCAATTTTTACTGCCTCTCGTGGACAGTAGGTTTCACAGACACGACATTCTCTAGCTTGACCCTCCCCTTCTATTCTACGACAATATTTTAATTCTAATAATTCACATTTTCCTTCTTTGACTTGAAATAATTGACGATTATGTGGAGGGAATCTTGGAGCCTTACCACTAAGCGTTGATGGACAGTATCGAGCATTTACAGGACATACAGTTACGCAAATTCCACATCCATCACACAAATCATTATCTACATCTATTCTTAATTCTTTCTCCTTTCCTTCTTCTGATCCTAACAGCTCTTTTAAGGTTTCATATTTCTTTTTATGTTTAGGCTCCAAAAGAGGAGTACATTCATCAATCTTTATTTTCCCTTGCATCAAATCTAATGCAAAAGCCATGCAAGTTGGTTTCCCACATTTCTTGCAATTAGTTTTGGGTAAAAATTTATACAACTCCATAAAATTTTGTATTGGAATCCTAATCCACCTTTAATAATTTCATTCTTTTCTTTCTTATATAGAATAATATTCTGAGGTTTATTAATTTCTTTAGATTATTGATTATAAATTATTATCAAGATTAATGATTATTAATCAAAATCAAATACAAAAATTTATTCATAAAATATTAAAGATAAATTAAAGAAATTCAAAATATTTGATTATGTAACAATAAGGATAAAATAAAGTTATGATAAAATGGCTGAAAATAAGGAAATATCAGAAGAGTCGGTAAAAGATGCAATGATGGATCCCAGAATGTTATCAATAAAGAAAAATATGGAAAAGATTAAGCATAAAATAGTGATAATCTCAGGTAAAGGGGGTGTAGGTAAATCTACTGTTTCAGTTAATCTTGCGATGAGCCTGGCAATTGTGGGCCTAAGAGTTGGATTATTAGACCTTGATATTACTGGCCCAAATATTATTAAAATGCTGGGAATTAGTCCTGACCTACGACCTCAAGTTGATGCTGAAGCTAAGAAATTCATCCCACTAAACGGACCAATGAACATTAAAGTTGTCAGCATGGCGTTTTTAATGGAAAATGAAGACACACCAGTTATTTGGAGGGGCCCAATGAAAATGAGCGTTGTCCGCCAGTTTTTAGGCGATGCTGTATGGGGCGACTTGGATTATTTAGTATGCGATTTACCCCCAGGAACTTCTGATGAGACATTGGATATTTTACAATTAATTCCTGAGGAATGGATATTAATTATATCAACACCACAAGAAGTTGCCACAATGGATGCAAGAAAAACAATTGCCATGGCACAAACCATGGAACGAAAAATCCTCGGAATAATTGAAAATATGTCTGGATTTAAATGTCCTCATTGTGAAAAACTTATTGACCTTTATCCCCCAGGTGGTCCTGAAAAAGCATCTAAAGATTTCAATATAAAATTTTTAGGAAAAATCCCATTTGAGGTTGAGATTGGACAACAAAGTGATCAAGGTTTACCATTTATTCTAAAATATGCTGATAGCGAATCTGCAAAAGTATTTAAAGAGATTGTTAAAAATATTAGAGAAGTTTTAGAAAAATAATCCTTCTCTCATTATATTTTGGATTACTTAATATATCAAGGATTTACTATTTCTTTTTAAAAATTAAATCTCCCATATTTACATTAAATATTCTTTCCATTAAAATACATTTAGCTTTTAATAGATAAAAGACTTCTTTATTTGGAAGATCTATTAAATATAAGCTTTCGAAATTTGCTTGACCTTTTGAAAGAATAATCACATCTTTAGAAAATAAAAGTTCCTTAAATTCTTCAGATACTAGAGATATCACAATACCCGGTGCAGCAGGTGCTTCAATAACCTTTACTATTCTAGTTAAACCTATATACTCAGCATCTTTAATTGTCGCATCATTGATAATTGGCCCTTCCCTTACAGAACATGTAATGTTCAATTTAGGAAAGTGTTCTTTAATAGTCTCAACTAAGAGTTTATCAAATACGATCTCTCCTGCATTATCAAGCAATATTAACATTTGACTTGCTTTTTCTAAGGATTCCTTAAATTTTAGGATGTCATTTATTTTAAAATTTTCAGGTTCGAAATTTTTAATATCATTTATCAAGTCGATCTCGTGATCCGTTCCAAAATCAATCGTATTTCCGATAGCAGATATAGCTATGGCTTCAAAAATAGGATCCTCTGATTTTTCCACAAGATCTTTTGCTCTCTCATAATATTCTAATGCAATTATATTATATTTTTGTTTTAAAAATTTATAAGGATCATTATTACCAAGCGCTTCTGATATTAAATTATAGGTTTTTTGACCAATTAATGGTCCAGGCAAGTTATTAATATCATTTTGTATCAGGAAATTCATCAGTTTTATCTGAGTATTTAATATTATGTCCCTTGAGATGTCTGGCTTTAAAAGCAAGAAAGATTTATATATCTGATTAAATAGACAACCAATGCATTCAGGTTCGAGAATCATTTTTCGACAGCTTAATTTAACATTTATGGATATATTTCTTTTGATCACTTAAGTTTATTCTATATTATTAGACTATTATTTCTATATTAATCGTTTTAATATCATCCGGCACGCGTTTAACAGATTCTAAATAGCCCAATAAGATATTTGTGAGCATTTTTTCCATGAATTCATTTAAATCAATATCATTGTCATTTACTTTCAAACTTACTACTGGCATAGTTTCGTTATAGTTCGTATCTTTATTTAATTTTTTCTTTAAAATTATAATAATTTTATTTTCAATATAATTAAAAACAAAAAGCACCATTAGGATTATAGAGTAATTTTTAGTTATCGTTAATTTCTATATGTATGAGTCATTCTTAGATGAAAGAAATCTTAAAATTATTAAATCTTACAGATGATGCGATAAAAATATATCTTGAATGTTACAATAAGGATTTTTTAACTTTAGATGAAATTGCGAGCTTTATACCTTTAATTCCTAAAGATAATATTAAAAACTTGATCCAAGAACTAATTAATAACAAGTTATTATTGAAGACAAACCCAGAAAATTTTAAAAGCCTTGAATATTACAGGACTATCCCACCCTTTTCTACAATGAGTTCATTAATTAAAGCCGATGTTTATCAAGATAATTATAATATTAAAGAAGTAATTAAAAATTCAATTTCTGATATTTTTGCTAAAGAGAACACTCTTGAAATTGATACATTATATGATAAATTTCAAAAATTTAAAGATGATATTGAAAGGGACAGTGAAGAAATTAAAAAAGAGATATCAGACTTAATCGACGATACTGATAAGCAAAAAAGTTCTTTTGCTTTTCTATCTGATTATGAAAATGAATTAAAGAATCTAATAAGTTCTGAATTAGCTAGTATTGTAATTATTTTACTCCAAATGAAAGATGATTTTCAAAGTAAACTTAAAGATTTGGGCATTACTCAAAATCAATGGCAAGCAATAAAGGACGACATTAAAAATATATTAGCTATGGGAACTCACAAAAAAGCACTCGAATTATCTGAAATAGTTTCTGAGGAATTTGCTGAAATAAAAAACGAGCTTGTTAAATCAACAGATAATTCATGCAAAAGCCAATTTGAACAAAATTCTATATATTTGGGTATTTTAAATCTCTTTAAAAACGAAATATTTAAAATGGATAAAATAATTACAACAAAAAAAGAAACATTTGATTTTGATTCTAAAAAACTTCAACATATTTTAACTGAAAGATTAGTTAATTCATTTTCTGAATTTTTTAAAAATATAACAAGTGGATTTCAGGTAGTAGAAAAAACTCTCGAGAATCTTACATTGAGATTCATTAAAGAAAACAAATCCATTGTAGAACATTTTTGGCCAATTAAAAGCTGTTTAGGGATTAAACAAGAAATTTCATCCTTATTAAATGAGGCTAACTCAGAAATCATAATAATAGTCCCGGAAATTGAAGGTTTTATCCCCCTCGTAAAATTTAATCTAGAAATTAAAGACAACGGTCAAAGTTCAAAAAAAAAAAGAAATATGTCTTCGGAGGGTGTTAAAATTACCCTTAGTGAGAAAATGGATTTAAAAGAAAGATTTGAATCTTTTAAGAAGAACGTAAATGTTCAAAAAGGCTTTGAAATGACTCATAAGGTCGCAGAGATAATGTCTATCGTCTCAGAGCTCAATCCAGAGTCAATCATCCTAGATAATATAAAAGATTGGCTAAATAGACTTTTAGTTATTAGAAAGCAACTTGACCCGAATCTTAAAATAATGCTTTTAGATGATGTGGAAAAATGGCAAGCAGATTATCTGAAATCAAAAGGAAAAAAGAAAAAGCCACCCTCTAAGAAAAAAGAAAAAACAATTAATAAAGAAATCTCTAGTGAACAAAATATTCAAGATGTTCAAGATTTTGACTTCTTAATACAAATTGTGTCCTCAGAGAATCATAAAAATGATCTTGTTAGAGCATTTCATGGTGGTGAAAATATAGAATATAGAAAGTTAAAAAATTCTAACTTCATAGGGATCCTTGCTGATAATTCTTATCTTATAATTGGAACATTCCAGCAATTAGAAAAGGATCCCCTAAAGCAAGTATTAGGTTTTGGAACTGATAATAAATTTTTAATTAATGCATTTTTACCATTATTAACTGAAAAATGGAAATTAGCCAAGCCACCTAAACAAAACCAAATAACCTCTGGTTTTAATCAGATTATTGAAAATATTAATGATTTAAAAGGTAAAAAAATTGGAAAATTATTAGCAAATATATTGGATATTGCTTTTAAACAAGAAGGAATTTCATTAAACATAATTGAAATCAAGCTATTAATTAACCAATTAAATAAAATTAACATTCCCTTAGATGATGATAAGAAAAAGTTAGTTTTAAATAAAATAGGGGAATTAAACAGTCAATTCTCAAGTATGGGGCTAGTTGAAAGCCCAGAGCTTAGACCTGCAGCTTCAAAAATGAAGACAATACCTAAAAAAACAATGGATCTAAACCAATTAGGTATTGTCTCCATGGAAGAAATCATTGATGAAGAAAAAATAAATACTTTATTTGATCTTTTTCTAGAAAAAATTGATTCCCTTAAAGGTAATCAAATAAGTGAGCAAATCCAACACTTTATGAATTTAGCTTTAAAATTCCACGGAGGTTCAGATATTATTAATTGGAAAAATGAATTAAGTTCCATTAATACTTTATTGGATGGCCCATTTAAAGATAAACTTAAAGAAGATTTCCAAAAATGGAGATTAGCTTTTTTATCTCCACAAAAAATAAACGCACTGGTTCAACTTGAAAAAGGAATACAAATGGAACAAGGACAATCCTCAATAGGTGGATCATTAACAGAAATACCCTCAGCAGCAGTAGTATCAACAGAAACTATGAAACCTAAAGATGTAAATTTTTACTTTGATATAATCTCAAATAAATTGGATGTTATCCCTGGTTCAGAGATATCAAAAAATATTCAGAATATCATGGATATCCTCTTAGAAACTGAAGGATATTCAAAACCAATGAAGGATATGAAATTCTGGGTTGGAAAACTTAAAAAGAATAATAATCCTCTCGGTTCAAAAGATAAGCGCGAGTTTTCTATTGAACTTGAGAAGTGGAATGATAAATTTAAAAAAGAAGAGATAATTGAAGAAGCCTCAATAAACCAACAAGAAAATGTAGAAGTTTCAAAAGAAGAAGTAGGGGAGATAAAGGATGCTAGCTCTAATAATGAGCTTGAATTTGTAATGCAAAATGGAGACACTCTCAAGGGATTTGAAATAGGTAAGAAATTACAAGAATTCATGGATAGGATAATTGAGACCGTGGGATATTCAATGACCCTTAAGGATGTTAAAAATTGGGTAAGCAAGCTTCGAGGGGTAAAGAATCCTATTGAAGGGCAATTAAAAACTGATTTCCTTGAAGCCTTTAACAAATGGTATGCTAAATTTTCTTAAATATAATTAGAATATTTAATCAGTTTTTTCAAATTATAATGTAAAGAATCGAGATTATCCATTGATATTTGATAAAAAAAATCCTTTTTATTAAAATTAATAGTTATTATATCAGATAAACCCGAAATTGAATCTTGAATTCTTTCAGCGAGTTTGATTATAAGATTTTCCTCATTAGGACCTTTTAGAAAATTTAGTAATTTAATAAGATTATCATAAAAAGCTTCTATATTGTCAATTGAGAGCTGATAATAAATATCCTCTTCATTAAAATTAATATTTATAATATCAATTAATCCTGAAATGGCTTTCCTTATTCTATGGCAAAAATCTAATCGAACATCAAAAATCTCAATTTTTTCTTCTTTTACAGCCATTATTACACGCCTTAAAATGATTTAAAAACAATCTTTTAATTCTTTAATTAAAAAATAACCTTTTAAATACAAAAATGATCTTGAGTCCAGTTTTTACATCAAAAATAAATTATAATGCCATATTATTTCATATATCCATAATATTTAACAAGATCTTTTATAATGATTTTAGAAGAAACAGATTGGGATAAATACATGGGTTATGAAGACTCTTTTTTTAATAGAGAGTTTTTAAGGGCAGTGTTTCGAGGCTATCTTAAGATTTTAAAGCCGGTATCTATTAGTAGAGGCATTTCAATTCTTGAGCTGGGAGCAGGATCTGGTTATAATAGCTACAATATTGCAATGAGATTTAGAGCATCAAAAGTCACATTAGTTGATTTGAATGATAAAGCTTTAGAAGCTTCAAAAAAGATTTTTGGAAAAAATACAAAACTTACTCTCGTTAAAGAAAATGTTTTAAAATTTGAATCTGACGAAAGATATGACCTCGTGCATTCACAAGGATTAATAGAGCATTTCCAAGGAAGTGACTTAAAAACTCTCATAGACATTCACATCAAACATGCTAAAAAGGGCGGGTACATAGTGATATTTTACCCTACACCCAGTTTTGTATATCGATTCTTAAGAAAGGGATTAGAAATATTTAATGCGTGGATATTCACGGATGAGGTTCCTCTAAAGAAAGAGCAATTATTACCCTTAATTAATAAAAACAAGATTGAAGTTTTAAATATAATGAAAATATTAAAATTATATTTTACAGAAGAGGGGTTATTATTAAAGAAGATTAAATAATAAGTCCAGTTTTAATATCAAAATTAAATTATAATCCTATTTTTATTTCCTCTTGGCCATAATAATCATCATATATCTTATACAAGTAATCAAGATTATTATGATAATATGTTTCGGCCCAATATACATCAGATTTGGCGTCCTTTTTATTAAAAATCCTATTTCTTTTAGAAATGGCACCAGATTTTATATCATCTGCTAAAACTTTTTCGAGTTTTCCCGTTAAAACTCCTATAGAGATAGGTAATTGTTTGGAAAAGAATTTTACTTGAGCTACACCCTTTCCTTCCACTAAACAGAGTTCTTTCATTCGCTTTATGTTTCCCTTTTCCTTACCAAATCCCAATAATTCAAAAATCTCTTCTTTCTCATCTTTAGATAAATTTATTAACTTTTCAATGTCCGTGAGTGCTTTTAATTTGATAAAAGCATTAACTTCCTTAAAAAATTCCGTTTTATCCTCTAAAACCTTTTGAGAAAGGTCGCGATCATCATAATTATCATCATTCATGCTCTCTACTATTGGAATGGCTTCCAACATATCTTTTATATCATCTTTAAAGATGGGATTAAATTTTGAAACGAGTTCTAAGAAGAGGTTTTTATCTTTCTTGAAATTGGTATTTTTCTTTAAATTAGTTTTTTGAATTGCCTTAACAAAAAATTTAACTCTGAAATCGACAGGAGGAAATCGTGTAACAAGATCATGGATAGACTTATCAAAATCCTTGAATCCAATTTTTTCTACATCTATTACATCAGTTTCTCTAATATCTTTATCTTCATCCTTAATTTCTATCAAATCTTCTTCAAATGCTTTTATATCTTCAGCTTCTTGTAGAAATAACCGTTCCAATCGATGTTTGGGATTTAACATCATTAATCTTTTGAATTTCTTTGATGATAACAATGATTCACCGAATTTTTCATATAAAGAATCTACATCTACATCTTCCACCACTTCAAAAATGTTCCCCGCTATTTTTCCCTCATGTTTTCTAAGAACCCTTCCGATTTCTTGTTCAAATAATCTCATGCTCAAGGTAGGTCTTAAAAGAAATAAATTCTCAAGCCTTGGAAAATTAAATCCCTCTACCAACATTCCTACAGTACATAAAACATAAGGGGGAGTATTTGGAGTTTTAAAAGCAGAGATTATTTCCTCTATCTCTTTATTTTTTAAATCTGAAGATATATATGCTGCTCTTTTAAATTCATTATTTTCGTCCTTATTTTTTAAGGAAACATCAGGATCATACTTTTTCTTTACTTCTCCATTAAATATCGCAGCACACAATTTAGCATGAAACGATGCGATTTTTTTTTTTGTTCTTTTATCTTTTTTAGCTACATTTTTTACAGGGGCGCAAAAAATAAGTGTTTTAGATTTAGGAGGGACTTTTTCATCACATACTTGTTTGGCTAATTTCGTTCGCTCTACAATCTTTTCAAGTTGACTCCAGTCCAAGTATAATTCCTTTGCATTTAATCCTTCAAAATTTTTACCAAGATTAAATATTAAATCAAAATCCATATGGTTGCGAATAATTGTATATGTTAATGGAGATAATTGCTGATCTAAAATGCAAGCAGGTATTGTTTTATGGAATATTTCTTTCATGCCTTGCGCAATCTCTTCAACATATTTAAGATCATTAACGACTCCTTGAAAGGGAGTTGCCGACATTCCAAATATATGACAATTAGGGTCATTAGTAATAATTTGATTAATGAATTCGTTTCCTTGGTTTTTTATAAAATTATGAATCTCATCAATGATTACTAAATCAAAGTATACACTAAAAAAATACCTGAGGCCTACTTTTTTTTTACTCAATATTGTTTGTAATGACGCAAATACAACTAAGATATTATTATTTAAAATGTAATCCTTGATCTTATCATCCTCCCATTTGCTCATTTCAAAATCAGATGATAAGCATATACTATTAGGAAAAAGAGGTATTTTTTCATCAATTTCTTTAAAATATGTTTGTAGGAGAAGGTATTTATTTCTTGAAGTTATAAATAAAATTCTTTTCCCTTTTTCAACATATCTATTAATCAGGTGTTTACTAAGGAACGTTTTCCCGTATCCCGTTGGTACATCAATATACCCTATAATATCTTCTGATAAATGATCAAGAACAAGGTTAAGGACTTTTTTCTTTTCAGGAAACAATTCAGGAAGGATTATTGACATTTTTATTTATTTTTTAAGATTTTATAATTATGAATTAAAACTAATATTTAAAAAATAATTATCGATTTATTTTTTGAATTATCACTCCTACAATAATTACTAAAATTCCAATTAATAAGAAGAAAAACAATGTTGTAGATACGTAAACATTGAAATCTTGAGCACCAATGAATGTACGAAGAATTTCGTTATTTAAATAGTTAAATGCTATAAAACATAATATTATTCCTATTGTTATAGTTATAATTGCCCCTAAATTAATATCACTAGGTAGCTTTATTTTTGAGGGGAATCCAGATGTCAGAACAGATCTCTCAGTAATCTGTAACCATTCTCCATCAATAAATCCTTTTATTTCACCATTATTAATCATCTCTAATATAACAGTTATGAAATACCCTTCATTAATTCTTACAGCTCTTGATATTTTTTTCAATGGGATTTCAAAATGTTGAGTAGATAAGTTCATAACATATTCCTTGGCTTTTTCAAGCTTTAATTCTGTGTTTACTTCTATTTTAGTGGAATAAATATTGATAAATAATATACCCAAACCAGATATCCCTACTAGAAAAATCCCGATAAGTTCAAAAAAACGACCATAACTTAATGCATGTACGCTTGTAATAAATAAAAATGCAAAAAAAATTAAAAAAAAAATACTACCACTAATACCCATATATGTAGAAATTCTAATCTTAGAAAGCATTAAAAATAATAAAGAGAAAAAGATTAAAGGATAACTTATATAAGGCAATATCAGTAACAAATAAAAAAGTGATGTTAGATTTGTTGGGTTGTTAAAGATGCTATCAAATAATAAAGGTAAAGTTTCTCCAAATTCTAATATAGATTTTGATTGTAACATCGAAAAAGGTAAAAATACTATGATTATTAATAAGAATACAAACGCTAAATAAATAATAATATCTCTCTTGAGTTTTTTATTTATCATTATTCTTACATTAGGTTAATTATTGTCTAATATTTCATTTTATTATTAATAATACTAATATTTTATTTTTAGAAAATAAAATAAAAAAGATTTAAACCTTGAACTAATTCTCTTATCATTTTATTGATACTAAAATATAATCCATAATATATTTACTTACTTTATCCATTTCATTTTTATAATTTACATATCTAAAATTGAATATACATAATGGGCAAGATGATACGATTTCTTTAGTTTCTATTTTATTAAAGAGTTCTGCTCCAATTTTTATACAAATGCTACTATCAACACCTCCAATTCCTGAGCCTACTCCACAGCAAGGACATTCATTATGATTCCTTACAATTTCATTTATTTCTTAACCGCATTTTTTCAATAAATCTTGAGGTTCGACGAATAAAGAACCTTCATATTTTCTTCCAAGGCGGCAAGGATCGTGATAAATTACCTCCTTTTCCAAGGAATTTAATTTAATTTTACCTGTTTTTTCCAGTTTATGAATAACTTCAACAACATGTCGGACATTTATATCATAATCTTTAAAATTTTTTCGATAAACCGTATTAAAAGCATATAGGCACCCCCCCACATGTGACTTTTAAATTTTTAACATGAT
>JAEOTJ010000443.1 GCA_016839905.1 Promethearchaeota archaeon | reverse complement strand
GCAAGCTTCCAAAGCAGTTGGAAATAATTTATATTTTGCTCAATTATTAACAATTATTCAATCAATTAGAGAAGAAACTAATAGAATAATTGGCGGAAAGACTTAAATTTTTTATATTTATTCTTAACAATGAGATTTAATGGAGATATAATAAAATGCCAAAAGGTACTTTTTTAATATTACTTCCAAATGATGCAGATTATAAAGTTTTAGGATATTTTTTTTCTGATAAAAGAACTGAATTTAGTGTTACAAGTGATATATTTCTAAGATTAAATCTTGACCATTCTAAAAATGAATATAACTTATTGAAACTTAAAGATCTAATCATATTTTCATACTTGCATCAATTAAAAGGAAAATTAACTCGAAAAGCATCAGGATTCATAATTGGACTATTATTATATGAAGATGATGAAGTAGATAAGCTTAAAGAACCATTAAAAAAAGTCGCAGAAGCCTTAGCTCTTAAAAACATAATAGAAATGTCGGAATCTACCTTCGAGGATGATTTACAGAGAGAATATACTGAGCAGATTCAAGAAATTAAGGATATGATAGATATGGAATCTATTAGAAATAGTATAATAAATCATACTAAAGAACTTCTAAGTGGAGGAAAAAAAGAGAGAAAAATAGCAGATGAGTTATTAAAAAAAATTGAAATGGGTATTCCTGATAAAATTGGTCAATTCTATCAAACAGCAGAAGAAGCATTGAAAGTATCTGAATATGAAAAAGCATCAAAATTTTTTGAAAAAACAGCTGAAGTAGCTGAAGAATTAAGAGAAACAGAACTAGCCACTGAATTAAGGATTAAAGCAAAAAATAGTATTAGCATCCCTGATAATACGAAAAAATTAAAAGAAGCTGTTCAAAAAGCAAGAGAAGCTCTAAAAAATGAAGATTTTAATTTTGCTTATCTCTGTTATAAAACTGCAGCTGACCTATCAAAAAGTTTAATGATAACGGAAAAAGAAGAGGAATATTCATTAAAGGCAAAAGCTTTACAAGACTTTCATCAAGTAGATCAAAAGTATAAAAAGAAATAATCTATTTATTTCATATTTTTAGATAATAAATAAAAACTCTTTTTAATAATAAAATGAGTAAATTAATTGCTCTTTTAACTGATTTTGGTTCTAAAGGTCAACATTATGTCGCTCAAATGAAAGGCGTTATTCTAAATATAAATCCGAATGTAAATATTATTGATATTACACATGAAATTTCACCTTTTTCCATTATTGAAGCAGGATATATAATCAAAACAACATATAAACATTATCCAAGAAATTCAGTTTTTATTATTGTTGTCGATCCAGGGGTGGGAAGCGAGAGAGAAATCTTGTTAATTAAAACTAAGTCAAATCATTTTTTTATTGGACCTAATAATGGAGTGCTTTCTAATGCATTATCTGAAGAAATTTCTGAATGTATTCTTATTCAAAATGATAAATTCTTTAACAAACCAGTTTCAAAAACCTTCCATGGCAGAGATATAATGGCCCCTGTTGGTGCATATATCGTTAAGGGGGTATCTATAGAAGAATTTGGACCGCGCTTTAACTTTAATAATTTAATTAAAATTCCACTTCTATATGAATGGATGGAGTCATATAAAGCAATAAAATGTGTTATTCAATATATAGATTCTTTTGGAACTGGAATTACAAACATACCAATAGAAAATAGTAAAATTAAAGAGACTTCAATAAAATTAAATGAAGGAGATTTACTAAAATTAAAAGTAAATGAACAAATCTATGAATGTAGTTTTATTTCCCATTTCTCCGCAGTACCTAAAAGTACCTTAATTGCTCTAATCGGTTCAAATAAATTTCTGGAAATATCAATCAATCAAGGAAATGCTTCAAAAGAAATAGGTTTTAAAGTAGGAGATATTATAGAAATTAGGTTATGAATGAAAAAGAAGAGGAAGAAGAAGAAGAAGAACTCTTAGCTTGTATTGAGAATCAAAATATTAAATATCTACAATCTGGACAGATCTCTAAATATCTTTTTCCAATGGAGCGCAAGAAAGCCCATCAGGATAAAATTAGCCATTTAATTGTTAGAATATTTATAATGGCAATTACTCCTGAAAATGATATTTTGTATCTTATTCAAAAACGAAGTAAAAATAAAAATTCTTTTCCTGAATACTTTACAGATTCTGCATCTGGACATGTAGAATATGAGCCTAATTTAAAATTAGATGGTATCAAAAAAAATGCTCTAAGAGAATTGGAAGAAGAATTTGGGATACCTCCTAAAGAGGTTTTAAAATTAAAATTCTACAAGCTGGAAGTAGAAAAAGACAATTTAACAGAAGAAAATGCTTATATCTTCATTGGTCTAGTAAAGAGTGATATTCAATTAAAACCAGATCCACATGAACTAGATCCTGATCATAGCAAGTTCTATACAGATGTCGAATTAAGAAAGATAATAAAAGGAGAAAAATCAATTTATTATACAAATAGAATTTGGAAAAATCTCTTAAATAGTGATATCTCTACCCTGTTTATGGAAGAAGAGAGTTTTATAGGAAAAAAAGAGAAATCTTGCGATGTAGGACTCTTTATTGGTAGATTCCAACCTTTTCATTTAGGTCACCTTCATGTAATGGAAAAGATTTTAGAATCCTGTAAGTCTCTTAAAATTGGAATTGGTAGTTCTCAATTATTTAATACTAAGAATGATCCTTTTACTAGTGAAGAGAGAAAACAATTTATATCCAATAGTTTAGAAGGCATTAATATTAAACCTAACAATTTTGAGACTTTGTTGATTCCAGATATTTATAACTCTAAAAAATGGGTTGATCATGTAGTTTCAATCATTGAAGATTTCGATTTAATTTTTACTAATAGTAGTTGGGTTAGAGAACTTTTTAATAATAAAGGTTATAAGGTCGCTGAAAAGTTTGAACTTGAAATGGATAAATATAATGCTACTCATATAAGAAACTTAATATATTCTTCCAATATAGAATGGGAGGAACTGGTTCCTAAAGAAGTTGTTAAATTGATAAAAAAATTTAATGGGATTAATAGAATAAAAGAATTATATAAAATAGAATAATAAAAGATTAAAATAATGAATGATTTGCTAGAAATTGATGGTTCCTTCGGAGAAGGTGGTGGTGCTATATTACGGTTAGGAGCAGGCTTCTCAATTTTATTCAATCAACCTATCCGAATAAAAAACATCCGTGCTAACAGACCAAAACCAGGTTTAAGACTTCAACACTTATTAGGAATTAAAACTTTAGCAGAATTAACTTCTAGTAATTTAAGTGAATGCAAAGTTGGCAGTAGAGAAATAACTTTATTTCCAAATTCTATTATTAAAAACAGCATACATATAAATATAAGTACTGCTGCGAGTATAGGATTATTAATTCAACCAATCCAAATTGCTAGCTTAGGAATTACTAAACCAGAAGAAATCGAAATCTCTCTAAGAGGTGGTGGTACATTCGGAAAATGGGCTCCAAGTCTTAATTATCTTAAAGAAGTTACATACAAGATTTTAGGTTTGAAAACTGAAGTATATATAAAGAAACATGGATTTTTTCCAAAGGGGGGAGCATCAATAAAATGTATTATATATCCCCCTAAACAACAATTAAAACCAATTAATCTCACTGAGTTAGGTAATATCGATGTTATTCAAGGAGAGATTATAATTACAAAGCAATTACGACAAAATAGAGATAATATCGGCTTAAGGATAAGGAAGTCTATTAAGAAACAAATTAAAAGAAGCTTAGATATCGAAACCGATATAAAATTCACTTGGGTTGAATCTAACAGCCCTGGTGCCGGATTATCCCTCTGGGCACACTCTGATACTGGAGCCATTATTTCAAGTGGAACAATTCTTGGAGAAAAACATATTTCTTCTGAAAAACTGGGACAAATAGCCGCAAATGAGATCATTAAATATATTCAGAACGATGTACCGGTTGATAACTATCTAAGCGACCAATTAATACCATTAATGGGATACGTCAAAGATCATTCAAAAATTAAAGTCCTTGAGATTACAAATCATGCAAAAACAAACCTCGAGTTAATCCAATTATTTACCAAACGAGATTATAAAATAAGTAAACATAAGAACCATTTCTTAATAGAGATTTAATTCCTTAGAAAAATTGAATTATTTAATTAAAAGTAAAAGTATTAACAAAAGAAATAATAATTAAAAACTTACTTGAAAATTCATTACAATCATATTTTTATTCATTAGGAAAAATAAATTAAACTAGAATATGCAAGTGAATGTAATGAAAAAGAAATTTCTTAATAAAAGTATATATAGTGAACGTAAAGAATATAAGTAAAGAATTCTTTATTAAATCGTAAAACCTTTGAGAGGATATATTATATGATAGTAGGGACATCATTAATAAGTGAAAAAGGTCAAATTACTATTCCAAAGGAAATAAGAGACAAATTAGGCATAGTGCAAGGAGACCGCTTGATTTTTGATTTAAAGGGAAATACGATCATTATAAGGAAATCAGGAACTAATAAAATATCAGAGATATTAAAAAATCAAAAACCCTGGAAAGAATCTAGTATTGAATTTCAAAAAAAGTTGCGAGAAGAATGGGAATGATGGTTACACTTGATACAAATATCTTTTTAAATGTAAAAAATAAGGAAGAACCATTCTATGAATTCTCAAAATCCATCTTAGAAGCAGTAGACAATGGTAATAGAGACTTACAGGCGATTGTTTCGGTAATTACAATTACAGAATTATGTGTTGGATATTATAGAAATAATGAGTTGATTGATAAGGATGAATTTATTTCAGGCCTCTCTTCAAATAAAAATTATAAAATCCTAGATTACGATTTAAATATTGCGGATAAAACTGCTGAATTACGATCTAAAATTAATTTAAAGTTACCCGATTGTGCAATTATAGCTTCTGCACTAATAGAGGGTTCTAAAATACTAGTAACTAACGATTCAGGATTTGATAAAGCGAAATCAGTTATAAAAATATATAATTCTCAAGAATTCTTTGAAGAACACCTAAAAAAGAATAATAAATCATAAAATATCCTTCAGATATTTTTACAAAGAAGGATTGTATATAAGATTTTGAGAAATGATTATTATGAACCATTCCTACTGGCACTAATGCTTTATTTAAAGCTTCAATTCCTTTTTTCTTATTTCAACAAGATTCATTTCCATAACTATAATACTTCTGTAAGAAATAATATTGGATTATATCTTTTAATTTTATTAAAAAAATTCCATATTTTTTTGACATTTATTAATAATCTCATTATTTGTTGTAATCATATAATCAGTTTTTAAAAATTCAGTTATAGCATTATAAAGCGCATCCAAGGATTTTATGCCTTTTTATTCAATCAATTTTACTCGTTGAATTAGTTCAGGTGTAATTTGTTTATTTGTTTTGCATTTTTTAAGCGAGTAATTCAACTTTCTTTTTCCATTCCATATCAGGAATTCTAGAAATTTTAAAATCAATTATATAACTTCCGACTACTTATCATCGCTTAAATGAAATATTGGAAAGTAAATAGTAAGTTCTTCTATTCTGGGATTATACTCATAATAATGTATACAAATTACATTGAAATAGGATCAATTGTATATAATAAATATATGAGACATATATTAGATGCAAACGCACTTATATATTTAGTTAAAGCGGATTTATTAAAAGAATTTCTTGATTTAACTGAGGATGATGTAGTCATTGATAAAAGTGTTTATAATAAAGTAGTTGAAAAAGGAATTGAAAATAAATATCCAGATGCTTACAATGCAAAATATTTTCTTGAGAAGCACCAAATTCCTATAATCCCCATTGATATCAAAAAAGATTTGCCCAAATTTAGAGATCCTGGCGAGACTAGCTGTTACTTGTTAGCTAAAAAAGAGGGTATATGTATTAGTTCCGATATAAGAGCGAATAAAAAATTTGAGATGTTTAGTGTCGCTTTTATGGAATTGGATACTTTTTTTTATAATCAATTAATAAAAGAAAAAATTGAGAAGAAGAGGTTTATCAATATTCTTAATAAACTAAAAGTTGTGAATGGTACTTCTTCTAATAGAATCTCAGTATTTTTAGAATTAATTTCAAATTAAAGTGAAGGCAATGAGTAAAACTATAAGCACTAGAATAAATGATAAAGATGTGGAAAAACTAGAAAAAATAGCAGAAAAAGAAGGTCTCGACCGTTCAGCTCTTATAAGAAAGTTTATCTTGCAAAAACTAAAGGAGTATGAAATAAAAGAGATGACAGAATTATATCAAAAAGGAATTGTCAGCTTGCAAGAAGCGGCTTCACAGGCAAATGTTTCCTTATATGAAATAATGGAATATATTCAGAAAGAGAATATTCATCCTCCAGACCAACCTAAGGAAGAGATTCTCGCTGAAATTGAGGAATCCAAAAAATATTTCAAATAATTGAGGATTCCAAAAAACATTTTAAATGTCATTCTTCCTCTACATTACCCTTAAATTATTTTTTTTTCTTACTATATCAATTTCTTATTGTGAGGGAAAATCTAAATGTTTTTTCTATTGCCACATATATAACCACATTAGGAGAGATAAAACATATTATAGCAATAAATGGAAAGACCACTGAAGGCTCTGATGCATTTGAGTTAACTAAATTTATTGAACAAAGATTTGGTGGATTCGATGATATTAGTGTTGCATATTCTCCAAAAGGAGTTCGTTTATTTGTAACTCCTTCTTTCATAGGTTGGTTGCCTAGAGATAATCACGGCGAAGTTAAACAATATGAAATGTTTATTAGTGATGAGATTGCTAGGGAAATTGCTCATAACTCGAAGATATATTTAACTGCTGATAAAGTTATGTGTGTAACTTGTAGAATGGCAAAAGAGCAATATGAAATCCTTAATAAACGAGGAATCTCTATAGATTTCTTTGAAGATCGTACTTTGCAAACAAAAACAGATTATGATGAGCAATTTCCAGGTACTTGGGATGAAGACAGATTTAAAGAGTTTTATCGTGATTGGTTTAAGCAAAATCATATACCAAATTATGAAACTATATTAAATGAACTTTGGGAAAAATATAAACACGATGATTTTAGATAGTAATTATTTGTAAATTATTAGGATTAAATAATAAATCATTTAAATCAATTCAATTTTTAAATCTTTTTTATCATATAATTCTTCTGGGATTATTTTAGGGTAGTGTTTATTCCAAATAAGATGTTTTAAACTAGATATTTCCTTTAAACATTCTAATTCTTTCTCAAAATGATTTGAATATAGATTAATTTTTTTTAATTGATGGCAATTTTTTATATTAAAAGGAATATCTCGTAATTTATTATGAGATAAATTTAATTGTTTTAATTTTTTTAACTTGCCAATATTATTTGGAAGTAATTTAATACTACAATTAAAAAAATTCAAATCTTCTAAAGATGATATATCAAATATAATTTCTATATTTTTTATTTTTTCACAATAACTTAAATCTAATTCAGTTAAAGATGTGAGGTTTTTTATGGATTTTGGAAGTTTTTCTAGTTCTAAACGATACAATCTAAGTTTTTTTAAAGATTTTAATTTTCCAATGTCATCAGGTAATTCAAAAACAGGATGTTCAATATGATAAGGATCCGTTATACCATAATTTATCATAAATTTAGCTCGATTTGATGATATAAAACACCCTTCTAAGTCTAATTCTTCTAAATTCTTCAATTCCGTGAAAGAGGGAGTGAGATAAAAATTATATAATCCGTATATTTGAAACTTTTTTAATTTATGGAGTTTTTTAAAAATATCAGGAAAATCTATACTAATAATAGGGATTTCTAAGTCGGGTTCATTATAAAATATAAGTAATTCTAAATTAATAAGATTTTCAAAAGAAGAGGGAAAAGATTTAATAAAATAACATCTTTCTAATCTTAAAAATCGTAAATGAAATAAATTTCCTATACTTTCTGGTATTTTTTTTAAATCTGAATTCCTAAAATTAAGACCAATAATATGATTATTTTCATACCAAAAAGTAATAAACCTTTTCTCAGGACTTTTTAAAGCCTTATAAAAATCACCTGGAAATGGAAGGGATTTAATAGGTTCTTTTGTTAAAAGGCTAATTTCTTCTAAAAATTGAGCTTCTTCATCCTCAAGTGGAATGGAATTAAATTCTTTCATAATTTGATATTGACATTATCTTTAATCTTTAATGGGATTTATGTAATTTAAAGTTTAAGAGTATATTAAATTAGTGAGGAAATCATAACATGTGCCTGAAAGACTATTTAATTGTAAAAATTCTGTCTCATTTCTCTTGAAAGATGCAGACTTTCTTAGTGGATTAAAAATTTTTATAATTCTTTTCTTTCTAAAAATTTATTGAATCATTTTCCCAACTTAAAGCAATAATCTATATCATTTAATATTCGAATTTAAAATATAGATTTTCAACAATATTAAGTATTCTGTACTATAATCAACCATTCATTTTCCATTCCGTTTGATCAAGCATTATTTCGACCTTTTAATAAAGCGCGAGAAACAATGGGATTGTATCCAAATTCAATAATTTTATAGTCCAAGTCTTCAAAGAAGTCACGGAAGATTTTATAACAAGGAACCGGGATTCCTAGGACTGTTCGATTACCTATAAAAAATCCAAAGATTCCATCCTTCTTTAAAATTTTTTTCATTTTTTTCAAAATTAAATACATGTCTGAGAAGTAATTAATAATTTGTCTTGAATATTTACCATTTTTAGAGTATTTTTCTAATTCTTTATCAAACAATTCATCAAAAAATGTTTTTATTGATTTAATATGGCTATATTTTTCATATTCTTCCTCTATATCTATTACTTTACGATGCCCTATCTCTGTTTTTGCCAATTATCTTGCTGAGTTATCATCAATTTCACCTAACCAATATAAATCTGCTTTACTAGAATGTATATATTCTTGGGTATGTATATATGGAGGGGAAGTTATAATTATATCAACTTTATTATTGAAGAAATCTGGTATTTTATAATTGATAGGATCAATTCCCCCCAAACTTAAAACAAATTAATGATGGGCTTTAAAATTTAAGGAGGAGAATTTTCCTCATTCATTATTATTAAAATATCTAATTTCTAAGTTTTTTTTTCTTTATAATTGTATTATATTCTTTATGATTATCAAATATAATCAAAAAACATCTGAAACTTGAGTTACTTGGAAATGATGAGGAAAATATTATTTAAAATACAAATAATGGAAAGCAATAGTTCTAACACAATATTATATCAAAATTTTATTTATTTGTTAATGATCTTAAAATGTTTGGAATGGTTTAATTCTTTTAAAGATGTAATTGTTTCATTAAAAATTGAAAATAAATAATACAATTTTTGATGGTTTTATTCATTAAATCTAAAAAAAACAATAATAAAAATTAATAATCAGAAAGTGTATTATTATTAATATAGGAAGTAATTTTCTAATAATCAAGCAAAAAAAATTAGGAGAGTCCTCTTGGAAGCATCCCAAATTTTTGAATATAAAAGTGATTGGGTTCAATATTTTGAAGGATACTTGAAAAATGAGTATAAAGAAGGAGATTCGAATAAAAAATACATAAAATCTCACATTGTTGAGTCCAATTATGATTCAATTAAAACATTTGCTAAAAGATTTAATGATGTAGAATTAGTGAATTCAAGGGAGGAAAGTTTTTTTAATGTAAAGATTAAAGGAGTAAGTAAAGAGCCACATCTTTTATACTTGGATATTAGCAATTCTCGCTTTTGGGTTCTCCATAATATAGAACCTCAAAAAATTATTAAAAAAAAAATCGAAGAAATTTTTTGCAATAGCTATCTCCAAGATAAAATTTACATACCTAATCAAGTCTTAGAGGAATATCGAAAAAAAGAAAATACCGATTCTTTAGGAATTAGTTTAAAATTCAAACAACTCTTTATTGAAAATGGCGTTGAATCTGAAGAAGAAATATCAAATTTAGAAAATGTTGAGGAAAATATTGATTATAGTTTGAGATTTTGGCCAAAAAGAGTAAGAACAATGGATTTTTTCTTAAATAATTTTAAAAAAATTGGTCTTCCGATTAATTATAATTCTTTAAATTATGTTTTTTATGATGAATTCGGAGAAACATTAATTAAGGAAGATCTTTATTATAACGGCAGATTCACCTTAAATAGAGGTAAGGATTTTAAATATCACTTGAAATTTGTTGAGAAAATCAAGGATAAATACAAATTAAAAGATCCTAGGATAATCAAGAGGAAAAATAAAAATCAAAATGAAGTCAAAATGAAAAGAGATAAAATCATCCCTAAAACGCAAGGACGATTACTCTTAATGGGTATTTTTTTTACCTTATTAATCGGAGGGGCTTTCTTATTCCGTGGTCAAATCATCAGTGTTACTTTGTAATGAATGTAATAACGAAATGAACTTATTAAAATCGTAAGATTATTCCTTTCTTATTTTCATTCTATTTCTAGCTGATGAAGAGAATGTCAAATTATTTTGCACGTTAAAATATTATTTTCTTTAGGAAAAGCATTATTTAGACTATTATTCACGAGCTAAAAAATATTTTTAACGATGAGAGAAAAGTAAAATCCTCATTTTAACTCAACTTCGAAAGTTGGAAAAAAAAATGTTAGAAATTATTAAACATTTTCTATAAGTATTTTCGTTTCTTATAGCTATAATCTATTATCATTCAAATTAAATACTAATTCTTTTTGTAT
>JAEOTJ010000442.1 GCA_016839905.1 Promethearchaeota archaeon | reverse complement strand
GCGAGCTTGAATCGACAGAGCTTAGATCATGTGATAAACCGCATGGAATTACAACTTGGAGGGGAAGTGCGTAATTTTATTAGTTAAGAAATATCATTTAAATATACACAAAATTTAGGAATTAATCCAAACAATCTATCATCCTTGCAATGAATCACTTCATCAATTATTTTATAAATTATAAAAATAATTTCTCTCTCTTTTTTATAAGTTTTATAAAAGTCATGAAATTGTTTAAAACTCATATTAGAGTGAATTGGCACATACCAATTGTCTAAAAGATTGGTTGAGATAGGAATGGTTTTGTCTTCAAATTTATAATTTATTTTTTTAAGATAATCTAATACTTCATACTCGGTTTCATACATCTTTCCCTTTTTAAAGATTTCATTTAAAGTCTTATCAAATTCACTGGGATCAATCTCCTTATTTTTAATTAAAAATTCAGGGTTTAGAGAAATTTTTGCCAGTAGATTTTGAAAATCATCTTCCGATCTGATGATAATACTCATTAAAATATTTTTTTTATCCAAACTTCCAAAGAGCTTTCCATTATTGAGTTTTAAAGCTCCTTCTATAATATGATATATGGTACAATCATCGGTATTATTAATATAATCCTTTAGATCAATCCAAAGATCACTTGATTGAATGAGATAATAATATAAGATTCTAATTGTTAATATCAATCATCTATATTAATTTATATGGGATTTATAATGTACTATGACTATTATAATCACTTGAAATGAAAATTCCTTGCTTAACTAATTGATCCATTAAATACCCTGGTCTATCATTAAATTTGACTTCATACCCAGGTATCCTGATCAAGTGAAATCCCTTATCCTTTAGTGATGCAAATAATTCATTTTTTGGCTGATCTGTTTTTATAGAGTTTCTCCAAGCAATATAATATTTCAAATATATAGGTGAATCAATATCGGCTAAAATATCATCTATCTCTTTTGATTTTTTTCCAATTATTCCAAGAAATGCCCTCATAGCTCCATCGCGATCACTTATGTCATGTTGCTTGCCATCATACTCGATTATCAAGTGAATTATTCTCGTTTTGCCCTCTGAATCCTTAACTTTAACAATGGCATACATATCAACATGTGCTTTCGCTAATTCAGGAAATTCTGATAAGGTTTCAGAATCAATAAATCTTCTGATCTTAATTTGTTTATCAAAATTCTTTCCTTCAACAAAATTTCCTTTACAAATTTCATTGGCTACTCCCCTCATTAAATCTTCAGAAGTTGTTTTCCCGCCGCAAAAATTCACATGCAATTAAAGGGAAAAGGATATGAAATTGATGTTTTTGATTGTTTGAACGCATCAATTATTATTTCAAATGGTTTTAATGCAATTATTACTCATAATTTAAAACATTTTAAAAGAATAGACAACCAAATTATCCTCCTAAAAGTTTAAGAATCGGCGTGTATTGCACTTTTTGTAACACATCTCACTCAATTCCTAGAGAACAATTTGAATATTTCAGATGCGGAAGATGTGGAAATTACTTCTTCAATGTAGGATATTTCTGTAGAAATTGTAATAGGATTTATCCCCTTCCCTTGAAAAACTTTATTGATCTTCAAGAAGCTGAAACATTACTTTGTAATGAATGTAATAACGTTATGGAATTATTAAAATTGGATGAATGAGCCCATAGAACATTTGAAAGAATATTAGATGACAATAATTCAGAAAGAATGAAAAAAAGATGGATATTTTGATTTCTTGTTAAACAATTGTTAAGATATTAATGGGATTCTCAATTTTTAAATCTTTATAAGTTAAAGGCTCGGGTTTTTAAAACATGTCGAATATCCTTAGCTCTCAGCTTTTTTCTTTCCGTATATTTTAATGAAGCCTCTACTAGTGGTTTAATTTTTTTTTCAATTTCTTCAACAACAATCTTCTTCTCGATAATGAGGTCAATGAGAAATTCTATTGCATCACCATTAAACATACTTATACCAAATTTTATTTTAAATCCCCAATTTTTTAAATAACCCCTCATTATTTCAAAATTCGGGAGATGGAATCCTTTTCTCTTCATAAACTCATTGGTTTCCCTCTCCTTTATTAAGGATCTGGTTAATAGATTTACGTGGTCTTCGTCAAGATTATAATCATTCAGTATCTCAGAGTATGCGTTAAGTAAAATTTCACAGTCACAATGTCCTCCGTGTTCATATAAAGTATCCAAAAATATATCCTGATCGCTTTTCTTAATACCCAAGTCCGTCAAGATTTTTCTTGATAAATCCAAATTAGTTTGACAGCTACCCACCACCTGATCCAAATCATACAAAAATTCGATCAATTGATTTCTTGATAAAGGATACTTTTGGTGCCAATTTAGTATTTTAAGGGACTCTAAGTTTCCAATGCTCTCGGGAAGCGAAATTAATGATTTGCAGGATTCCAGATCAAGTGTTTGGAGGGATTGTAAGTTCCCGATGCTCTCGGGAAGCGAAGTTAATGCTGTACAAGATTTTAAAACTAGTTTTTGGAGGGATTGTATGTTCCCGATGCTCTCGGGAAGCGAAATTAATGATTTACAAGATTTTAAATCAAGTGTTTGGAGGTTCTGTAGATTCCCGATGCTCTCGGGAAGCAAAGTTAATGCTTCGCACTCAAATAAATCGAGATATTGGAGGGATTGCAAGGCCCCGATGCTCTCAGGAAGTAAAGTTAATGCTTTGCAAAAATTTAAACCTAGTTTCTGGAGTGATTTTAAATTCCCTATGCTCTCAGGAAGTGAAGTTAATTCTTTAAAATTCCTTAATTCGAGTGTTTGAAGGGATTGTAGATTCCCGATGTTCTCAGGAAGTGAAGTCAATGCTTTAAAATTACTTAAATTAGGTTCTTGGAGTGATTTTAAGTTATTGTTTGACTCTTGGATATTTGCTGAATCAGCACACCCTAGTCTAAGGTCCTTGAGAGATTTTAAGTTACCAATTGATTCAGGAAGAGAATTCATCCGGTAAAAGCCAATTATAAGTATCCTAAGCGATTTCAGATTACCAATTGATTTGGGGAGTGAGGTGGAATTAATTAAATTTAAGCGTAGGTTTTTGAGCGCTTTAAGGTTAATAATCGATTCGGGGAGTGAATTTAAAGTATTCATACTTAAATTAAGTTCCTTAAGGGACACTAAATTCCCAATGGACCCTGGGAGGGTTTCTAACTTATTATTTCCTAAATGTAATGTCCTCAATGAGGAGAGTTGTCCAAATGACTCCGGAAGAGCCATCAATTGATTATTATATAATAAAAATTCTTTAAGTGATGTGAGGTTTCCAATGGACTCAGGGAGAAAAGTTAATTCATTCCAAGTTAAACTTAACTTTTGGAGCGATGTGAGGTTACCAATGGACTCAGGGAGAGAAGTTAATTCATTCCGAGATAGATATAACTTTTGGAGCGATGTGAGATTACCAATTGATTCGGGGAGAGAAGTTAATTTATTTACTACTACATTTAGCTTTTTAAGCGATGTGAGGTTGCCAATTGATTCGGGAAGCGAAACTAATCCACACCCTCTTAGGGTTAACTTTTGAAGCGATGTAAGATTACCAATTGATTCGGGGAGAGAAGTTAATTCATTTTGAGATAGATCTAACTCTTGGAGGGATGTTAACTTGTCTAATCCTTCAATCTCGGATAAATCTCTAATATCCCTTTCTACTAGATCTAATATTCCATCCACAACAGGAATTATTTTTCCCTCATATTTTACGATTTCTTTCATGTCCATGAATTTTCTACTTTTTTTTTTCTTATGCTAGATATAAGTAGTTCTTGCTTTTAAACTATATAAACTCCTCTTCTAAATTCAACAAAATGAAATAAAAATTCATTGGAACATTAAGTTGTATATATAAAATTTTTTATTTCCAATAATATAATTTAAAAGAATGAATGCTGTTATAACAAATGAAATTAACACATTCTTAATGAAAATTATTAAGTACAAAAAATATTTACCTTAAAGGTCTTATTTTGATATAGTAAGATAATAAATAAAAAAGGGCAAAATAAAAAGAAAAAACTCATCAACTCTATTTCCTTGAATAACATTTGGGACAATACCATTCCTCATATTTTTTATGGTATATTCTATCTCCTTTAATAGTATTACAGGTTCCACATCTTATAATAGAATCATTATAGTAATTCATTAATATTCTTTTTTTTTTCCTATAAGAAGAACGTTTTTTATGTAATTCATCATTTTCATAATCTTTTTTCAATGCTTTCGAGATTTTCATTATTTCCTCGTGTAACTCATCACTATATTGGTCATAAGCACTAACAATTATTTTTCTGAGATTTAATCTTAAATTAATCAGATATGAATTGGTCAGGGTTATTCTTTTACCGTGTCGCATTTTTCTTACATTTTCATATCTTTATTAATTATTAAAAAAATTAGTTATAATTATACTTATATTTTCTCGTTAAATCGTTATTATGTGCCGCATCTACATTTGCTATTTGTTGTTCAATTGTAATTTGACTATGTCCGTTTTCTCTCCATCTTTCAAGGACAGTGGGAAGAAAGTCTCCAATATATTCATCAACATCTACTTTACTATTCACACTTGTCTTAGCGTCTATAAATATATTAAGTTGTTTGATCATATCTTTCATTACCCATAAATATTTTTCATAAACTGGTTTCTTTTCTTTTCCTTTTCCGACTTCCAAGTCTCTAAACACATCCAAAATATCATTATCTTCCTCAGATACATAATTTAATTCACCCTGTTCCATACCTTTTTTCATAAGCCTATCCCAGTATTGAATAAGATTCTTCTGATCCTCTTCTGTTAATGCAGTATCATACTCACTCTTATGAGTACCGGCGTCAGTCACTAAGGTATCATGTACAGAGATCGACTTTTTTCTTACAAGAGCATTTAATTTAGTTCTCCAATGTTGTATATGATATTTTAAACCTCCTTTTTGAAAGATTTTATCTTTTAGCATTTTTCCCAAAGCCAAATCAAATCCACCATATTTATTTATTTTATCTAAAACAAGAGCTCCTTTGACGGGATCTTTATGCCAGCTTTTATGATAAGGATCGAACCCTTGAAGATGTATTTTATGTTTTCTAGCAAACTTTTTTATTTCTCGTACGGTTTGAGAACAAGCCTCAGAGAATTCATAATTCCTTTCCCCCCCATAAGACTCTAAAATATATAGGAAGGCATCTAACTGCTTACTCGTGTAAAATTTATCTTGACCTTCAATAATCTTTTCTTGTTTCATTATTTTAAGAAATAAGTTTTGTTCTAATAAACTAGAATGTAATTTATCAGGCAATTGAACAATAAGTTCTTGCAATTCTTTATAAATATCCGTTTTACCAGTAGTTTTTTCTGTTATTACATATAATGGATTACCTTCTGGATCTGTTTTATATTTAAATTTTTCAGAAAATATTTCATCAATTCTTGTCTTTATTTCTGAAAGGAGATCAGATGGTTCTCGGAGAATAACATATTTCGCATCATTTCCTAATGCGTCCTGTATTTCTATTTTTCCTTGAGCCTCGAGGTCTAATAATTCTTGCATATTTTTGGTTGAATAGCGTACTTTTCCTACAATGTCATTCTTACGAACTCTTTGTTCATCTGGTTCCTGATTCAAGCCCGTCATTTGATAATAAGTTCCATCACTATCCTTTTTAACTGCTTTTACCAAATGAATTACATAATTTCCATCATCATCAATATATACTAAAAGGTCTCCTTTATTATACTTGGAAAACGCTCTCACTTTTTGAGCAGCCACAACATCTCCTATTCCTAATATTCCGGTTAAGGAGCCAGTTTTTAATCTATAAACTTTAGACTTTTTTAACCTAAAGTTTGAAGTGGATGTTCTTTCTTTAAAATAACTATCCATAAAACTGTTAAAATTATCAAATGTATCTTCCTTTATCGTTATTTTTTCATTACCTTCGACATCCGGATTAATGTTTTCAATGGTTATTAATTTCTCATTAGTATCCGTTGGTTTCGTGGTTAATGCTTCTTTATTATTTTGAACATAATCAATAAAAAGTAGTCTTTTTAATTCTGCTCTAACAGATGGATCAAGCTTACCCTTATCATGTGCCTTTGCTACCTGTTTCAAGGTGGCTTTCATTTCTCTATTATTTAACCGTTGATCGCCTCCAAATGAGCTCATGTGTTTAATCCCTACAGCAAGACCGAGAAAAGTGATTCCACTTGATATGCCAACCACGCTACCTGCGAGAAAGGTCAGGGTTCCGAGCACGGATAACATTTGCTTCCTATATTTACCTAGTTTATGAAGTTTTTTACTTTGCTTCTCTTGTTGCATTTCTTGCCGGATCTCTCGTGCCATTGCTTGTTTTTGCTTTATTGAGGGATTAACTCCTGTTTTTTGATACGAAGCGTCCACTCGTTGTTGCAAATTAGTATTGAATTTCTGATTATTAGTCTGTTGTTTTCCTGCAGAGATACCGCCTGATATGCTTTCCCTCACCGTTTCTACAACGATTGCCATCATTTCCTGCATGAATTCATCTCCACCAAAAGCCTCAACCACGTCCGCAATGGTAGCTTCTATGAAGGGATCAACCCAGATTTCTTCGAAGCTTTCTTTAAAACCTCCCGTAATGATTTGAGTAAAAGATCCCTTACCCGAAGCAAACATTACAGCACTTGTAATTATGGTGCTTATCATTGTCACCTTCGTCGTGTATTCGATGTTTTGAATGGCTGTTTCATGTTCTTCCGCTAATTGACTTTGATAGCAATATTCGAGCACTGATGCATGGAGAGATTGCATGGCGGCAATGGTATTCTTCTTTTCTTCTGAAATACCTTCATAATCATCAGAAATTTTAACATATTTTGGAAGGTAAATCACTATCAATAAAGATCCGTAATTTTTTATTGTTTCACGAAGACCCGTGAAAGTGAGAGCTCCTGTTTGAATATCATAGGTAAAAGATTCCCCATCATTTTTAAACTCTCCAAGGGGGATCGGTATTCCTGAGAATCCCATTGCTACAATACCCAATTTGTCTACGGGGTATCTCATCTCACCTGCGATATCTTCGGGAATTACTTGGATGGTCTGCGAATCTCCATCAATCATCTTATATATTAAGTGATAAAACTCAGTTTCGTCTTCTTCTTTAATATCTAATAAATCATCATACCCATCTTCGGTAACAAATATGGGGTAATTCAGGTAAAATTCAGGAATTGGGAATCCACCCTGAGATCTGGCAAATTGAAGTGTTGGGATAAAAGCATCCCCTGAATTTTCCATGTATGGAATGATTTTATCATAATACCCATCAGATACGTCTTTAATTTCCCTCTCGAGATACCCAATGGAATTTTTTCTGTATTTTATATCAGAAGTATCTACTTCTTCATCAAGATCTTCGAAGAGGCCTGTAAATTTTAAGGATGAAAAAGCAGTTTGCACAAGATATTTCAGATCAAATATGGAAGATATTTCATCAGAATCAGACGTATAAGAATCAAAATCCCTTGTTTGGAGGTTATAATCCATTTCTAATTCCTTGAATTTTATTTGGTCATAGAATAAGGCATTACTTGTAGATTTTCTCTGATCCGCTTTAGCAAGTATTACTGTTCCATTATAAGCACGTGTTCTATTTGAAACGCTAACAGGCATGTAAATCGCCTGCATATTACCTGTAAGGGCTTTTGTATCAACCTCACTCCTGGCCGAGACTTTAACTTCTTCGGATAACATTGTTTCCTTGAAATCTTTATCACGGAGGAATGTATTAGCCTTTTTCTCTTGATCTTGATGGTCCAAGATTAATTGATCCTAGACTAACCGTTCCAACAATACATCGTTAAAAAGAATTCCTATAACATAGAAAATATATAATTGGGATACTCTAATGTTTCAATATTGTTTTATAAAAAATGTGTATTATTTCCTAAATTATTTATTTAAAATTTACATAGAAATTAATATCAGGATTACTATTTATAAAATAGTGTAGTAATAAAATTGATTGAAAGGAATTTGTTATGGTGGAAAAAACTGAAGAAAAAGACCTAGCATTACACAAAACAAAATCGATTTGTTCTGCATGTGGGAAAAAAATACCATTAGGGGAATTTTATTCTAAAAGTATTATTACGGGTAAGATTGCATGCTCTAATTGTGATAAGGGTGTATTAGTTAAGGGAGATCTATTGTTCTATCCTAATGAATAGATTCTAGAATTAAGTTCTCTGATGAT
>JAEOTJ010000036.1 GCA_016839905.1 Promethearchaeota archaeon | reverse complement strand
TGTTTGAACAAATGAAGTTCCTCCTAGGGTCATTGCCAGATTCAGTGCCATTAAAGCTGGAAAAAATCCGCGGAAAATTTTACCGAATGCTTTTTCTTCAGGTCTTTCTTGAATTCCAAAGTTCAAATTTTTTCCTGTATACTTTGATTGTATATAAAGGAAGAGTGGTCCAACTAAATAACCAGCATTTACAGCGAGTAGAGGAAATAATACAAATACAACAAAAAATAAAAATAAAATCTCTTCAGGCATATCCGTTCCAGGAAAAATAGGAGACATCTGCTCACCGGAATCACTACTAAGCGCAAACATCAAGAAAAAACCAAAGACTATTGCTGAGTAAGCTAAAAAGAGCAAAATAGCTTTAGAATATTTTTTTAGATTCATAATACTTTCATTATTTCATAATATAAAAAAGTTCTTTGAATTGAAGTGAGCTTATATCATCCAAAATAGTAAATATTATTTTCATTTATGGATTAAAAATGTTAGTAGTCCAATAAGAAAATGACGCACTTAAAAAATAGGTATGTGATAAGAAAGATATTATTTTAATTGTTATTTCTTTTGATTTCGATGGCAGATAAGATTTTGTTGATTATGACTTAATTCAAGATTTTACATATAATGAGTATAAGAGATTAACTGGTAAGTAATTACCGAGATTTCCGCGTTTTGATCATCAAACAAGAGATATAAAAAGACTTGATGATTTTTAGCGAATTCATTCAATTTAATTTATTAAAATCTTAATAGATAGCGTTTATACAAATTTAATATTAATCTTAATAATGTCCTTTACTGACGTTGATCCCAAGAACTTAACGCCTATGATGCGACACTGGTTCAGCATCAAATCTAAGTATCCTACTAATTTAGTGGCTTATCGGATGGGGGATTTCTTTGAATTCTTTTACGATGATGCCGAGAGAATCTCAGCATTAATCGGGATTACCTTGACCAAAAGGAAGATCGGAAATGATACATATCCATTAGCTGGAATTCCACATCACTCAATAACTAACCATTTTACTAACTTAATTAATCAAGGACAAACAATAGTCATCGTAGAGCAATTGGAGGATCCAGCTACAGTTAAAGGGAGGATAGTTAAGCGAGGAGTAACGAGGATACTATCCCCTGGAACAGTTATAGATAGTAACATGCTTAAATCGAGTGATAATAACTATATTGCTTCAATTGTAAAAGAAAAAAAAGGATTTGGAATTGCTTTTGCAGATATCTCCACTGGTGAGTTCCTAACTGTAGAATTTTCATCGAAAGATAAAGATCCTTTGGAAAAACTCCTAAGTATTTTTTCTCAGTATGATCCGGTTGAGTTAATTATTCCTTCAGAACTAAAAAAAGATGAGAGACTATTTATTCACCTTGTAGATTTAACTGAAGCTATAATAAAAACTCATAATGATTATGTATTTGGATTTGAAGAATCTTATACATTAATTACCCGTCATTTTAATTTATCTAATTTAGAGGGATTTGGTTTAGAAGGATTGGATCTAGCAATTCAAGCATCTGGAGGGCTACTAGCTTTCTTAAAAGAAACCCAGAGAGATGTGATTCCAAATATATTTTCTATTAATTTACTCCAAGAATCAAAGAATTTGCATTTAGATTATATAACTCAGCGGAATCTGGAACTAATCCGCTCTTTATGGGAAAAAGGAAAAGATTCCACATTATTTTCTGTATTTAATAAGACGGATACGCCAATGGGTGCACGTTTGTTAAAGAAAATTATCCTCCAACCACTCCTAGATCGAGATGAAATTAATCAGAGATTAAATATTGTCCAAAAATTTAAGGATGACATATTTTTAAGATCAGACTTGCGCGAAGAACTAAAGGTTGTTGGGGATCTTGAGAGATTCATTAATCGGGTTAATTATACGACTCGTGCGAATGCAAGAGATTTAATTAATATAAAGAACTCCCTAGAAAAAATACATGAGATTCAGGTAATACTTAATAAAGCAGAAATTCCCGAGATCTCAAAGTTTTTAGTAAATATCAATAATTTTAGTGAAATTAGAGCATTAATAGATGTCTCGATAAATGATGATTCACCTATCACTATTAAAGAGGGAAATATCATAAAGGAAGGTTTCAATGAAGAAGTTGATGAGTTAAGAGATATAATAAATAATGGAATGTCTTATATATTAAAGTATGAAGAAGAACAGAAAAATCGATGGAACCTTACTTCTGGTCTAAAAGTTGGGCATAATAATATTATGGGTTATTACATCCAAATAACAAACAGGACTCATGAATTAATATCCAAAATTCCGGAAGAATACAATGAAAGAGCTACACTTAAAAATGCTAAGAGATACACGACAGCAAAATTAAAAGAATTGGAAGAAAAAATCGTTACTGCGGAAGAAAAGATTAATGATATTGAATATAAAATCTTTAGTACTATACGAGAAAAGGTAGCAGATGAAACTAAGAATATCTTAAAAACAGCGAAAAATATTGCTGTGATCGATTTACTTGCTTGTTTTGCTGAGATTGCGGAAAAATATGATTATTGTCGACCTAAAATCACTGAGGATGATAAAATCATTATAGAAGAAGGAAGGCATCCCGTAGTAGAGCAACTTAATATTTCAGATAAGTTTATTCCAAATGACTGTTATTTAGATACTGAAAGTGAGCAATTATTAATTATAACAGGTCCTAACATGGCGGGTAAGAGTACTTATCTTCGTCAAGTAGCTTTAATATGTATCATTGCCCAGATGGGTTCCTTTGTACCCGCAAAGTCTGCAACGATAGGTATAGTTGATCAAATATTCACAAGAATTGGAGCATCTGATGATTTAGCAAGGCGTTTAAGTACCTTCATGATAGAGATGACTGAAACTGCTAAAATTTTACATTATGCTACTCCTAAAAGTTTAATAATTATTGATGAATTAGGTCGGGGTACAAGTACTAGCGATGGACAGAGTATTGCAATGGCTACTCTTGAGAAAATACACGATTTAAATGCAAAAACTCTGTTTAGTACTCATTATCATCAATTAACAGAGATAAATCTACCTAGAATAAAGAATTATCACTTAAATATCATAGAAAATGATGATGGAAGTATTAGTTTTGTAAGAAAATTAAGTCCAGGAAGTACCGATAAGTCGTATGGTATTCATGTTGCAAGATTGGCAGGAATACCTGAGGATGTCATAATTAGAGCATTTGAGATTTTAGAACAAATAGAGGAGAAAGATCCTTTTAAATCCACTATAAAAAATAATGGCAATGGAATTATTTCTGGAAAATATCACGATAAAATAATTAATGGAAAAAAAAAAGAACTTGAGAAAGTAAATGCAGAATTAATCACCAAGAAAGAAGAATTAGACAAGTATTTTGAAGATTTAAGTCAAAAAGAGAGTGAATTAAAAAATAAAACCATAGAAATAGAAAAATTAAAAGCTAAAATACAGACAAGTAAGAACAAAGTAACTCAAGTTAAAAGCCAAAAGAAGAAAAAATTAGTTCAAACTTCTTTTTTCCAGCCCATTGTTAAGAAAGAAATCGTTGAAGATGATCGCTTTAAAGAATTAATAGATCTCATAAAAAATATTGATATAAATTCAATAACTCCTATTGAAGCGATGAAAAAATTAATTGAAATAAAAGAAAAATTAAAAAGAAATTTATTCTAAAAAGCAATCTGTGATCTAATTTCCAAATAGTTTCTTTCCCTTCTTTATAAACTCTTTTGAGATATTTTCCCGTCTTGATATTTATCCCTCCTCTATCTTTAATTTTTCCCAAATGATTTCTGGATCCAATCTTTGGAATTGAATCTTTTTAAATTGTTCCTTGCACAGTTGATATAAGTTTTCATTAAATGGTGCATCAATTCCCAAGGATCTGGCTAATTTAACGATATACCCGTTCAGAGAGTCTATTTCTGATTGGCCTTTCTGCCTCCAAATCATATCCTGTACCATGCTATTATGACCTCCTCGTATCAGCGCTTTCTTGAATGGTTTATTTACATTTTGAGCTGGAGCATCCCCCATTACTTTCCAAATCTTCCAAGGAGGTACACCTTTTAGCTTGTACTCCTTATATCCGGCAGCTTTAATGATTTCGATTCCTTCGGAATAAACTCTAGAGACAATCTTACGTATCAATTTAACACTTGAGTCTGACATATTATCGATGTTTGTCAGGGTTATTATTGAATTATTTAGGTTTAACAACAGTTTGGTATGCATTGCATCTTGGAATCTTTTGGTGGTTTTTATGGATAATCCAGGCTTTAATACCTCCTTTAATTTTTCGAGTAAGGGTTGAGATTTTTCATCGATTACACCAAGAATGATTTCTCCCTTATCTCTATATCCAAATACGCCTGGTTCGTCTCTCCATCCAGATAAAACGATTACTCCATAGATTATCTTGGAGAAATACTTAGGTAGGATTTTTTGATTTTCAGTGCCGTTCTGTAATGCAATGATTATGGGAGTATCACCAAGCTTTGAGGATATATCACTTGCAACTCCTTCAAGATCATAATTCTTAACTACGATAATAACGATATCCACATTCTCCATTTCATCCAAGTCTTCAATGACTTTAATGGGAATTGACGTGGAATTTTCTCTAGAGCCTTTATATAAAATCAGTCCATTAGATTTTAGAGCTTTAGCATTCTTTCCTCGAGCCAATAAATAAATTTTATCATTATGTTGGGAAAGCCAACCTCCAATAGAGGCACCAATGCCACCAACACCATAGATGACGATTGTTGGAGATTCTAATTCTTTTTCCATCCTAGACTTGCACGAGTTTATAGTTAATTGTTCCTATCTTGTTTCTAATCGCCATATCAAATTGCCATAAAGTGTTTAGTGAAGGAATTAATCCTTGAAATTTTTCAATGCCCGATTCTATTGGTTGACTCCAATCTCCATTAGGTTTAAGAAAGGGAAGACCAGGAGCTTTAGTTTCAGCATCCACGCATGCTTTATCAATGGCAACGGGATCAGAGGAGCCAAAAACCCCAAGATCGGGAACAACAGGCATGCTAGCATTTACTACACAGTCGCATAAAGCAGTTATTTCGAAGGCAAAATTAATATATCGAATGTTTTCAGGGCCAAAAGATTTTATGACAGCCAAGCTATTA
>JAEOTJ010000007.1 GCA_016839905.1 Promethearchaeota archaeon | reverse complement strand
GAGTACCGCTATCAATATTTAATTCGTTTTCGCTCACATCACCAAGTAAACCAACAAGCCAAAGAAATCTCCACAAAAATTCTTCCCTCTCTTTATAAAGTTCGAGGCCAGCAACAGTATCAATACCCTTTATCCCCAAATTTGAGTTAGTTATTTCAACTAACTTATCATAAACAAATTTGAAACCTTCGTTCTTAAAATTCCCTGTTAACTTAGGTATTTTTCGCTCATGAATTACTATTTTTGGATCCTTTATTTGAGTATCCTTTAGATTGCTCCGAATTTTGTTTAGATTTGTCATTGCATCAAACATGCTAATGTACCGTTTGTACTCATCATCGCTAATGTCTTTTCCTAATTTTTGTGATACTTTTTCTTTTGTATAAGTAGTACTCGCTACCGTATTAGCACAAGGGAACCGCCCGCAATACGCACAATTCGGAATCTCGTTATGTTGGCCACACTTTCTCGTGCGGCACTTTTTCAAGAAATTAAAAAAAGGATGACTCGGTAATTCATCGTTAGGCGTATGACACCCTACGCACCCCTCCCATTCGTATTTGACTGGCTTATATCCCGTGTAGGCTTTAATCTGTTGAGAATATTCCTCCCAATCATCTTCAGCAATTTTTTTACGTACGAACATCGACCAAGGGCATTCAGAACAGATGTTTCCGCAACGAGAGATTATTTGCTCCATAATTGATTCACTAATGATATTCAATCATCTTTGATTTTTAAAGGTATACTCATCTTATATTTTTGCATTTTTTTTTATAAATCAGTGTTTAAAGATACTTTTGTTCTTTATAAAGGATGATTTGATAATAATTCATGAAAAAGATGATTTCGGATCAAATCGCTTTCAACCAAATACTTGAATTAGAGCGATATTCAAATGGTCAGCTTGCTGTATTCGTCCAAGATTATCATGGTGAACCTTTAGCAGAGCTTTCAGTAACATCAGATTCAGTTAATCTTGCACCTGAAGAATTTATCTTAAAGGATTATTCTGAGAATCGAAAATTAGCCAAAGTCCTTATGGAATCCGAATTGATAAGTATAACAGATCGATATGTATTAATTGGGTCTCATTTGTGCCCCATTTGTCATTTTACTTCGGAATTCTGATGATTTTCTAAAGATTTGATTAAATCTGTTGATCTATTTGCACTTAAAATTAATTTTTTGCGAGTCCTTGTCATTCCTACATATAATAATTGGCGATCTTTATCAGATTTATATGTGTCTAACTCTGGTATGATTATCATATCTGACTCTAATCCTTTAGTTCCATGAAGAGTGCCTATTAATAATCCAGTAGATTCATAATTATGTTTCTTTAAATCCTTCCATTTAATATCGGAATTTTTCAAATGATCAAAGAATTTATGTTTATAGTTAATTTTAGACATATTTTTTCTGAAGAGGACTAAAATCTCTTGGGGCACTTTTAAGGAATTATCTATTTTTTCTGCCAATTTCTGATATTCTTCTTCACGAGATTCTGATATGATAATTTCAACACTACCATGGTTACCTACATACTTCTTTGTAGAGATAAACTCATCGAATTTATCTATTAATTCCTTAAGATTGTCGGGTAAAGTCAATTGAGCTAAAACGCCTATTTCAATTGGAACTCTATAAGAATTTTCAAACCTTTTTACTCTTCCTCTTGCCTGGATCCCTACATCGGACCAATAAAATCGTTTTCGGGCATAAATACCTTGAAGTCCATCACAAGTAATTAATAATGAATTAGTTTCCGGATTTAAGACTTTAATGACAGGTAAAAACCAGGTTTCGTCGAAATCTTGAGCTTCATCAATTAATATAGCGTCATAGTGACGTTTACCATTTCCTTGAGATTTGATTAATTCAAGAAGTAAATCAGGTACAATATCTCGGAAGAATTTATTCATTTTACCTTCCTTTTCTGCAGTTTTTTCGGCTTTTTGGTATAATGATGAAAAATAATTAGTTGAGTTCAATATGTAGCTACGAGCCCATCCATGAAAGGTGCTTATAGTGATATCTGCTTCAAAATCCTGAGGATTTAGTAAATTAAAGAGCAAATCTTTTAGTAATCTATTGTAACACAAAATTAAAATTTTCCAATCCGGATGGCGCTTAGCAAGAATTCTTGCTCGAGCAATAAGAATAACTGTTTTCCCACTTCCAGCTACTCCAAAGATTAGTCTATGTCCCTCTCTCATCTCCCTTGCTAGTTTTTCTTGCTCTTGGTCTAATATTATTACTTTATTTTCATGAGTGAAGTATTCTAATAAATCTGTTTGCTTAATAGATGGAAGTCGGCAGGTAGGAATAATATTTGCTCTAATAGTTGTAAACATTTCTTCATTAATATCAAGATTAAACGGTAAGATATTGGTAATAAACTCTAAAAAGTTATCATTTCTCGTAAGAGCTTCTTTAAATCCTAAATAAATTTTACTGGGAGCATTTTCTTTAATTTTTTTCGCAGTGAAACTATATTTTGGAATATTACTAAATATCACTATTCGAGTAATTAGTACTTGGATATCATCTGGAAACTGACATCTGTTAACTCTATCTTTTATAACTCGCCAATATTGGTATATTTGATCAAATGGATTATCTATGGAAATTATCTCGTTATCCTTTAAATGCTCCCATTCCCCAGATTTTCTAATAGTTTTTAAGTATTTTTCTGAATAATCCTTAATTTCTACAATAATAATTCCATACTTAGGAGAGAGTAAAAGAAAATCAGGACGAAGTCCTCCGATATCCGGTTCAAAATATCCTAATAAATGATCTTCTTCTGTAAACACATTCGTAATTCGATTATAGAAGGCTCGTTCGCCATCGGTTGCCGATAAAGAAGGCTGACTAAGGAAATTTGCCATTATCTAATAGTGGATTTAGAATGATTTTATAATAATATAATTGAATAACCTATTTATAAAATTTAAGACATCAGAAATTTCTTTATTCCTTAAAAAATGAATCTTATGCTTGATCTAGATTACAGTAAGAATTGATCATCAAGAATTTCGGTCTGAAATATCTTTCCGTCATTCCAAACTTCACAAGTTTTATGACTAGTCCATAAATAAGTGCCATCCCAGGTGATACCAATCGTTCCTTCTGCAGCGGGATAAAT
>JAEOTJ010000441.1 GCA_016839905.1 Promethearchaeota archaeon | reverse complement strand
TCGACGATTAATTCTTCTCATACTCAGGTATGATCCTCAATTACTTTATTTTTTATGTAGATGGAAAAAAAGGAAGAATCTCCCTGATCCTAATAAAGAATGGCCATCAAATCTAATCAATTTACTTACCAAATATAGTAAAAGTTTTTTCATTAGGATGAGAGGTGGGGAAAGAGAATATGGGCACTTAATCGATTCAACTGGAGTTATTACTGAATTGGGCAACGATTTATTATTGGAACTGAAAAATATAGAGGCGGATGATTATATTATTCAAGAATTTCAGACAGTAAAAGATCTAAATACATTTTGTGCGAATTTTGCTTATAGGTTTAAATTACACTCAAAACCTTCCTATCGAGATGAAGAGTTTTTAAATACCGAAATCTATGAAATTAATGAAGGATCTGATTACAGATTGCCATTGCATTTAAAACGCTTATATGATGGAAGGGGCAATTATATCGCCCTTGAGTATAAACTTGATACTAAACGATTTTATCCTGAGAATGATTTTAGAGTAAATTATTCATTATATTGTGGAAAATGTAAATTAATAAGTGAAGGCTTTATTAAAAAGAGCATAATACAAGTAAACATAATAGAACGAGATAATCATTATATTAAATGTCGGAAGTGCGGCACAAATCATTATATAAATTTTACATTAAAAAGAATGTTTTAAAAAAGAATTGAAAAAGATTATAAAAATTTGGTAAAAGATTTATATATTTATAATTATCATATAAGAACTAGCTTGAAATATTCTATAAAAGTGAAATATAATGAATGAAAAAATGCAAGAATTAGAGAATACTCTTATGGCTGACAGAATCGTTCCAGCCATTCTAGAACAATTAAATCGTTTAGAAGAAGGAGAAATTTATGAGATTGCGTCAATTCCAATTACTCATAATCCTCAGTTATCAAAAGAGGATGCTTTAAAATATCTTAAAATCTTTGAGTCTAAGGATTTCAATGATCCTTTTTGCGAAAAGGAAAAGTTTGATGATTTTAAAAGTATTAATATTAAACACATAATTGTTAATTGCTCTCCGGAGATTAAATTAATTGATAATAATTCCTTTAAGATTGTATCTTCTAAAGTTTATCGCTCATTGAGTAATTTACATCGAGCCTTCAATTATTTTGTTACAAGTCACCCTTATGGTAAAGTACGAAAATCCTACAAGATTCCCAAGCGTCTTCGAACAAGAGAATTCGAAGAAAAGGTTGGAGAATATTTCATTAAGGCAGAAGATGACTCATATTTCTATTCAGAGGCAGGAGTAAATGCAAGAGAGGCATTAGATAGTGCCATATGGTATATCTCAATGGGTCATAATATTGATGAGGAAATCAATAAATTATATGGAGAAGAACTTGTTTCTTCAAAACAGCCTCAAGCTGCAATGGTTGGGAAAATTGATGGGAAAGAAAAAAAAAATATTAAATAAAAAATATACTATTCCTGGCGTGTGATCAAAATTTCTTTATTAGGATCCATTTGGGGCGGTCTTTATGAGCAAATAAGAAAAGGAAAAGAATCCTTTGAAGAAGCAAATGTCGGAGGAGTGTATGATAGGATCCTTGGATATTTTGGCATCGGGAGAGCGGAAATTCCAGAAAAGATTGAGTTTGTTAAAAAGCTTTTTTTTATAATTAAAGATATTCACGATACTAATTTATCCTTGAGTCAAATTGCGATGAGAAATGAAATCTCAAAAGCTGGAGTGGAGCAAATCTTTAAATATCTTCGGATTTTTGATAAGGAATTAAGTATGAGAAAGAGACTCGATGTTGTTTTGGACTTAGAAAAAGATTCTGAAGAAGAGGAATCATACAAATATGCATTATCCGAAGCAGACACGCGGAAGAATTCGATTCCAAGGGATCAATTCCTTACCGCCATTAAACCCGTTCAAATCTCTAATATAAATTTAGGGGGAGTGGGAATCGCCGATGACTTCGATACGAGGATCATAGAAATTATAGGGGGAGTCGAGAGAGAATTAGCAACCAGTGTTTTAGATTTAATTAAATTATTAAATAAATTAAAAGACGATAAAATACCTGATATAAAAGAAAGATTTTTTCATTTTATTCGGGTGGAAGGGAATGGATTGGAGGAATTATTCTCTGAGTTTGTATCATATAATGTTAATCTAGTTCGTGCTAATACAATTCGTATTAATTTATTAAGGGATTATAATAGAAGAGATGTGAGATTACATTTCTTTAAGAAACCCAGATATTTAATAACGGCGGATGATAACCCCTCATGGTTTTTTTTATTATCTGCCATGATTGATCGAACGTTTCATCCTGGAGAAATATTCTTTTGGTTGGGTATTAATCCTTTAGTAATTCATTGTCTTAAAAAGATCGAGAATAATGAGAAGCTTAAGAGGAAAGTTGAAATTGAGGATTTTTTATATGATAGCATATTAATTCATGAGATAAGTCACTTTTTCACTTACTTTTGGCATACATCCAACAGAATTTTAGAAATTATTACAGAATTATTTGTCTATAAAGTCACCATGAAGAATATCAATGAACTTGGAGCGGATAAGTTATCAAGATTATTTAAATATGATTATTACCTTCCTAAACTCTTTATAAAAAGATACCCTTTTAGAAAATTACTTTATTTTAATGTTTTTTCAGCATATTATTTCTCAGGAACCAGAGTTTTAATTTCACTTTTTGGAATAAAAGAAGATAATTTTAAAGTAAATAACAATGAAATCGTGGTATATAAGGATAAATTACTTCAAAAATTTTGTCTTGATTATAAACAATTGGGGAGCTATACGGTATCTTTAGTACGGGAAGCGGAAAGAAATCAGTTAAGGGATGAACAAAGAGTACTGATAGAGGAGATTATTAAATACAAATTGAATAAAAAAATTAAAATCTTACATAGAATTACTTCTGAGAACTTTGGAGGTATCGCAGAATTTGTTGAGAAAAAATTTTTAAATTATGATATAATTAGAGATGAAATGCTTAATTTGATAGAATCAATTGATAGTGATCAAAATGATCTGACTTTAAATTATGTTGAAAGGGAATTAAGATTTCATCCTCTAATTTTTGATTATTTTCTAACAGAAGATACTATTAAAGGTTTAAATCAAAAAAGACTTGATGGTTTTTATTTGCACGGTCTGGTCTTTTTACATATTGTTATAGAATATTTTATTGTTAACGATTTTAGTAAAAGAAAACTATTTATTGATTATTTTAAGAAGAAGTTTTACAATAAGAATAAATATAGGCGTTTTCATTTTTATAATGTACTAAAAAAAATAAAAAGAAAAGGAGGACTTGGTTAATGTCCGAAAATGATTGGAAAGATCACAAGGCAAAAAGCAAAATTGATGGAATCTGGGGTGTATTAAAGCATATAGAAGAAGATCCAAAGCGTTTAAACCTACATCGTACAGAAAGTTTTTTCAAAATGTTCGAGAGAGAGATAATAGAATTAATAAATGATAGATCTTTAACTGAAGTAAAAGCTAGTCAATATAGAGCTAAAATGCAAGAGCTCCTCGAATTGAGGAAGTCTATACGACCTCATGATGAACCAAAAATGCCTGAATCAGTCTACGTGCCAAGAACGCAAGGTGAAGCCTGGGTCAGAGCCATTGATGATATCATAAATAATCCATCTTATCTTGAAGAAGAAACAGAAGAAGAAATAGAAGAAATAAAAATAAGTAAAAAAGAAAAAGTAATTGCATCAGTAAAAACGGAAACTAAAGAAGATAAAGAAGAACCATCCAAAAGTGAAAAGGTCTCTATATTTGTTCATGATGACGATGATGGGGTTGAAATACTAAATCGAATAGGAAAGTGAAAAAATAGTATATTGTAAAAATAAAATTTTAAAATAAATTTATTCTCTACTTGGTTTCTTTCGGATTTGTAGGACCGCGATAATGGAAGCAACGGAAATCCCTCCAATTATTAAGGATCCTGCTGTCCAACTTTTTCTAATTTTTTTTTAACTAGTTATTTTCAGATCTAAATCTATTTTAACAAGTTTAAACCAAATAAAATAAATAATAATAAACTCAACAGTGTGATTTAAATGCTAAGAGAGTTATCTAATTCGTGATGAATTTTAAATTACAAATTTCAAGGGGTAGAACATTCTAAATCGGTGTTGTAAAAATGGAGGCAACAATTAATACCTTTAAAAATGAAGCTGAACAATTGAAAAGGTCAAGGATGTTATTACTATCCGAACTTGATAGTCATTTCGATGGAGATATTGTCAAGCTATTGAGTTTTATTAAAGAATATTATTTGGATTCAAGAGAGATTTCTAACGCGGAAATCAAGTTAATTGAGGATTTTAAAAAAGGAGCAGAAATAATTGATTTTAATCGCGAAATGGACTTGTTGTTATTGAAACAAGGGAAGCTCAAGAGAATAGAATGTCCGTTTTGCGGCAAGAATTATAATGAATATGAAAATCAAGAAAGTGTCTGCCCGTATTGTAATACTAAAAAAACATAATGGAAGAGTTTTAACCATGAGTGATTATATTATTTATTTTATTATTGGCGGGATTGTATTCCTTTTATTTTTCATTCTAATATATGTAGGAATTCAGAAATTAAGAAGGATTTTTACCAAAAAAAAGAAGCTCGAAAAGGTTTCGAGTTTTATATGCCTTGACGGAGATAAGGTCCGGTCGAAAGG
>JAEOTJ010000440.1 GCA_016839905.1 Promethearchaeota archaeon | reverse complement strand
CCGAATGCCATTTCGGTTGACGGGATAGAGGGTGTAGGGTTTCATCCATATTCCATTGCCATTTCATGAATAAACAGGTTAAAGGAATAAAATTTATTTACTAAGAAGGTAAATTAAAAATAACCTTCAGTATTAAGAAGATATTTTTTCTTAAATCGTAGTAAAAAGAAATATTAGGATGAATATATTTAATAAATATGATTAATACCTATTGAGTTAGAAAAAAATGAAATCTTTAAATAAAAAAGAGATATTCAAGCTTCTCAAGCATAATAAAGAAAAATTAAAGAATCATAATGTCTCAAAGATTGGATTATTTGGCTCCTTTTTGAGAGGTGATAATATTAATGAGAGTGATATCGATTTTATTGTCGAGTTTGAGGAGGGAAAAAAAAATTATGATAATTTTATTGAATTAGCTTTTGTATTAGAAAAACTTCTGCAGAGGAAAGTAGATTTACTTACTATTGATGCTCTCAATCCTTATATGAAGGATAGGATCTTAAAGGAGACTTATTTTGAATCAATCTAAAGATTATATGGACAAAATCAACCATATAAATAATGAGATTGATTATTTATCAATCAAATTAAAAGTATTAACTCATGATCAGTTTATTAAAGATGAAACCTTAAAAAGAGCATTTGTTAGAAGCTTGGAGATTATAGGCGAAGCTGTAAAAGTCATTCCTAAACAAGTATGTGAACAATATAGACAGATCGAATGGAATAAAATTGCGGGTATGAGAGATAAATTAATCCATCACTATTTTGGTGTTGATTATGACTTAGATTGGGATGTAGTTGAAAACCATATTCCTAAATTAAAAGAAACAATCAAGCAAATTCTCAATGAAGAATAATTGAAATTGAAAAATTACGGGTTATTGCAAGGAAAATGATATTGGAACTATTGTGATAGGATATAACGAAGGTTGGAAGCAGAAATGCAATATCGGTAGGGTAAATAATCAAAAATTTGTTCAAATTCCTTTTATTAAACTATTTCATCAGATTGCATATAAAGGAATGTTGATTGGGATTGATGTAGTATTAATAGAAGAGAGCTATACGAGTAAATGTTCGTTTTTAGATGGAGAAGAAATCAAGAAACATTCCAAGTATGCAGGTAAGAGAGTTAAAAGATGATTATTCAAATCTCACAAGGGAACGATTATTAATGCCGATGTGAATGCAGGATATAACATCATGAAGAAAGCATTCCCAAATTCTCTAGCAGAGGATGGGATACAGGGTTTGGTGTTAAACCCACAAGTTGTCAAGATTTCTTGATAATTTTAAATAAGATTAGGTAAGTTTTACTAGTTTTAATAACATTATTTAACTACTAATAAATTATATCGATTTTTTTAGATATAACATTTCCTATATTCAATTATATAATGTTTTAAAAATAAAAAAAAGAGATATGGAAAAAAATTATACAAAAATTTTTATATCTGTACTAACATGAACAAACTAGAAAAATTGAATAAATTTAAATAGAGATTTTTATTTAATAATAAAGGTTGATAATAAAAACAACAAATAAAACCGAAAAATATAAATAGCCCTCTTAAAGGTGATCTTCGAAAATATGAAGTTCTGTCCTAATTGCGACAATATATTAATCCCTAGGAAGGGAAAACTTTTTTGTAAGGCTTGTGAAGAGGAATTCGAGCTTGGTTCCAGCCAAGAGGAATATAAAATCATTAAAACAATAAAACATGATGATACGGAAATAACTCCAATAATTATTAAAGATGGTTTAAAAAGAGAAAAAATTTCAGCTCAAGATAGGAAGGCATTCGAAGAGTATTTTGGTTCGGGAGAAGAAAGTGGTTATTAAACTCATTTTTGGTTGGGAGACACACTTAAACCATTTCTTCAAAATTCATTTGTTCTTTTGATAAAAACCTTAAAGATTTTAATTTAAGAAGATTTAAATAGAATTAAAAAGATTTTTTTTTTAAATATAAAATGTGAGATTTTAACTATGGAAGGAAATAATATATCTCCCCAAGGTTCTCAAAATCACCAACAATCCCAACAACCTCCAAAAAGACCTAAGAAAAAAAGACTAAAAGGACTTTCTGGTGCTCTTGCGAAATTATATTTGCCTTTAAATGAAGATGAGATATTTAGAAGAGTCTTTGCAGATAAAAATAAAAAGATTCTATTTCGTGCAAAGGGAGCCAAAAATGCGGCACTCTTTATCCTTGAAAATGGTCAAATTTCAATAGAAATGGTTGACGCAGAACCTAAAAGTAATCTTAAAAAGAAAAACCTTCATTGGAATGCATATTTGGAAACTACGGTGATGAATTTTTTAGATATGGGAGCAGGAAAAATAAGAATAAAAGGGATTATTAAATTAGTACTAAAACGGAAAATGAAAATCCGAGGCATGAAATCAGCAACAATTATGATGAAAATAAATAAATTTTTAAAAAAACCCGGTATGAAAAACTAAGCACTATATTTTTAAGAGTTTGATTTTCCAGAAAAGATTATAATTTTAAATTGAAGGTCTTTAGTAACATTAACATTTTTTCTTTTAATTTTTCAATTTTTTCATCTTTTATGGATTGTAAAATTACATTTTTATCATTATCAGAGATTTCTGGTATTGCATTAAGAAAATCTCTTAAAAAAATCACCTTTTTCATTGGTTTAGCCTTGATTTGAGAAATTGTATTTTGAATTAAACTTTGCACGAGTAACGGTTCTTCTTGTTCATTGGCAGGTAAAATCATTCCCTGAACTAAACCCATATCTTTCATTATTTTACTGTTTTTTATGATATCACGGGTAATTTCTTGGAGTAAATTTTTCCTAGATGAAAAAGAAAAATCTGAAAGGAATTCTTCAAGTTCGGAACTTTTTTCTTCAATAATTTTAATTAAATTATGAATTTTGTCCAAATTTCCTTTTTCCATATTAAATCTAATCTGTTCAAAATTTTTAAATTTATTGAATAAATAGTTATTCTATATATGTCTGAAGTAGAAAATATAAAGTTAAAGAAATTTCAAAAATTAATAAAATATGAATTTAAAAACGAGATATTATTAAAACAAGCGTTAACTACACCACAAAAAGGAAATGAAGATGAAATTCCCCATTATGATCAATTAGAAATCTTAGGAGATTCGATATTAAAAACTATTTTAATTTTTAAAAAATATAAGGAAAATAATACTGATCCAGAGAATATTACAAAAACTAAGCAGGCGATAGAAAATAACAATACTTTAAGTTTTATTGCAAGGAAATATTTTAATTTGAATGCATATATCTTTAGATCAGAAAAACAAGAAATAGAAGGCACTAATATTTTAGCCGATGTCTTTGAAGCAATATGTGCTGCGATTTTTTTAGATTCGGACTTAAACATCTCTGTAGTGGAGAAAAAAATCATCGACTTCTTTTACAAGGATTGGGATGTTATTATAAAGGATACTGTGATTTTTAACAAGAATATGTTACTTGAGTATTTACAAAAGCTATATAGGATAACACCTAAAATCATTCTCGAATATGAAAAAAATGGTCCAGATCACGACCCTAAATGGATTGCTAAAAATCCAAAAGTTATAGATCTTGAAGGAAAAGTTCTACATTATTTTATGGAGCTTAAATCAAAACCTTTCAGGAATAAAACTAAGGCCGAACAAAATCTTTACATGATGATTTTAGGGGAATTAAAAAAGCTAAAAGTAGAATAAAAAAAATGAACTATTTTTAATTTACTTTGATGATAATATTCTTTTTCTTCAATATTTCAGAATATTTCTCTAAATGTCTTCTTCTACTTTTCTCACTCAATCGAGAGATATAATCAGTATTTACTCTATAATCAGCATATCTTCCTTCAGGAGGTTCTTTTAAATAGTCAAGGCTATTAAACTTATTCCAAATAAAGTATGATAAGATAAAAGCGATAACGGGAGCTACATAATAGAAATTCATTCCTGGAGGATTTTTACCTTGAAAATATTCGATAACACTGATAATATAAAAAGTAGATATAATAATAGTACTGATAATTACAGCAATATTACACATCCTATTCATCAATGTTTTTCGATAACGCGCTTTCCAGAATACTCCATGATACCCGCCACAATTACCCGGCCAAAAATTAAAGAATCGAGCATATTGATTTTTTTTCCATGGTATCTTCCCCCACATTATTCCATCTCCACATGAAATTGAATCTAGAAGGAAATGTCCTACATATATACCAATTACAGGAGCTAAAAAATATTCAGGATAAAAATTAAAAATTAGGCTAATAATGAAAATGATTATTAATGGACTATAACTTAATGGCCAATGAGTCCAAAAGTAATAATGATGCTGAAATTTCATTCCAATTTTTCTATCTTCCTTTTTTTTAAAAAGCAAATAAATCGCATCAAAATCAGGTAAAGATCCAAAAATTACAATTAATAAGGTTAGAGATACTGGTAAAATAAATGTCCCTTTCCATAAAATGTAGATAAGATAATAAACTAAGAATGCAAATGAAGAGTGTTGTTCAAATCTAGCCATATTTTATATTATTAGTATAAATTAATATAAAAAATTTTCTCTTAGAGATTGAATTCTATAGTACATATTAGAATATAAATGAATAATACAAACTTAAAATTTAATTACCTTTTAAATACAATTATTTTTATAGAATTGTTTTTAAATATATAATAATGTCCAAAAATGAAGAATCAGTTATTAGAATCTATAATTGTAATATCTGTAATGAAAATCATAAAGTTCAATTGGATAAAAGCTTGATTGAGGAGCATTCTAAATTTCCTTTTCCTTATGTTTATTTGCATGGGGATTTAAAAGACATTTTAGCAATCCTTTATTTGGACCAAGATTTGCAAATAAGAGGAGCTGAAGTTCAAAATCTTACGATTGATAGTGATAATGTTTTTTCAAAGGAACATGCCTCTACTATCGCAGAGAATTTAATGGAAGAAGTTGAGTCTTTAAGGAAGGAAAATGAGGAATTAAGAAAAGAACTTGCTAATTTAAAAGGATAATTAATTTTTTTTAAGAGAATTTTAATTTTTTTATGATTTCTTATCTCCTCGGATATTTAGTTATTCCTATAATAATATCTTTTACATATGTAAATATAACCTATAAAATTTATATATAATGGATTAAAAATTAAATTATTAAAATAAAGTAGAAAAAATAATCTCAAATCTTCTAATAAATAAGAAACTTGAATAGATTGCTAAAAAAAAATAGGAATTTTGTTAAAAAAGAGCTTCATAAGTGTGTTTGCATTACAAATCTTTAAAAAACAAAAATGTCTCAGATATTTAATTATTAAAGAAATTAAAGAACGCACATTAAGTCTCTGACATCCATCATTATCGACAATATAGCAGATCTTCTCTCAATAAATCCGATTTATGAATTTTCAAAAGATAAATCTGATAAAGAGATCATTCAAAAACTCATCTTTATCGAAAAAGATTAACCGAAGGAATTCAACAAATAAATGAGATTATTTAAAGATATAGGTAAATAATTATATAAATAAAAAAATAATAGAAAAAAGAATTTAAAGGTAAAATAAAATGTCCAAAACAAGGGACTTCAAGAAAACAGAATTAATGGAACAATATGAAAGTGAAACAGGAAAATTATCACTCTGGAAAGGTAAGTTATCCAAAGACTTTATAAAATGGAAGGAAAAAAAAGAAAAAAAAGAACTTAAAGAGCAACAAAAAGATATACTTAAAGAATCACGAATAACTAAAAAAGAAGAGGATTTAAAACTTTCCCAAGATAAAAAAATCGGAAAAGATTATGAGCATCTTATCGTTGCGGAGAATCTCCATAAAACTTATTTACTTGGCACAACTGCGGTTGCAGCTCTACGAGGAGTAGATTTAACTATTGATAAAGGCGATTTTATTGACATTATGGGTCCTTCTGGGTCTGGAAAGACCACATTATTGAATCTAATAGGAGGTCTTGATACACCTACAAGGGGTAAGGTTTTCTTAGAGGGTACTAATATTTCTATGTTTTCTGATAATGAATTAGCAGATATTAGAAGAGATAGGATAGGTTTTGTTTTTCAGTTTTATAATCTTTTACCTCAAATGACTGCTTTGGAAAATGTAATGGTTCCTTTGCATTTTTCTGGCAAATTAAGCCGTAGGGGGAAAATAAAGCGAGCAATGGACCTACTTGAGCTAGTTGAGTTAGATGAAAGGGCCCATCATACCCCATCAGAGCTTTCTGGAGGAGAACAACAACGTGTTGCTATTGCTAGAGCATTTGCGAATGATCCAGCGATCTGCGTGCTTGATGAACCTACAGGAGATCTTGATAGTAGAACGGGTATTCTCATATTAAACCTTCTCAGGGACTTAAATAGGAAAGGCGCAACATTTATTTGCGTTTCTCACGATGCGGCAGTTTCAGAATTTGCCACAAACGTATTTCACATGAATGATGGAAAATTAACAGGAAAAGGCAAGATAGGAGGGCTTAAGGAAACAGAAACCATGGAGCTTAAAAGAAAAACAGAGGGAGAAATAAATAAAGAAAAGTGTAAAAGTAAGCAATTAGCCTATCTTTTTGCCAATCAAGGAAAGACAGAAATCAAGATTTCTGAAATGAAAAACTCTATTCCAAGAATAATATTAATGACCCTACCAGAGCATTTCAATGATATACTTTTAGAATTGTTAGCAGAAATAAATGTCAATGGAGTTATCGAAGGAGATATTTTGAAAATAAAATAATTGATATAAAAAATTTAATCAAGAAATAAAAAAATTTTTGCTTCATGTCAAGGCTAAAACTAATATTAAAATACAGCTTTAAAGATCTTTCCAATCAGAGAGGAAGAACGATCTTAGGAATATTAGGAGTAATGCTTTCCGTATCATTACTCTGTATAGTATTATTCGTATCTGATACCGTGTCAGTAAGTTTTGTCGATTATTTAAGTAGAGAATCAGGAGATCAGGATATGATAATACGAGTTAGGCATTATAATGGAGAGCCTGTTAATAGGTCATCATATTTTGATTTCCAAGAAATAATTGATAAAATTGATTCAGTTACAGACATAGTTGATCAATATATCCCCCGAATTGAAATAACTGGCGTAGTAAATATTTCAAAATCAAAAGATACGAATGAATTAACAAATATTCAAGATAGATCGACAGTTTCAGGTATAGATTTTGCTCGAGAAAAGGATCTTAATTATGGGACTTTTCTTAAACCCAATCTTGACCCTGATAGTGATGATATTGAAGAATTAAAAATAAACAGCTTGCCTATTAATCATTGTGCGATATATTATGGATTTAATGATAAAATAAAATATGCTAAAGGAGATACAATTCGTATTAAATTGAGCATGACCCATGGAAACCAAACCGAGGAACTATGGGCGAATTTAACAGTTGATGCAATATTTGATTATGATTTAAAATGGGATGGTAATTATCGCAGAAAGAATCTCATCATGGTGGATATTACAACAATTATTAATCTTTTTTCTTCACTTGATGATTTTAATGGTAAATGTAATAAATTACTTGCATTTTTTAAAGACAGTGCAAATCTATATGATTCAAGGGATGTTGAGGGTTCAAAGAGAAGAGTTAAAGAAATTGTCTCTGATATTCAATCTAAAATTGGGATAGAAGAATATCACATAACTCTTCCAAAATTAGGAATATTGAGATTCCTTGAAATGGTAACCATAACAACTACAATAATATTCATATTTGCAGCAATAATTGGAATGTTAATTTCGGGAATCTTAATTAATGGGATATTAAAGACTTCAATTGAAGAACGGATAAGAGAATTTGGAATTTTTAGGACTTTAGGCGGTTATAAGAAAAATAATTTAAGCATTGTCTTGATCCAAGGCATTCTCATATGCAATATAGGATGCCTTATAGGAATAGGCTTCTCTTATTTAACTTGTAAATATTACATTGTACCTAGATTTGTGAAGGTTCTTATTGGTGCAAGGGTCACTAGTTCAGTGACTCCTTCAGTAGAATTATATGTCTCTCCAATATCAATAATCATTGCTTATTGTATGGGGGTGGGAGTAGGATTAATAGTAAGCATAGCCCCTGCTCTAAAAGTAATGCGACTCCAGCTCATTGAATCAATCCACCCTTACCGTCATGAGGATACTTTATATCATTTGCGAAAGAAATCTTCAGTAAATTATAAATTGATCTTTATTGGACTTATTTTAGCTTGTAATGGGATGTTTGTTTTTATCGTAATGCCAAGATTAATGCTTTCGAATGATGGTACGCTTACGGCAGGAGTAATGATAACTCTCCTCTTGATTTTTTTAATAGGGCTTACATTAGCGGGTTTAGGCGTGGTTCCCTTAGTTATAAGAATATTTACCGAAATATTTAGACCTATATCCGGTAAATTACATGAAGTAATAAAAATATTTATTTTTAGGTACCAAAGGAGAAATTCGAGTACGATAATAATGTGTGCAATGACTTTTTCGTTCGTATTATTCGTTTCCACTATTGTTGCAGCTCAATTTCAACAACAACTTCTAGTAACTCGGTTAAGATATGGCTCAGATTTATATATGGAAAGTTCAGGATGGATAGAAGAAGAAGAGTATGATTGGGGGCAGTTTCTCAACTTCGCCGGAGGAAGTTTTATGAGCACATCTTCAAAAACATCAAATTATGAAAACAATGGATTAGAAAGCCAAGCAATAAATCCAATGCAATCCGCTGAATATGATGTTGATCCTAGTAAAATTTTAACGACAGATTTTAAATATAATCTATTGAGTATAGATGGTATTGAAAAAGTATCTACAGTATTAGCAACTCCATCCCACCTAACTCAAGTGTATTCTGAACAAGGAAAAATATTTAGTGCTACAATTTCGGATTACGCAGGGACATCATCGTCACAAATTAAATTATATGGAATAGATGAAGAATATCCTTCTACAATAAACGCTATAGATATGACATTTACAAAAGGTACACGAGAAGAGGCATTTGATGAATTATTTAATAATGAGGATCATTATCATTGTATTATTTCTGAAAGTATAGCAGTTGACCTTTATTTAGAATTAAATGATAAGATTAGGATCACGGTTGAAAGAGGATTGGAAGTTGAAAGTTATCCTTTTAGAATATGTGGAATGGCTTCATCAATGCCCGGATTTTACGATGATTTTGGTAGTACGGGAGGTAGTTTTTTCACGAGTGGTGGTGCTGGAGTCTTGGTGTCTCATGAAACATATGTAGATATTTTTGATTTGTCCATGCCTACTTATGTTGATAAAATTTTTATAAAACTACAAGAAAATAAAGTTGAGGAAAGTAGTGATATTGAAGATGACATCAATGACTTATGGAAAACTTATTATGAATATGAGTTATTTAACCTTCAGAGAAGGACAACAATGCGAAGAACTAGTTATCGCGCAATAAATCTTTTTTTTATTGTAATATTAACGACAACTATTTTAATATGTCTTTTTGGACTTGTCTCTTCTTCATATTCTACGATTATTGAAAGAAAAAAGGAGATTGGAATCCTTAGGACTTTAGGTTTGAAAGGAAAAGATATAAATCGTTTATTTGTTCTTGAATCATTAATAATTATGTTAAGTAGTGGAATAATAGGAGTAATTGTAGGTTGGTCGACTGGATGGTTACTCTCTTCAACAATGCAAATATTCAATAAAACACCTTATGTACCGGAATTTCCTTTCGCTACTGTATTTGGGATCTTCCTATTATCTATTTTGTTTATTGTAGGGGGGATGAAGATCATGTTGCGAAGGTTTAAAAAGAAGAAAATAACAGATATTTATCGTGAAACAACTTAATTTATGGAGAAAACATCAACCGTGAGAAAATTAAAAAATATAAATAAATTCTTGATTTTTTTATTGGTATTGTTAATACCATTAATAGAATTAAATTCTAATGGAAAGTACCTTAATAAAATAGATAGTGCATTGCAAGAATTAAATTCAGAATTTAATGATTTAAGAATTTCAGATGTTGCCGGAACAGACTTTTATGCAGAACAGATTAGCGCGTACATCGCAGGTTCAGAAAGTATTATAAGACAATCATTATTCACGAATGATACAAATCTATTACCTCATTTTGATATTAGTGATTATGCGTTCTATAAAATTAATATTTTTATTAGTGCTTCAAATGGGATTAGACCAAAAATGTTTCCTACTGTATTAAATGATAATATTATTGGTTCTTCAATGACTTTAAATTATAACAGTTTTTTAGGTTTTCTCTATTATGATAAAGAACTTACTCCCGAAGATGCAAAAACTAGAGCTGAAAGAGCACTTGATATTATAAAAAGAAAATTTAAAATAGATTTATTTATGGTAAATTCTACTGATGGTAATTTTTTTCCTTTCGTAGGATATTATCCAGATTGGGATGTATTTTTTCAAGAAACTATTCAAAATCTTCCAAAAGATGGATATTGGAAGGCTTTAGATATTAATCGTTTAAAAAGTGAAGTATATTTAAAAAATTACCATCTTTCTGCATCATATGTTCTTATTAATTCATTAGAATTACTTGAAGGAGATATTGATGTAAGTACAGATCAAATGGATTTTAATTTTGATGATATTAATACAGCATATAGCCAATTTAATCTTGCATTAGCGCAATATGGAGTTTTATCAGAAAGCGATACTTTTATGGGCGCTCTAGCCAATGAAACTTTATCAGAAGGAGAGATGGAATTAATAAATGAAGTTGCATCTGGTCTTGTTCTCGAAAATGATTCGCATTATACAACTTTAATGATACAATATGAAGGAAAAAGTGAGGGTATTGAGAAGATAGAAGAGAATCAATATAAGTTTGATCTATTTAGTGCATTAGGTTATGATGGTGAGGAGCTCCATCCGAGTGAAAAAGTATTTATCAACCTTAACGGTGCTTATATGAGTGTAATAGATATCAATGTTTTAGGTACTGACATTGTCGATATGACTCCAAAGTATTTTGATTTTAATGAATATTTGATAGAACAAATTAGTATGATGTTATATTACGCAGAAAGTGATCTTGATGCCAGGACCTTAAAAGATTATTCATTTGAATTATATTGGATGAATGAAGAAGGAATATTTACAAGTTTTGCTAAACCTGTAAATTTGAATGATCCTGATGATTTAGTAAATAACCTTGATCAATATGGTATGCATGGATTTCCATACATTCCAACAGGATTATTAAATCCCATTAATGAATTTATAATAACTTATAATGTGTCATATTCAGAGCCTAATCTAATAATAACAAAAAAAATTATCGGTGAGAATGCATCTTATGGGGCCTACAGGACGTTTTCACTTAATATAACGGCAGAAAATATTGGAAATAAGACTGTTTGGGGAGTTCCATCTAACGCAGAAATGGATCTTGAAGTATTATTATCTAATTTTTTTGGAGAAGATGCCGAAGATATTTATAATGCGTTATGGGATTATATAAGATTCGATCCAAGATATAAAGGTCAATATAACTCCCTTGAAGAATTTGTTGGAATGACTGAAAAACCTAGAATTTTTCAATTTGATAGTCTTGGTTCAGGGGCAATTGATTATTGGTACCCGGATAATCCTAATGCACCCAGTGACCCTACCAACACTATGCCATATAGTCCTGAAATGGTAGGAGTTATCGACGATTTAGTGGCTGAAGGAAACCTTACTTATATAGAGGGAGAAATTTTAAAAGTATTATTTACTAACAATGAAAGTATTTGGTATAGAGGAAATTGGATGTTAAATGTAACTCAGAAACTTTCATATCTTATAGAAAATCTTGATTTATCAACCATCGATTCATTTACTACATTTTATAATTATAGTTTTGTCATTAAAGATACTTTTCCAGAATTACCAGCAGTTATTTGGGGTAATCAAATTGGGGGTACAAATTCAAGCATGGCATTAAATAATGATACTGAAAGTTGGATAATTGAATCTGAACAAAATTATGTTGATAAACAAGATTTAGAGATTCATTTCAGATTTGAGAATAATTCTGAAATTGATATTATTAATAAACCAATAGAAAGAGTTTCAATTATATTAAATTTTACCGGGTATTATGACTTGGATTTTGAAATTTGGAATGATGCAAGTGAAGAATTTCAAATAGTTAATAGAGATTCTACTTCACTTTATAATAACTCATGGACTTTTACTTTTACTAGAAATAATAATAATAATAGTCTCATGTGGTTATTTGATGATGCAGCACCGGATAATTATACCCTACTATTTAAAATAAAAGGATCAGAAACAGATAAATTTAATATTTCAATTGACTTTATATATATAGAATTAGCAACTAGAGATGTAAATTCTGTTAATCAAAGTGGTGCTATTTCTTATTATAGTACAGATTCCGGAAATACGAAGTATCATAAAACTTCAAATACATTATCCTTTAGCAATTATGATATGGCATCAATAATAGCATTTGCTAATGTTTCCATTTATAATTCAAGTTTAGGAGAGTTAAATAACTATACATTGAGATTCAAAAATATTGGATCTGATATTGCTTATAATGTAAGTATAACATTAAAAATTCCAGGAATTATGAACAATACAAATAATTTTACACTTAAGGACAATATTTTGTATTATAATTTATCTCAACTTGCTCCGTCTAAAGAAATAATTGTCAGCTTCACTTTTTACACACCTAATTCAGCTAGCATTAATGATGTTGAAATTATATACAATAATTCAGTAACTATAGATGGTGGAAATTCGTCATCATTAACTTCAATGCCAAATGAAGTCTATATCTCTACTCCTGTGGATTATAAAAGCAGGTTTCCTTATCTTAGAACAATTGAAATAAATCTAACATCAACGAATTATTCTCCAGCAATTAATTCAGATTTTAACTTAACTGTTCATATAAAGAATGAAGGTCTAAAACTAATTTATGATTTAAATTTGACAATGAATGATTATTATGGAAATTTAATCAGGATTGATAATAATAGTAGGCTAAGTTTAACAAATATCAAATGTGATGAGGGTAAGACTCTCAATATAACATTAAGAAAGACAAATTGGAAAGGTTATTTCTATCCTTCTATTAATAATATTAAAGGTTCTGAAAGTAGAACTATTCAAATTGTAAAATCACCAGAGTTATTATTAGGAAACATTAACTTTGAAATTATAAAAACAGCTGATAAAAAACAGGTAGAAAAGGATGATAATATTACGATTACAGTTAAGGTTATTAATACAGGAAATATTTGCATTAAAAATATAATTGTAAGTGATTTAATAAGTTTTACTCAAATAGAATTCTCTTTAGTTCAGGGTAAATTAGTTAATGTTATTAGTTCTTTAGATCCAGGAGAATCTGTTACATTCAAGTACAAAATTAAAGCAATGAGTCAAGCTTTTGTTATTCTTAAACCTGCTCAAATAGAATTCTATTTTCTCCATTTAAATGAAGTATATTCAAATGAAATTGAAATTAAAATTGACGAGCCTAAATTTGTTATATATTCATTAATGATAATTCCTGCAATAATTGCATTAGTCATTCTCATAGGATCTATTAGGAAAAGCCATAAATATAAGGAAAGTAAGTATGAACATATAAGAAGTGATAAATCAATATTTAGATTAGATTTTAAAGATGTAATCTTCAAGGCCGATAATACATTAAAAGCTAGGCTAATTATATTATCAAAATCAATGCCTATTTCTAAGAAGGATAAAATTCAAAACTCAGTTAATAGTGAAATAGAAAAAAAAAAAGAATGAATAAAAATCTGATATAGATAAAAATAAATGAGGTAAATAAGAAGTGAATAAAAAATCAAGGATAATAGTATTATTATTGTTTTTGATTGGTACAAATACATTACTAGGGATTAAATTTGGAAAATTTGATACTAATAATGAACAAAAAGATGAATATGGTCAAATTAATCCATATTCTTCTAATGGTAATTTTATTAGAGTCATTGTTTTCTTTAATCAAACTTCATTTAATTCAACAGTGACAAATAGTTTTGAAAATTTTTATGGAGGAACGATCAATAAACAATGGAATAATACTTTTATTTCAAGTTCTGGATTTTGTGGGATTCTATATGCTCCAAATAAATCATTATTTGCAAATGATTTTCCAGATGCTAGTGTTGAAATAGATGGAATTATAGAAACTCAAATGAATTATGCTACTTTACAAACTCAAGCACTAAATTCATCATGGTTTTTTAATGGATTTAAAGGAGATATAAATTCGTCTATTGCAGTATTAGACACGGGAATTAATGGAAATCATGAATATTTTTCAAATGGATATACTCCAAATAATATGAATGGTACTATTATTGGATGGGAAAATATTATTAGCCCAGGAGGGTTAATATCAGATGATAATGGTCATGGAACTTATATTGCCTCGATAATTGCTGGAACAGGTATTAATAGCTCTGAGAATCCAACGAAAGTAAATCTATATGGAAATTATTCTCATTTGGATATTTCAAGAGAATATACAACATCAAGTAATTATACACTAAAGATATTTTCCTTCAATGCCTCTAAAGTTAATAGTACAATCATGCTAAACTCAACTTATGATGTTCAAGTTTCAGGAATAGATAAATTTTGGTTTGAATTATTTCATAATTCCAACTTGGTTAATTATTCCTACAACAATGAAACAAAGAAATATTTTCAAATCAACCATACAGTAACCCAAAATAATGAGGGCGTCTATGATCTATATATTAAATATAAGAAACAAAGCATGGCGATTCCAATTTTTTCATTCAATGCAAGTGTTAGTTTCTATCCCGAGTCCTACATCCAAAATTATTCCTCTTCAACGGGAATTGCAAATAATACTAAAATTGTTGCTTACAAAATAATTAATCAATCAGGGAGGGGTTATGTGTCTGATTTAATAGATGCTTTAGGAAGTGTAGTATTGAATAAAAGTAAGTACCATATTGTTAGCGTATGCTTGAGTATTGGTACATCAAATAATAATATCTCTGTAATTATAAATAAAGTAATTGATGACGTAATTAAAAATGGAACTATGGTAGTAATTGCTGCTGGGAATTCTGGACTTGAGAACTCGGATCCATTAAATAAATTAGCATTAAATAAAAGAGCTATAGTTGTAGGTGCGACAAATGATATGGATCAAGTGACCTCTTATAGTAGTGGGGGTATAGCAATCGAAGATGGAGAAATTACTTCAAAAAATCTTGGAGGGGGAAGGATTAAGCCAGATATTGTTGCCCCAGGAGGTAGTAAGGTTTCAGGTCATCGAACAATTATGGGCGGGGATGCTTTTTCAAATCAATCTACAAGTGGATTTGGCACATCAATATCTACAGCAATTGTAGCTGCTGCGATCAACATTCTAATTGAAGCGGGTTGGGGTAAGTGGAATAGCTGGAAAGATAATAATTTAGTAGAAATGAATAACATTATAAAATCCACATTATTAATGACTGCATCTGAGACAAACCTTCCAAGAGAAGATGATCCCTTAACAACTGAAATTAATGAAGGATTATCTAAATATTCCCCAACAAGATATTTAGAATCAAATTCAGATGGTTTAAAAGATCCTCATGAGGGTTATGGAAGGTTAAATATCCAAGCAGCTATAGATGCTTTAATAAAATCAATGGATTTAAATGTTTCATATTCAGATAATTTAAGTAGTTCACAAGATAATCCCTTAGGAAAACATGTATTTGCTCGAAGAGTGTTTTTAAATGCAAGTACAACTTATAATTTTAGCATTACAGGGGTTGATTCTAATGCGGATTTTGACCTTTATTTATATTCTAATGAATCAGATCAATATGGAGAGCCAATTTTATTAGCCTCTTCACGAAAATCTTATTTTGACTATGATTATTTCTATTTTATCCCAAAAAAGAATCAGACTGAATGTATATTTACTGTTAAAGCAATTCAGGGTTCTAGCAACTTTTCGATAAAATTTAAGAATGTTTCAAATATTTATTCTCCAGAATTAAAATCGCCTGTAATAACTTACTACTTAAATTACAATAAAAATACAACCATTATGAGTCTTACTGAATATGAAAACGGTGAATCTCCTCCTAAAAATTATACTATTGATAAATACATTTTTTTCATAGAATATTCTGATAATGATACATCTAATGCACCCCCACAGGAGATCTATGTTTCAATCATAGAGTCAGGAAAGAATATTTCATTATATATTCAAGAACCTACTCAAGATTTAGATTTTAGAGAAGGAGTAATATATAGAACTGATGAAATTGAGTTTAGACACCCAGGAAATTATTCATATTTCTTCTTTACTTCTGATGGTAAAAATTCACCGAGATTTCCTTTAAATTATAATTACAGTATTGAAGTTGAATTACCTACGGATAGTATTTCCATTCCTTGTTCATATGACTTTAAAAATGGAATGCCCACAAAATGGACCAAAAAAGGAACGGGTTGGGACATTTTAAATCAATCAAATGTCAATGATAATAGGTCAAGCCTTCATGCAAATTCTTGGAAATCAATATATTTTGGTACTGAACACTCTACACCTTCAATATACAGTTATCAAACAGATTCAACACATCCAGAATATCCTCATGGGAATTTAACAACCCCCATTTTTAATCTAACTCAATTAGATGAAAATTTTAAGCCAATATTAAGAATTGGTATTCGTGTCAGCATTAATTCAGAAGATTACATTAGATTAGAGGCTACTAAAAATTGGACAGGATGGGAGCAATTAAAGGAATATGGTGGATCAAATGGACAAGAACAAGATTGGTTTATGGAAGAAATAAATTTATCTGATTATAAGGATAATTTCGTCCAATTCAGATTTCGTAGTTTCATCGATGATGAGGTTGATCTTACTAACAATAGGGGATTTATTTTGGATTATTTTAATATTGCAAATTATACGATTAATCAATATACTCCTACAATAAATACAGAAAACACTGTAGAGAAAATATATCCAAATAAGGCATTTAAATATCAAATATTTAGATTTTCTTGTCAATATATTGATGAGGATAATAACTATCCTGATTATGTGTATCTTGAAATTGAAGATCCTGATCCTAATGGAGATGGTAAATTAAAAAATTATACAATGGTTAATATTTTTGGAGATTGGAATGTTACATCTTTAGATAATGGAATTCTTTTTAGGAGATCATTTATAATTGGAGACATATCCAATAGATCATTCAGATTTCATATTTCAGATGGGAAATATATTAATAATACAGAATGGTTTAATAAAGATAATTCTGAGATTGAGTTAATAAATCCTGTAGTAATGGAGAATAATTATATTAAAAAAGGAAAGCTAATAGGTTATGAATTTTCTTGTAATGATTTAGATGAGTTTTATATTACGGGATACCCAATGCCAGAGGAATATAATGCATGGTTATATAAAGGAAATACATGGCATTCTATTAATTATTCGGATGTTGGATTTGTACTCCATGCGGGGCAGGGAGATTTTGATTCTGATGAATTAGGATATGGAGATAATTGGAACGCACATTTAATAACAAAGCCTATATTAGGCGGAGATGAATATCCATTATATTTAGATTATGATTTTGAAATAAGTATAGAGAATGAATTTGGTGTTTCAGAATCGAATCTTGATAGATTTATCGTGTCAATTTCCACGAATTACGGAGAAGATTGGACCGAATTGATATCATATGATTATACTTATGAATTTCCAGCAGCTCATGAAACAATTGATATTTCATCATATTCTAATAAAATTATCATGCTTAGATTTACTTTACATTCAAATTCAGAAGGTTCTCAACTTGGTCAGGGTTGGATATTATATAATATTACTATTGGGTATGATGAAACAACAGATTTTATTCCTCCAATAATAGAGATTTTAAATCCTTCTGATCACGATACGGTTGATTCTATAACCATTATCGAAGCAAAGATATCTGATGACATTGAACTTGATTTGTCAAGAATTAAAATTTATATAAACGATAAGCTAATAGAAAATGATGGAGAGAAGATTAAATTTGATCCTACTACAGGAATCCTAACATATGAATGGGATACAACTCAATATAGTGATGGAATTTACGATGTTAATATTATTATTTTTGATATGGATGGAAATCAAGCACAAGCCGAAATTGATATAATAGTTGATAATAAACTTCATAACTTACTTATATGGACTCCATGGTTGATAATAATGGCTGTAATAACAATAACAGGAATAATTATACATAAGCGATTAAAGAAAAAAGGCATTACTTCGATTACTGATTTGAGGGATTATTATTGGGCTAAAAAAACTACAGTAGCATATAAGGACAAGGATAAAATACGAAAGGTCATTTCATCCCTTAACCAAGAAGAAGAATTACAAAGACCATTTACCCTATATTGTAAATTTTGTGATTCATGGTTTTCATCAGATAGATTTGACACACATTGTCCTACATGTGAAAAAGATTATATTTATGTAGCATATTACTGTTTAATTTGTAGAAAATGGAAATTTAAGGATACACCAAAAGATAATTATTTTTGTAAAAAATGTAGTCCCACAGTTAAAAGAAAAGAGAGAAAACTGAGAAAAAAACATGGATTAAAAAAGAAAGGTATTGATGAGAATAAAATAATTAAGTTAATTAGGTTAAAAAGAGAAGAGGTCGAGGAAATATTATTACAAAAAAGAAAAATTCTTAGAGAATTTGTTTATGATAAGAAAGAGAAAGGATTTAGTATTTTAGATTGATATTATAATTTGTTTAAATAAAGAAAAGTAGGAGAATATGAATAAAATTAAAAAACTTGCATATAAGCTCAAAAGTAAGATGAATTTACAATTCATTAAGCATTCTTTGAGTGATATGAAACGAGAGAGAGCCAAAGTATTTTTTGGAATCGCAGGCATAGCAATATCAATATTTTTATTAACAGCAATAGGAATAATTAATGATACAATATCCTATAATCACATTAAAATAGTTACAAGTAATATGGGGGAGGCAGATATCTTGATTACTAAAACGCCCCGATCTGATCTTAGTTATGATCCATTTTTTGATGAAAACATCATTCACGATGATTTAGCAGATATTGAGGGAATTGACCAATTATTTCCACGAATATTGATGTTAGTTGAGACATCATCTGATTTTAGTGAGAAGAATATAAGTCTTGAAGTGTATGGTTTAGACTTCAAGTTGGAAGCAGAAAAAGGTTCAATAGGAGATCTCTACTTAGTGGATGATAATAATGAAAAAACAAGTGAGATCTATGAAGGAGAACCTAAAAATGGGGAATGCGTGATATTAAAGCAAACTGCTGAATTAATGAATGTATCAAGAGGACAAAAGATTCATTTGGAATATAATCAAAATGTAACAGATTTAACAGTAATAGAAATCTGCGAGCACGAGCTTAAATTCATGCGGATCGAGACTGCTCTCATTTTAGTAAATTTAAATTTTGCCCAAGGATTTTTCAATCGTTTAAACCAGATTAATATAATTTTTGGAGTTATTAAAAATCCTACAGAAATATATGATTCAAGTAATATGGATTTAACGATAAGAAGCTTAAGGGAGATTAGCGCACGAGTTCAAGAACGATTAGATTTTAATGAATACACTATTTCAATGCCTAAATTACAAGAATTAGAAAAAGGAATATATCTTATGTTGATGACCACAATCGCTTACTGGTTTATTACAATACTCTCAGTTTTAATTACTGGAATATTAATAAATGCGATACTTAGCACTTCTGCTGAAGAACGAATGAGAGAGTTTGGGATTTTAAAGGTTGTTGGTGGCAGGAAACGGCTTTCAATGAATATTGTACTCTTTGAGGGAGTTATATTAGGTGTAATTGGGTCACTTATTGGTATTTTGCTAGGATTTTTAACAGTCCCATTTATTTCTGAAGTTGTATTTAATATGATGTCTAATCCATCAACTACTAATACAATTGAAACTGTTATTAAGCCATTTACAATAATTTTTGCATTTACTCTTGGTTTAGTTGTTTCCATATCCGTTGCCATGATTCCAGCGATAAAAACAGTAAAAATAGATATAATTAAAGCCATTACACCTTTTCAAATAAAAGAAGAGGGTTGGGAAGTTGTAAAAGAAGGTTCAATGAATGTTAAAAGTTTCTTTAGTGGTATCGCAATTTCTACAATTGGAATAGTAGTTTTTGCTCTACTTCCAAGAATCATTGCAACGGGAGATTACACGCTAACTGCTGGACTTTTTATTGGATTATTATGCGCAATTTTAGTAGGACTTGTTTTAACTTCAGTAGGAATTATTCCGTTAATTCAGAAGCTATTTTTAAAAATTATATCTCCAGCAATAAAAAAATATTCTCATATTATTGCAATATCTTTAAGAAGATATAGAAGGCGCAATACGAGTACAGTTGTTATGTTTGCAATTTCATTCTCCTTCATCTTTTTTTTAACTGGAATTAATAGAATGCAGGCAAAAAATCTAGAACTTAATTTAAAAGTCCAATATGGATCTGATCTTGTCATTATAAATCAAGGAGAGGATGATCACAGTAGATCCATTACTTTAGGTATAGTTGAAGAATTAAAATTAATTGAAGGCATTGAAAAAATAGGTTATGCCTTACATAATACATACGACATACAGGCAGGTTTATCAGCAATATTTGGAATGGGTTCGGGAGGGATGGAGGTTGGAGCAGGCTCTCCTAATGATCAGCTAAGGAGTTTCTTTGCATCTCATGCTGCAGCATCATTAGAGGATAAATATATGGTAGAAATAGGAGATTATATGAATTTTGATAAAACAGTTGCTGGTTTTATTGGTATAGATAAAGATTTCATTAATTTAATAGATCAGGATTATGTTATATGGGAAAGCCCTAATAGTGGATTTGATTATTCATTTTCTCAAATTTTTGAACGAAATAATACTTGTATCATAGCAAAATCCATAGCCAAAGTAATTGGAATTTCAGATGTTGGAGAAAATGTAAGATTAACATTTTATGACAAGAAAAAGGATGATGATGTGGGAAATAGTACTATTTTTGAAGTTGTTGGAATTTCTGGAGGAATTCCAGGATTTTGGAATTTTAAAAGTAATGAAATGATGGCATTTGGAGGAGGTGTAATGGTTTCTGTAGATACTTATTCGCAATTAATGGATGTTAAGAATCCAGGTCAAAACGATATGATTGTAGATAAAATTTTTATAAATCTTGAAGATAATTCGGTAGAAAATATTAATAAAGTAAAGGATCAGATAAGTGGAAAATATAAGGAACGTGATTTTCTTATTGATGATGCAATTTCAAAAATTAATTATCTTCAAGAAACAAGTGAAAGTCAGAGTATTATGTTGGAAATAATTCTATTATTTACCGTATTAATATGTATTTTTGGTTTAATTAGTTCCATGTATAGTATAATATTAGAGAGAAAATTTGAAATCGGCATTCTTAGAAGTATGGGTATGAAATCAAAAAATGTCAGAAATATGTTTTTAATTGAAAGCTTTATACTTTTATTTTCAGCAGGAATCATGGGAACGATAGTTGGATCCTTTTCAGCATATCTACTCCAAACAAATATGAGTCTGATCTCGGAGCTACCTGCAATCTTCTCAATTCCTACAGTTACTTTATTTAGAACTTTCATATTTGCGGTTATAGTCGGAATTATAGGAATGTATTTAATTTTACGGAAATTATCTAGGCTAAATATTATGGATATATTTCGACAGACTTTTTGAGATTTTCATCTTATTTCTTTTTTTTTTTAATTTTGCTTTTTTTTTAATCAAATAAGATGAGGCATTATTGATTTTCTTTAAGAAATTTAATCAATTTATTCATTGCCATTCCTCTATGAGATAGTTCATTCTTTTCTTTCCTTGTAAGTTCGGCAAAAGTTTTATTTGTTACGGAAGAAGGGATAAAGATTGGATCAAAACCAAATCCACCCTTTCCCCTTATTAAGCCTGATATTCTTCCTTTTACTTTCCCTTCAAACACAAAAATGTCATCTAAAGGTTTAAAGTAGAGTGCTATAGCAGCCCTAAAGTAGGCCTTTGATTGTTTATAATCAGGAATCAATCTTAGAATCCCCTCATTTCCGATGGTTTTAAATACATAAGAGGAGTAAACACCAGGAAATCCTTTGAGCGGATGTTCTATAAATAGACCAGCATCTTCTACAAAAAAGGAATCCTCAATTTTATCTTTAATATTATGAAGTTTAAATACTGCAATTTCCCTTATTGTGTCCGCTTGACATTCAATAGGAGAGAGATCTCGTTGTTTTAATTCATACTTCAAGTCATATTCTTGAAATAAAGAATGTATTTCATTAAATTTATGCTGATTTCCCGTTATAAAGATTATACATTTCTCTTCATTTTTCATATTATCAATAATTTTCCAAAATTTATTTAACTATATATTCTACTTAACAAAAAGTTTAATTTTAATCTATTATTTAATACTTTAAATTTTCTAACAATCTATATTTAAATATTATGGCCCGTTTACATTCCAGAAAAAAAGGGAAAAGTGGGAGTACAAGACCATCAAGGTTGGAAAAACCAGTTTGGGTGGAAAGATCAGCTGAGGATGTTGAAGGTCTTGTCGTTAAACTTGCTAGAAAAGGTTATTCTAAATCAATGATTGGAATCATATTAAGAGATTCATATGGAATTCCTCTTGTAAAGGTCGTATCAGGTAAAAGAATAAGACAAATCCTCGAAGAAAACAAGATTGAAACACCATTACCTGAAGATCTTTCGAATTTAGTTAAAAAAGCTTTGAGTATAAGAAAACACTTAGAAACTAATCATAAAGATCTTCAAGGTAAAAAGGGTTTGAACCGTACTGAGGCTAAAATCTATAGATTAATAAAATATTATAAAAAATCCAATAAAATAGCTCAAGATTTCAAATATGATCCTGAAAAAATTAGAACTCTTGTAATGAGATAATTATTTTCACAATTATTATGGAGAAAAAATATGGGGAAAAAAAAAAAACCTCTGGCAAAGAGAGCTCTATTCAAGGATAAAAATTGGTATAGCATTGTTACCCCAAAAATATTCAAGCATAAAGAAATCGGGGAGATTATTGGATTAGAGGATAATATTATTGGAAGAACTGTGGAAACAATATTATTTGAATTTACAGGAAATTATTCTGAAATTAATCTAAAGCTTAAATTCAGAATCGTAGATGTAAATACTGAGGCAAACAAGTGTAATAGTATTTTTATAGGTCATGAATATACTAATGATTTTGTTAGATCTTTAATCGGGAGAGGGTCATCAAAAATTACTACAATTGAAAATGTCTCAACTAAGGACAATTACAAATTTCGAATAACTACCGTTTGTACAACAATAAAAAGAGCTAGAAGTTCCCAACAAATTATTATTCGTAAAATTATGAGAGATATCTTAAATGAATTTGCTAAGTCTTTAAATCATGAGAAATTTATTTATGGATTAATTTATGGAGAATTTCAAAATCAAATTGCCCGAGTTGCTAAAACCATATACCCATTAGCAAATGCGACGATAATTAAAAGTAATTTAATTTCAATTCCAGAGGGAGGTAAAGATAAAGATGTACCTGAGGATGGATTTGATATCGTAGAAATTGATGTTAAAAGATCCAGAAAATCTGATATTAAAAGAACTGAAAGGATTAATGTGAAAAAATTTACAAAAAAAAAAACCCCATCAAATACAGAAGGTTGATAATAATTCAAAAGAAGAACAATCTCCAGATACTCCTTTTTGATGATTATAAACCTTCATGAAAAAAATCTTTAATAACATCATGTAAGTAGTGATAAGGTTTTAATTGTCCACCAAATACTTCTTTTAAAATTTCCTCTTTTAACAATCTTTTTTCCAATTTTTTAAATATCTCATAAATCAGAGAAAATTCTCCAGACGCAAAGAAATCTAATGTATAATTATAGATATTACCAAATAGAAATATTTTTCTATCATTAGGATTCTCTAAATCTTCAATATGAATTTCTTTAATGTATGTTTTCGCTCGAATTATCGTATTCATTGCAATTGTTGCAAGTTTAGCAGATATATCTGAACTAAGTAATTCAACATTTTCCATATTAATTTCTAAATCCAAATTATCTAAAAGCCTTCTACTATATAATTGAGAAATTATTGGTAATCCTTGCCCTGAAATCCCGCAATATAGAATATTATTATTAATATTTTGGTTTATCTCAGATTTTAAAAAAAGTGAATTTATTAATTCATCTTCATACCTATCAATTAACCAATCAATAATTATCTTCATTTCATTTTTAAAATGTTTCCTTTTGGTTTCATTCTTTAATTCTTCAATATTTCCATAGTGTTCTATGATTACTTTATGAAATACTTCTAACAACTCTCTCGCTTCTTTAGTATCTGCGGGAAAATCTCCAGAGACACAAAAAAATAGATTTTTTTCTTGTTTATAAATTACATGTTTAAAGATCATTCGTTCAGCATCGAAATTAGGAGTTTCTAAATATAGATTATTCACACGCCAAGTCCTTTTTGGATTAATACTTCTTAATAATTTTTCAATAAGTGTTACTATTTCAAATAATGGATATTTATCATCATTTGAACAATATACTACTTGATCTCCTAATATTAAACCAAAACCTGTTATCATAAGAAAAAATTTAGAGTATAAAAGATTAATTAGAATTATATCCTAACCTTTTAATTATTTTTGATTTAAATAATACAAGTTTGTCCTAAAAAGCTAAATAAAAATAATAACTTTATGATGTAATAACTTTATGATGTAATATATCTCAATGCAATCAAATTAAGATTTCTTTCCCAATGCTTGATAAAAACTTGATAGTTAAAGACTGGAGATTAATTAATTTTTCATTTGGATTAATTTTTCCTAATACATACAAAATTGGAATGTCATCTTACTCTATCAAACTATTATATTATTTGATAAATTCTCATAAAAAAATTGCTTGTGAGCGGATTTTTCTTCCTGAAAAGGTAAAATATCCTGCTAATGCCTATCATAATCCCAAAAACCAAATAAGAAGCATTGAAAATAGAGTTTTATTGGATAAATTTGATATATTAGGATTTTCTCTTCAGTTTGAAAATGATTTTAGAAATATATTGTGGATCTTGGAAGATTCCTTAATACCATTCACATCTCAAGCACGTCAAGATATTACTAAGGATGATGGAACACTATATCCTTTAATAATCGCTGGGGGACCTGTGGCAACTTCAAATCCAATCCCTTTTAGCTCTTTTTTTGATCTAATCTTTATGGGGGATTTTGAACCAAATATGAACTCATTTTTTAATTTATTTGAGAATTATATTAATAAAGAAATTGGTTACCAAGAATTATTAAATGAAGCTCAATCTATTGAAGGTATTTTTGTTCCTTCACTTTGTAATAAAGTTAAAAGGGCTGTTCAACGGGATTTAGATCTAGCACCGATTCCTGATTTCCAATTACTTTCAGAGTCCTCAGAGAAAAAGCATATTTTTGAAAGAAATTTCTTTATTGAAGTTAATAGAGGGTGCCCTTTTAAATGTAAATTCTGCATCTCTTCATTTCATAATTCACCATTTAGAAATAGAAGTTATGAGAAGATAATCCAATCAATAGAAAATGGAGTAAAATATTCTGATTTTAATACCATCAGTTTAATTGGGGCATGCATTTCCGCCCATCCCAGATTTGCTGAGATTCTTGAATTTATAATTGAAAGAGGGAGGAAATTTACGATACCTTCAATAAGAATTGAACACTTAAATTTAAGCCTCATTCAGTTACTTGAGATGGGAGGAATAAAAACTATAACCCTCGCTCCAGAAACAGGTTCAGAACGATTAAGATATTCTATTGGCAAAAAGATTTCTAATGAAAAAATACATTCAGTTTTAAGAGATATAAAAGAATCACGGATTCAGAATGTAAAGTTTTATTTCTTAATAGGATTGCCGGGTGAGAATGACGGAGATATAGAGGAGATCGTAAAAATGTTGAAAAGCTTTAATGAAATTGGATTTGATAAAGGTTCATTAAGAGTGAATATAAATCCTTTTATTCCAAAATTAAACACCCCTTATGAAAATGAGATTAATTTCTTTTTAAGTGATAATATTAATAAGCTTAAATCTTCTTATCAAAAACTTGAGAAAGAATTGAGGGATATACTGTCAATCAAATTGAAATTTAAAGATATAAGCAACATCCTTAATAAAGCCAGATTACAAGGGCTAATTTCCTTAGGAGATAAAGAAATTGGGAATATCCTTATCAATTACTACTTAGAAGGCGCGAATTTTGGAGCTTTCAGAAAAGCTCTAAAAATGAATAACTTCAATATAGATGATTATTTGCTTAGAATTAAATTTGATTATAGTCCTTGGAAAGTATAGGAATTTTAAGAAAAATATAAAAAAAAAAAAGGAATTTATAATTAAGCTAGAAGTCCAAATATGGCACCGATTATTACGAGCACTCCACCAATGAAGGAACCGAATACTAGAATCAGTATTCCAAAAATTAATACAAAGAGAGTGTTATAAGGTACTGGATCATTAGGTTTAAAAACACTTAAAAGAAGGAGCACAGAAAAAACAAGGGCAAGTAATGGGGAGATAATAGGGAATCCATAAAGCACACCAATATTAGCAAAACCTAAAATTGCTTGTAGTTAAACCTATAAGACCACCTAAAAATGCAAAAAATTTCATCCATTTCTCTTTACTTTTTTTATCCATAAAAATCACATTTTTTAAATTATATGAGAATATATATTGAGCTTTTATTTAAAGTATTGCTTATAATGTATTAATTGATATTTTTTCAATGTATTACACTCTTAATAAATTTAACAACTTTAGATAAATAATGTTCTGCAAGACCAAATTTTATCCTAAAATCGAATACAAGAATTATAAAATATGAATCTTCTACATATTCTGAAAAAATAATATTATTATCTTTTGAAGTATAAAATAGTTTTAGAATATTATTATTACAGATTTTTATGCGAAAGTCCACTTCTTTTAAGAAATTCTTAATTGAGGCTTTTTTCAAAGAAGAATAAATAATTCTACCATTGTCAGTTAATAGAATTATTCCCTTTAAGTCCTCATTTAAAGATAATTCCTCTAAATATGTAAGAATTTTATTTTCTTTTGGTATATCAAACTCATTGCTTATAGAACTAATTAAGATCTCTCGAATTGAGTTTTTAAATTCTTCATCGCAGATATGCTGAATTTGAATATTTACATTATTCCGATTAATATAATTTATAAAATAATAATGAATTTTTATTACAAGATCTTCTAATAATTGTAAGTTTTCAAGAGAATCACATAATAAACCATAATAGAAAGATCCTTTTTCAATAATTACAATTTTTACATTTCCCATCTCTACAGCTTCCATTCTATTTCCAATAACCTTTATTGTAAAAGACATAATTGCCGTGATAAATGAAGATATTAATTGGTCTTCTTTAATTTTAAAGACTTTTGAGAAATTTAAGTGAAATAAACATAAGCCCGATTTATCAAAAATAAAAAGATTGTGTATATGACTTTTATCAGCAAATCTTTTTATCTTTGAAGTAAGCATTGATTCATTGTTTAAAGTCATAAAGTGCTTTTTTGATCTAACTATAAAAAGCTCACAATTATTATTTTAATATTTTTAAAGTAAAATAGAAAAAGATTTCATTAAATTATGGCTTTTTATGGTTACACATCTAAATCCGGAATCTTTTTTAATTCTGTCTCATCAGGAGCTTCACCACTTCCATATAATTGATATATATTCGTTCTTCTTGCACATTCAGAAAAACTACGGTAAATATCCTTGTTTTTATTATATAAGGCACATGTTTCATATATTAATGGATTCCATATTGATAATTTATCATCCATTTTGTACCAAAGCTTTTCATCAATTAATATTTGTTTAAAATCTTCTTCTCTAAAAACTTTTTGAAGATCCTGCTTATTTAACATGATAATTAGAGGCAGCTCATTAATTAATTTACCTTTAGAAACTACTTTTAATTCCTTCAAGGATTCAATATTATCTTCAAGTAAATGATCTTGAGAATCTGCTACAAAAATAACCCCATCAGTTCCTTGAAATATCTTTTCCCTCAGGGGGGAAAAACTATGTTGTCCAGCTACAGTATAAATTCGATAATATACTTTATTTGATTTTTTTGACTGAAAAATACCTCTGTCAAAATATAAAGTTGCTCCACTGGCACTTGAAATTTTGGTCAGGGTTCCAATAGGTTCAATATCTTTATTCTGTTCTTTTGTTAATCTATAAAGGGTATCCACAATAGTAGTTTTTCCGCACCCACCAATACCCCAATAAAGAATTTTTATATATATCTTGTTATCTTCAGTAATTTGAACCAATTAAACATCTACATCCATTTTTAAATTCAATTCACCCAAATTTCAAATACTAATAAGGTTTAATTTGAATTAAAATTTAAATTTTTTGTATAAAATAATATTATAAATCTATAATACCTATAATCATCCACAATTTTTAAATTATTTAAAATATCATTTTTTTTCTCATCTTTTTTTTTAATTTTTAAATTCTAATTTTTTTTGAGTTTCATTAAATTGAATAGAATAACAAGGCGTTTTTACCATAAATATCTGAAATAATCATATTTATGACGAAATTAATTAAGGTTTTTTGAGTTTAGACATTTAACTATGACAATTTTGATGAAAAAGGATTAAAGTAAAAATGCATTTAGACCGACAATATTCCCAGTTTATGATGATTTTACCCTAAAGTTTAAAAATAAGCTTAACTAATCAATATTTAAAATTAAAATTTTTTTAAATAAAAACAATATTGGAGGAATATAAAATGGCTAAAAAAGGTGGAGCTAAAGTTGATGCCCTTTTTGTTAAAAGTAAAATTCGAGAATATATAAAAGGTAAAGGTTGCAACACGAGCGGAGACCTAATTGATGGTGACGCTCTTAATGATGCGATTATTGATGTTCTTGATAAAGCAATTGGTAGGGCTAAAGCTAATGGCAGAAAAACTGTACAAGAAAAAGATCTTTAAATAAGATTTACTTGTATTAATAATTTTTTTAATTTATTTTTTTCAATTCTTTATTTTTCCTTGATTTTAATTAAAAATTACAAATTTATTAGACTCTATCCTTTTATTACTAATAATATTGTATAAATAATTAACACACACAACCTTTATTACTTAAAAAAATTTTGAATAAAAATTCCACCTGCAATCGCCTTATCGAAAAACTCTTTTTAAAAAATAGGAATTCTTTATTCAATTTTTTCTTAATCTAATAAGATTATTTTTAGTATATAAATGGTATAAGTGGGATAATTGAGCCGCTTTTTCAATTTAAATTTGTTCCGTAAGCTTTATTATTACAAATCATGTGTCTCTCTTTATTTAAATGATAAGAAAGTTGGTGGATTTAGAGATTATTTAAAAAAGGAAAATTTAAAATAATTTTTTGAAATAATAAAATAATTATAAAATGTTTTTCAAATAAATTTTTATATTGAAGCAGAGGTTATATATTAATAATTACTGATTAAAAAAATGGTTATTAAAATTGTCGAAAATATATGAAATCTTCATCAAAAATTTAGGATTTGATGTCACAGAGTATATAGAATCTGGGGAACATTCTGATTTTCAAAAGAAAATAATAAAAGACGCAACATTTATCATGAAGGATAATATTGTTGGAGATGTAAAGAAATTTGGTGGAAATTTAGAGAAAAATAAAGAAAAATTAGAGAATTTTATTAAAAAGGCTGATGAAGAGCTTGGTAGAGACGCATATAAAGAATCTCAAAAAGAGCTGAAGGATTTTCTTAAAGATTATCTTAAAAACTTAAAAAACTTAATTGAAAAAACCTGTATTGTATTTATACCTGTGAAAGAAATGCCTTGGATTGATGTCATTTTTCGCTCATTTCCTAGAATTTATTTAGATGAAAAAAAAAAACCTAAACTAATAGATAACACAATTGCCTATTATGGAGAAGTTAAGTGCGTTATTTCAAAAACAACGATATATGGGAAAATGAAAGATGCAAAACCTCTATTCGCACCAGTAATGGGAGAACTTGATTTAGGAGGTTTTCAACTTAACGATCAACAAAAAAAGGACCCAAAATCTAAAATTTATCCGTATATAAGTGCAATTATTAAATCTTTAGATACAAGCACTACTAAAAACCATTTAGCTAAATATCATGAGGGTTACCAAAGACATGGTGAACCAATTTGTGACTTCTTAATGAAAGAAAATGATTTACTGAATGCCATGGAAAAAATAACATCCGCAATAGAATCAAAACGTATTGAAACGGATATTGCTATAACTGGGATTGCTGTACCTCAACCTAATGATAAATTAACCTTATTAGTAGTTGTTAATGAAGCAAAAGAATCTGAATCTGATCGATTCGCAAAATGTTTTGAAGGACTTCTTAGATTCTCAGCCGCTTGCTGTGAAGAACCCTCTTCAAAGAAAGGTGACCAAGTAATCCGGTTTGCAGAAATCCAAGGATCCTCTTCTAAAACCGCACAACCAGGTGGTACTGTGACAACTCCAGGAGGTCAAGAATTAAAAGTTTGGACCGCTGAAAGCCTTGCTGATGACGCGCAAAGGAGAGGTACAGGTGCTGGAGCCCCCCCTGGATTAGATACTTGGTCAGAAGAAGACTTGTTGAAAGCAGCATCAGAAAGAGGTTCTGGTGTTCCTGAGGGGATGGAAATGTGGACTGAAGATGGATTAGCTGAATTATCTAAGAAGCGACAGGGCGGATTAGATATTCCTGAATGGAAACCTGAAGAAAAATTACCTGAGTGTTTAAACTGTGGATATGGATTAAGGAAAGGATGGGCAGAATGTCCCATTTGTAACACACCTGCAGGTGCTAAAGCCCCTGAAAAACCTACCGAAGAAAAAACACCTGAAAAACCTACCGAAGAAAAAGCCCCTGAAAAACCTACCGAAGAAAAAGCCCCTGAAAAACCTACCGAAGAAAAAACACCTGAAGAATCTGACTCTGAACCAACATTTGACATCCCTGATTAAAAAGAGTGAATAAATTAATCTAAAGAGGTTTTATTTAATAATACTTCAAGGGAAAAAACAGAGAAATTAAAATTAGAAATCAATACAAATTCAATAATAAGATATTATTTCCTAAATAGATTAAACAATATTTAACAAAACTTTTTTTAAGAATACTTATTTTCTCCATTATATTAATTAACTATATTGGAATGTTAATTGTTAATAAATATTTTCCTATTAAGAAGGAAAAACCTTCAAAACTTTAATGGTCTTGAGATTTTCAATTATCCAGAAGATCTCATTAAAATTAATAATAAAGACCAAATTCAAAAAATCATAAATGTTCATAGTCAAAATAATTTTAAACCTCAATCTCAAAAAGGCAAGAGTTTATCAACTAAAGAACAAATTGAAAGTAATAATTCTAACCGTTTTTTAATTGATACCCCTGTTCCGCAAATAATTAGTAATTTAAATATTTTTACGATAAGCATAAATGGAAATGACATAATAGGTTTAATTTTTGAGGAGGATGATAATCCTTATGACTATAAGCAAATATTTGAAGAATTGATAAATGAATTAATCATTAATGAAAAAAGATTTTCTTTTTTAGATGAGATTGATATTGAGAATTTCTTAATTACAATGTTCATTGATATACGTAGATTTGGTGATGATCGTGTGGAAAAATATTTTAAAACTAATTTTCAAGAACAGAAAGAGTCCTTCTTTAAGATTTTTCTTTTTGGAATTGATAACGTGGGAAAAAGCTCTTTAGTTAGAAGGATTGTTACGGGTCAATTCAATGACAATTATTTCATACCAACTAGGAAATTTAATATTGATTATTTTCAAGATGATAGAGGAGTTCTTGTTTTTTGGGATATGCCAGGACAAAGGTTATTTAGAGAAAAATGGTTAAAGGGTTTTCAAGAATCCAATATTATCATTTTTATGATCGATATCTCTAACCAACTTAGATTTGAAGAATCTAAAGCCGAGTTCTGGAAAATTATAAATCGTTATGAATTGTTTAAAATCCCTTTACTCATATTGGGAAATAAATATGACTTAATTGATCATTCCGACAGAAATGAAAATGATCAAATAATTAGATTAAGAAAGGAAATATTTAATCATTTCAATTTAAAGAAAATAGAAAAAAGAAAGTGGAAATTTCTTTTTACTTCAATTAAAACAAATTTAAATATTAATGAGGCAATTGACGCGATCTATGATTTAATATAATATTTTTTTAAAATATTTCCTATAAACAAGATTGAAAAAAGATTTAAATAATCACATTGATAATTTAATAATAATATATTGAATTAAGATTATTGAATAACTGATTTAAATGCCTAAAAAGTCAAGAAAAGTACCTCAGATAATGATTGATGAGAAAAATGGACACTTATTTTACGGAGATGACCATAAAATTCGACTTTTAATGATGAGTCCTTTAGATTTAATAGAGTTTTGTGAGTTTGGAGGAGTTAATGCAGATGATATCCTCATTTGGGTAGGAAAGACTGTTGCTAAATATCTTTTAGATAATATATTTCCAGGTATAGATTGGAATTCAGAAAGTTTATCTGCTAAAAAGGAAGTGGTTAACGAAATGCTTGAAGATTTTGAACTACTCGGTTATGGGACGATTACAAGTATTTTTAAAAAAAATGTGATATTTTTCAAGGTAGAAGATCCGATGTCTGATGAGGAAAGCGATAATATAATGGCAAAAAACATTTGTTTCATTTATGAAGGCCTTTGTAATGGCATTCTTGAAAGTTTGGGAATAGATGTAGAAAGTAAGGAGCTTTTCTGCTATTTATTAGCTGATGAAGCATGTGTTTTTAAAATGGACCTTCTAATTGATGAATTTGATGATATTGACATTGATGCTGATGATACCTTTGATTTATTCATCTAATTTTTACATAAAATTAAATGTATATTTAAAGCTTTTGAATATCTATAGGTTTTAAATCTATTTCTTTATCAATTTGCTCGCATTGCCAAATTGAATCATCTTGTACAATAAAAAATTCAACATAGATTTTGGTTTCTTTCTTTTTAAAATCTTCCTTGAGGGCATAGTTAACTTTTATTTTTTTTGTCTCTTGTTTGATGTCTTCTTTATATATATCTTTCCAGGTTAATGTCTCATATAATGACTTAATAACGTCAGTTCTTTTTGGAAATCCTTTGAAATTGGGGCCATTCATTTTAATCCATAATACTACCATTTCATAAGGAATTGGAATTTCCTTTTCTATTTTTTCTAAATCTATTAGGTCATGCCATAACATCAAAAAGTCTGGATTTATTACTTCTGAATTTTTATAAATTTCTTGAAGTTTATTTATGAGTTTTTTTAATTCAACTTCTTTATATCCTTTTTGTTCATATATAATACGTCTACTAAGATGATTTTTAAAGTAATTACGTGCATAGTCAATACTTTCCTCTTTTTTTTTTTTTTCTACGATTACCCTCCCAGGTGACTTTTTCACGGGTTCTTTTTTCTCTGGTGCTTTTTTCTCGGGTGGTTTTTTCTCGGGTGATTTTTTTTCGGGAGATTTTTTCTCGGGTGATTTTTTCTCGGGTGGTTTTTTCTCGGGTGGTTTTTTCTCGGGTGATTTTTTTTCGGGAGATTTTTTCTCAGAAGATTTTTTTACCATAAATTAAAATTATTTTTATTAAAAAATAAAGTTTTATGATTTGATAAGGATTTTAAAAAGAATAACTATGGTGAAAAATTTCACCCAAATAAAAATTAATTAAATTGTAGATATTTGTTTTATCATATAATCATTAAATTTTAAACTTCCTATTCGGTTTTTATCTTGGAACTACAAATTTAAAATATTATTATATATTGAAATAATTATAGAATATTAATTAACCAAAAAAAAGTGAAAAAAAAAAGTGTCTAAAAAAGGCGCAAGATTAAAAATAGATACATATAAAGGTCCTTTTGGCTCAATTAAAGGATTTGAGCTAACTGCGGGTAAAATACAACATGGAGATGAGACTGAATGGGAACCAATGGGACCTCACCCTAAACCACATATACCAACACTTCGTAGTTGGTTTTTTAAGTTAATGGAAAGATATAAACCATTTTATATGCCGATATGTGATATGTGCTGCCTTTGCACATATGGTAAGTGCAATTTATCTAAGGGTAGAACCGGGGCTTGCGGGATTAATATGGAAACACAGCAAGCAAGAATAGTTGAGATCGCATGTTGTATTGGAGCTGCTTGCCATAGCGCTCATGGAGATCATTTGCTTCACTGGTTGAAAGATAAATATGGAAACGTCCCAATAAACTATGGAAATAATATTGCTGTTGAAATGCCGCATACTCGATTGGTTATTGGAATGAAACCTGAAAATTTAGAAGATTTAGAAGAAGCAATGAATTGGGTTCATTATACAATAACTCACCTTCTCGCTGCAGGACATACAGGTCAAGAATCCAGTTATTTAGACTATGAAGCTAAAGCATTTTTAGCTGGTTTGGCAGATTCTGTCGGTATGGAAATCTCTGATGCTGTACAGATATGTGCATACGGATTTCCACCTGGAGATGCTGATGTCCCAATAGTAGAATTAGGAATGGGGACTATGGATACAAGTAAAGCAACTATTTTAATGATCGGACACAATGTAGCTCCTGGAGTTGAATTAGTTGATTACATGCGAGAAAAAGGATATGAAAATAAATTAGAATTAGGGGCTATTTGCTGTACAGCACATGATTTAACACGATATTATAGTGGCGCGAAAATCGTTGGTTCAATGTCAAGACAACTTCATTTCATCAGATCAGGTTTGGCAGATGTCGTTATGGTTGATGAACAATGTGTCAATCTTCGAAGTTTTGAACAAGCACAACTTATAGGGGCGCCTTTTATCGCAACCAATGAAAAAAATTGTGCTGGATTACCTGATAGAACAGGAGATCCCGTGAATGAAATAGTCAATGATTTGGTTAGCGGTAAAATGCCAGGAGTTTTAATTTTAGATCCAATAAAAGCTGGAGCGGTTGCAGCGGAAACAGCGATTAAAGTAAAACCAATAAGAGCAGGAAAGAGTGGAATTCCAGACAAGCAAGGATGTATTGATATGGCAATGAGATGCAATGGATGCGAAAATTGTCAAAGAAATTGTCCAAACGATTTGCCCCTGACGGAAGGCATAAATTTAGCTAAAGAAGGTGATTTTTCCTTATTAGAAGGTGTTTTTGATGAATGTCTTGGATGTGGAAGGTGTGAAGCTGAATGCATGAAGGATGTATCTCCTTTGACATTATTACAGTATGCTGGGCAGGAGAAAATTAGAACTGAGAAATATAATTGTAGAGCTGGACGCGGTCCTATTCAAGATACGGAAATTAGAAATGTAGGGGCTCCAATTGTACTAGGAGAGATTCCTGGTATTGTTGCGATAATTGGTTGTGCAAGTTATGCTCATGAAATTCAAGAATTATATAAGATGGCAGAAGAATTTTGTGTAAGAAATTATATCGTAGTTGTTTCTGGTTGTGGAGCAATGGATATCGGGCTTGTTAAGGATGAAGATGGTAAAACTTTATATGACAGATTTCCTGGCGATTTTGATAGAGGGTGTATTCTTAATGTGGGCTCATGTGTTGCTAATCCTCATATTACTGGAGCAGCCTGTAAAGTCGCAAATATTTTCGCAAGACGACCATTACGAGGTAATTTTGAAGAGATTGCAGATTATATCTTGAATAGAGTTGGAGCATGTGGTGTTGCATGGGGTGCAATGAGTCAAAAAGCTGCTAGTATTGCTAGTATGGCTAATGGATTGGGCATTCCTGCAGTTATTGGCCCACATGGCGCAGAATATAGGAGAATGTATCTTGGAAATACGAATGATGATGATTCTTGGCAGGTATATAACGCAAGGGATGGGACTGGGGATCATTTAGTTTCACCATGTCCAGAGCATTTGTTAACTACTGCAGAAAGTATAGAACAAGCAATTTGTTTAGTAGCGAAAATGTGCTTAAGACCCGCTGATAATTCTAAGGGAAGAATGATTAAATTATCCCATTGGATTGACTTGGAACGAAAATACAAAGGAGTTAAGTTACCAAATGAATTAGAAAAATATATTAGAGTAGAAGCGGATATTCCTATTAACATGAAAGATGAAATACAGGTATATCTCAAAGAAAAGGGCTGGAAGCCATCAGAAATCGTGGATCCTACTCTTTTAAAACGAATGTGCCGATCAGCCTAAAATAATTTTTATTTAAATTTTCTTTTTCCTTTTTTTAAAAGTGATAATCTTGGATAAACCAGAAAAAGATATTTTAAAATTAACAAAACTCTTGAAGCATTGGGCAAACCATAATGAGTCTCATAAGGAGTCTTTTTTAAAATGGCGAAATATTGCAAATGAACATGAATTATCTAATGTAGTCATTCATATTGATAAAGCCATCGAAATGATAGATAAGAGTACAGAATTTCTTCTATTAGCATCTAAAGAATTAAAATAAAAGAAAAATTATATGAAAAAATTAATTAAAGGCATTAATTGCTCTTTAAAATATTCTAATTTTTGTTCAATTTTGTTTGGATAAGCCGTGAGAATCCATAAATAAACAGGAATGTGCAGTTCTGAATAATTAAACATTTTTTCGCCAACAATATAAAAATTATTTAAAAAAAATTGAATTTTTAATGAATCTTCTCGTGTTAAACCAATAGAACTATGGAAATTTAAAAGAGTTTGTAATAATAATGCGGTGTTATTAATTAACATCTCATCAGATTCACTTTTAGTATGGCTTCCAAAGATTAATCCATCCATTGAAATTAAACTAATTGCTTCGCTATCAGTTTGAATTAAGAAATCTTTAAGAATGTGTTCTATTATTTCAGAGGTTTCTGATATCTTAAAAAGAGCTTCACTAAACATCATTATTATCGAACGACTATCAAAGATTGATGTATCACAGTAACTAAAAGAAAAACCTTTACTTTCTAACTCTCCAAATATTTGACTAAATTTATTTTTAATTAAAGCGATATTTTTCTGCCATCGAAGAGTCTTTCTTACATCCACATCTGATTTATTAAGTACAATTAAAACAGGAAGAGGCTCACCCATATTTTCTAAGATACTTAATACTTTTTGAAAGTAATTAAATGATTCTGTAAATCTCTCTGGATCCTGTGTATCTATCACATATATTAATAAATCCACTTCGGTAAAAAATAATTCTGGTTTAAGAAAATACATGTTTTCTCGGTATTGTACTTGACCTCCAAGATCCCATGATATTATTGGATAACCAAAAAAATCTAACTTTTCTCTCTTAACTCCTCTAGTTGGTAAAAGATTTTTAATAATTGAGAATCTATCCTGAACTACAGCCAGTATAGAAGATTTTCCTCCATTATCTAATCCAATCATCAATAATTTTTTCTGTTTCTTGATTTGTTTCTTTACTGCTTTTTCAAGAACTTTTACAGTTTTAATCCACTTCACAAGACGTTGAGAAGGGATATCTTTTATTATTGGAGGATTATCAGGATCTAATTTTATTAAATCTTCAATTGTATTAATATTTCCTGCTGATAAACTTTCAGAACTTGCTTTATCAATGTCATTTAGATTTTCTGGTTTGAATTCTAATATTTCTTCAAGGTCATTAATGACGATTTGTGGTTTAAAAAAGCCTTCTATTTTTTTTAGATCATCTTCTTCAGACATATCAATTCGATATAATTATTTATGTGTTTTTACATATAATATTTAATTTAAATCTAAAATAAATATTTTCATAAATAAATAAATAATTTTATTTTCATTAAAAAAGATATTTATTTAAAAACCAAATTATATATTTGATTTATAATATTTTTAGTAATAAATTTTTAAGGCTCGATTTTTTTGTGTGCAGAAAGGCTCTCTGAAAATGTTGTAATTTGTATAGATTGTTCTCGCTCAATGTATAGGACTGATTATTTCCCAAGTAGATTAAAGTGTACTGTAAATGCTGTAAAAACTTTAATAGAAGAAAGAATTTATGAAGATAATACAAGTTCTTTTGCGATTGTTCAATTTGCGAATGCTGCTAGAAAAGTAACAGAATTTACTAATGTGGAACAGGAGCTTTATAGGGCATTAGACTCAATAAGATATGGAGGATATTCAGCTATGGGGGATGGGTTGGCATTATCTGTTAAACTAATAATTGGAGAGTTACGAAAAGCTGGAGCAAAAATACCGAGGATTTTGGTGATATCTGATGGGAATTTTACAACAACCGAAGCAGATCCTATAAAAATGGCGAGGTATTGTCAAGGATTGAGTATTAAGATTGACACGTTTCGATTAGGAGAAATAACCCATCTTAATATTTTAAAAAAATTAAGTGATCTCACTGGTGGAAGACATTATTACAATAATGATGCTCAGTCCTTAAAAGACTCTGCAGTTATTTTTGCTCATTCTAATATGAAAGTTGTTGGTTCTGGTGCAGAATTCCCTATAGAACATCCTTCTTTCCTCAGAAAAATTGCTGCAAATCTTTTAAGAGAACAAGATTTAACAAAGGATCAAGAGCAAAGAATAAAGGAAATCAGGGGAGAAGCCAATTTTAAGAAATGTTCTATCTGTTTTGCCGAAAATGATCCGATGTCAGGAGGTAGTTTTTTATTATCAGGGAGATATTGTCCAAATTGTCAAATGCCTTATCATATTCATTGCTTATCAGGTTGGGCAGATGCCCAATTAAGTGAGAATCTACTAGCAAGTGGAACTTGTAGATGCCCACATTGCTTTTATTTGTTAAAAATCCCTACTGATGTAATTCAAGCTGAAAGGTTGAAATTCTTATCTGACAGTCAGAAAACTATAGGCATGTCAATTAATGATTCATTCCCCGCAAAATATTATGAGGATGCTTCCATTTTGGGTGAGGAAGCTCTTTTTAATTCTTGTCCTTTTTGTAATTTGATATTTGATAAGGGCCAAAAAATTATTCAATGTGGTAATCCAGAATGCAAGGCCTTATATCATGAAGATTGCTTTAAAAAATTGAAGGACAATCAGTGTAAAAATTGTGATGTAAGGCTTGAATTATTTCAATTATTTTAATCGAAAAATGCGGTAAGCATGGTTGATAATCCTTCATATGAATATGGAAGTATTAAATTAGGAAAAGGTAATTTTAATTTATCACCTGTCTTAATTGGAACAATTTTTTATCAAGGAGAATCAATATTAAATAGAGATAATCCAAAAAATTTCAATAAAGAAAAAGCAAAAAAGCGGATAAACAAGCAGAAAATCCTAGCAAAAAAGTATAACATTCCAGATTTAATTGAAATCTCAGCAGTTAAACCAGAGGAGATGGTGAATTATTTAGAATTTTATTTAGATAATTTTGGTCCTCCATTTGTTTTAGGAGGAACTTATGATGCTCGCATCGCTGGAATAGAATATCTTGGAGAAAGAGGTATTAAACCAGATGAATATATATACAATACAATTTCTAACCTTAAAAATAAAAAAGAACTTGAATTACTTAAAAAATCTAAGATTTCTTCTGTTGTTGTTTTAATACTTGGTTCACAGAATATGACTTCAACCCAAAGATATGGATATTTAACAAAAAAAAATCAGCCAAATAACATTAGCATAATTAAAGGATTAAATAAAATTGGAATAGAGAAGATTTGGATTGATGGAGGTGTAATTAACTTGGAGAGTCTAGGCCATATACTTGAGTTTCAACAATTAATAAGCACTTCGTTAATTCTTCCAGTTGGAACTGCTCCAAATCTCTTTCTTTATAAATACTCTTCACCAAAGCTTAATATTAAATTTCATACGAAATATAGAAGAGCCAGTATAATGTTTATTGCAACATGGTTTTCCAATTTTATTTTTTATGGAGCAATAGAAGACGCAGAAGAATGCTTTTCTTCTGCTTATCAAGCTATAGAATTTAAAAATATTTTGAAAGATCGAAATATTAAATTACTAAATAATCTAAAAGAATTTGAATAAAAAATGAGTAATAAATATTTAATTAAGTATAAATAGAACTTTTTACATTCTAAAATAGAACTTTTAACATTTTATAAAAATATTTAATCACATAAAAAAGGATGAATATGTACGCTAACGAAGATCAAGGTGAAAAAGAATTAGAAGCAATACAATTAATTGATCAAGCTGAAGATTTAATTGAGGATGGAAATGGAGAAGATGCGATAAAATTATATGAAAAAGCTGCTCAAGTGTACCTTGACTTCGGGAGCTACATGAAATTAGATGAGCTATATATTAGAATTGCAGATATTATCTCAAAATTTAAAAATAATCTACAAGCAATACATAGGTTAAAATCAATAATTCGAAAAACTGAAGAATTAGATTTAAAAGAAATTTCAGCTAAGCTTTTAATACAACTGGGAAAAAAAGCTAATGAAATGCAGGATTGGGAAATTGCCGGAGAATGTTGGCAAAAAGCTTCAAAACATTTCTATATGGCTGATCCTGAAGAATACAATAATCTCTCTTCTTTATTTCTATTAAAAGCAGGACAAGCTTATGAAAAATCAGGTGTTAAAAAGGACCTCGGAAAGAGGCTGATTCTCAAAGCTGTCATGCAAATGAGTAAATTTGACGAATTATATCGCTCAGAGGAAAAGAAAGCACTTCATTTTCTTGTTAATCAAGATTTTAATGCCGCTGAAAATAAATTTCTTACTATTGCGAACTATTTTAAAGAAGCACTTGATAAATTAGGCGATATATTAAACGAAGAAGATGAAGATTCAAAAGATACTTTCTATACAGCTAAAGCCCGGCTGATTCATTTTATTGCAGAATATCAAACTCTCGGAACATTATGCATGAGGGCATCCGAAAATCGTGAAAAAAATGAAAAAATAAAAACTCTAAGCCTAGAATCTCTTGAACTCTTTAAACAATCAATTAATCTTCAGAAAGAATATCTATTCACTATAAAAACTGATTATCATAATGAAGAAATATTAAGAATTACTTTTGATACAATGCTAATAGCAATTATTCAAGGATTCTTAGGAATTAAAAAAGTTGATCCAATTGAATTTCTACTAAAAAAAGTTAAAGAACACGAGAAACTATTCAAAAAGTTACAAGAAACACCATATTTTATAATTACACAACAAATCGAAAAAGTAGGAATAATAGAATCACTAGATAAGCTTTTAAATGTTCATTTAGGGCATTTTGAAAAAATTAAAAATATATTAATTTCATATTTTAAATAACCCCATTTTTTAACATTTTTTATACCCAATTTTCACTATGTAGTTTCAACAATATTTAAATGTTATATATTATTTTAAAATAAATAAAATAATTTATATTTTAATCTCTATATATTAAAATATTATAAAAAAGATCAATAGTTACAGAGATTAGATTATTTATGAAAATATTATATGTTAATCCTGCCCGTATATCTTCTGGACTTGATGCTGTTATTAAAGGCCCCCCAATGAGCCTTATCTCGATTGCAGCAATGGTCCCTGAACATGGAGCTAAGTTATTTGATTTTAAAGTCGATAAATACAGAGAAAAAAGATTTCGTACTTTATTAAACCAATATGATGTAGTAGCAATATCAAGCATGACTCCACAAATCTTTTCTGCCTTCGAAGTTGCTGAGATGGCTAAGGAGCAAGGATGTACTACAATTATCGGGGGTTATCAACCAACCTTAGCACCTGATTTTGTAGCAATGCATTCCGCAGTTGATTATGCTGTTCGAGGGGAGGGTGAACATACTTTTCGAGAATTAATAAACTATATTGATGATAATAAAAGTAATGTTCTTTTAAAAGAAATCGATGGAATTTCTTATAGGAATAAAGAAGATAAAGTTGTTCATAATAATGAACGCTTGTTAGAACGGAACTTAGATAACTTTCCCATTCCACGTAGGGATCTTTTAAATTTTAAAAAATATATTTATTTAGGTTTAAGAGTAGCTCAACTTGAATCATCGCGAGGGTGTCCTCATAATTGTAAATTTTGCTGCATTATTAAAATGTGGAGAGATAATACTCAACATCTCACGTATCGAAGTAAAAGCATTAAAAGGATAATGCAAGAAATTTACAATATTAATTGGCGAAATGATTTTATCTTTTTCTGTGAAGATAATTTCACGATTCAACCAAAGCGTACAAAGAAGATTTTAGAAACAATAATTCGCTCTGGAGTATCAAGTAAAATACATTTTAGTTGTCAATCACGTATAGATACGCTTTATAAAAATCCATGGATAATTGATTTAATGCATAAAGCAGGATTTAAGCAAGTATTCTTGGGAATTGAATCAGTACATCAACAAAGTCTTAACGCAATGAATAAAAGAAATACCACTCCAGCTATGGGTCGTAAAGTCGTAGAAATGCTACAAGATCGAGGTATTTCGATTTTTGGGGGAATTATTATTGGTTTTCCAGGAGAGACTAAAACAATGGTTCGTGAAACAATACAATATGCCAAATCACTTAACATGTCATGTGTTCAATTCACTCCCATTACGGCTTTTCCTGGAACTGATTTCTACAAAGAAATGGACGATAAAGGAATGATTACAAGCAGGAATTATAAGCATTATAATTTATTCCATTCAATGATGAGGACTGACCAATTGACAAGTAAAGAAATATATCGATTAGTCGTAGAAGCTTATGCTGCTTATTACCTTAGTGGAGATTACGTTAGATCAAACATAAAGAGATATTTCAACATATTTGGGAAATTTAATTGGATGGTACCTAATCTTCCAAGGTTCATAAAAACTACTGGTAGAAATGGTTGGGAAATGTTTCATAGTCAAGGAATTTCAAATTCTAAGATTTCCGATGAGCTCAAGGATATAATAGAGAGGAAACAAAAATCAAATCAACCTCCAGAAAAAAAAGAAATCCAGGAATCTCCCCAACAAATCCAAGAAGAAAAGCCCATTCCTGTCCTTGGAAGTTAATATTTTTAATTAATTAAATAGAATATTAAAAAAAAAAGAATTCTAACTAGTCGCTGTTTAAAAATCTCTTAAAAATCTCAAACACGTTCTCGTTTTCAAAATGCATAAAATGTCCTGTATCTTATTTTCAAAAAATGCAAAATATCTTTTAAAATGAGAAAACATACTTTATCTTCTATAAAAAACTAACCTTTCTTAAATTTAAAGTTGTTGATTTGGAATAACAGATTAAATAATTTCTCAATTCAATTAAAAATTAATAACTAATTTATTATATTTCAATCGACTGATTTTTCTAACCCCATGCTGCCCTGAAGAATAATTGCATTCAATTAAACCTGCTTCAGCAAGCTTTTTTATTTGAGCAGAGATATTTGCTTCTGTCATTTTTAATTTTGCGGCAATTTTAGAAACATCCATTGGTTCATTTTGTATCTGAAGAATAATTTTACGTCTTGTTTCACTCGAAAGAGCTTTTGCTATTAATTCTATCTGATCGTCAGACACTACTGAAAATGATGATTTATCTTCACTAATCAAATCCATATCAATAAATTCATTATCTAAGGTTGCCATTTTAACTTTTTAGACCCCTTTTTTTTTTTTTTTATTACAATTAAATAATGTTTTTTTTAACTTTTAATATTATTCCGAATATGCAATTGTAAAAAGAAGTTATAATAAGAATTTTTAATTACATAATATGTTTTTATTTACAATTGCTATTAAAAATTTATCTTCTATTAAACTTATATATATTTATATAACCAATCGTTTATATAAAGATCATCAATTTTATTAAAAGCTAAGAATTAAAGAAAAGGAATAATTTATTATAATGATGAAAATAAGTAAAGACCCATAAGCTTTATCTATCTAAATCCAAGGAAAGAGGAGAGCCAACCGATCTAAAATCTTTATCCTCTTATTAATAAAAATATTTTAAGTTTTAGTAATATACTAGAAATTAAGGTGGTAAATACTTCTAAACCTAAATCTTTGCAAAAACCAATATTATATTATTGTTAAATAGAAATCAATTAAAAATGAATAATCTAGGATATATTATATTAACAGAATAATAAAAGAAACCAAGATGCCTATTGATTTTAAATCTTAAATCCCCTAATTTGTTTATCATTTACCATAATATTGAAAAACATCGTTAATATCTGAAATTAAATGGATTATATCTATGATTTATTGTAGAATAAGTCCATAGCGCCATAATTGCCTTACATATTTATTATTTTTTATTAAAAAACTATCATTTATATACATTAATTTATTTAATTTACATAAGTTGAAAAAAATTACAATTGTAACTATATATATTCATTAAATTTTTTAATCAAATTTGAAAATTAAAATATTATAAGTGTATTTTTTGGCTAAAAAAGCAGGAGATAATAGTAAATCAACTGGCGTAATAACCATTAGAATTGATGAAAAACTAGATGAAATTTTAAATGATATTTGTAAAAAAAATAGTATCACAAAGGCCGCACTTATTAGAAATTATCTTGATATGGCGAGATATATTACAATTGATCAAAAATCTATAAGGTCTTTAAATAGAAATGATTTGCTATTATTAAAAAAAAACATTTTTAAGGATATTTTAGAAAGATTTGATGAGATTACTCAAATCGATATAGGCACAGAATTAGCACAATTTATTAACGATCTATCGAGATTAGAGGGAAACATAGATGACATCGAATATAAATTAGACATGTGTGAAAAAATGGGGCTTTTTCAAAAATTCATCGATAAAGAGAATTATATCCTATTTTCTAAAGAATTTGGCCCAGAAAAGTTTGTAGAAGCGTTTGTCTGGCAATTAATAACAAAAGGAGATGAAGGTGATTTTGATAAAAATTTTATCGAGAGTGAAATGGAGAAAAGCAGTAAGTTAAAGAGCTCTTATGAGAAAAGAATTCAATCGGTGAGAAGAGATATCTCCTATTATGCTTTTGGTTATGCTAAAATCCCTGAAGAAAAATGAAAAATAAGTATTTTTAAATAGTTATTTTTATGTCCTTTCTGTTATTTGTTTTAATCCTAAAATTGGAATAATGATTTTATTTGGTCTAAAGAGGATTTCATAGTTTAATTCATTTAAAACTCTTTCAATTGTAAAATAATTTGTTAGTGGAATGTTAGGCTGTAAATAAAATACAATTCTTCCTAATACTTTTTGTTCCCAAGTATTTAATAAATTTGATAGAATTTCGAGCGTCTGATTTATTGGTTTAGCTGCCTTTCTAAAAAACATTCCATATAAAATTTCTTCTGGAACTTCGTATTTATCCTTTTGAATAGCCTTCTCTTCAATAAATCCAAGCAGAGTATTAAACTTAATATAATTCACCGCTCTTAGAAACGCTGCTAAGTCTTTTTCAACCGGAAACTTTCCTCTTTTCCCACTAATGGGAAGCTGAGGGTCTCCCTCAAAATCGACAAAATTAAAAATATATTGTCCATTAGATTTATCATATAAAACTTGTTCCATATGTAAATCTTGATGCACGGGTTGTATTTTAACTTCAGAATCTTTAAAATTTTCACGTAATTTTTTTATTATATCTTTAGTATCAATTAGAATTGAATTAATCTTTGGTAAATTATAAAAGGCATCTTTAGACCTTTGTTTCATTTTGTTTTGAAGATTATCAATCATTAAATTTAGTTTTTCTGTATATTTTTTCAAAAAACTCTGACTCTCAACTGTCTCTAATTTATAATTATCATCTTCAGGAAAAATTAATGATTCATGTAATTTTTTAATATTCTTTCCAATTTCTTCAGATATTTTTAAAGTTTCAATACAATTTGCTTTAATTAACTTCGATATTTCTATTTTTTCTAGATATTTAGAATAGTCGGCTTTAATGTTCTTAAAGACACTCTTTATCATATTATTAAGTTCATTCCAGTAGATTTCACCGAGATTTCCTTTATTTGGAATGCTTTCAAGGATACTAATCGTTTGAATTTCTTGAATTGTTATTGTTCCATAAATCTTAGGAGCATTTGGAAATGAATTCTTTACGAGGATTAATAATTTATACGGTTCTATTATTTCAGCATATTCTTTATATGACTTTAATATATAAAAAAATGAAGATCCATCGGGGATCTTAATATCTTTAATCTTTAATAAGAATATATTATTTGTAGTATGTCCTCCTCCTAATTGCTTTAGTGATAATGTATATCGATCAGGATTAAGACTTACTTCTATTAAATTTTGAACGATAGCCTTGTTATCAGCATCTTGAAATTGCTCTGTATAAAGGTTTAGACGTAATGAAAGTGCAGGAAACTTTTCAGAAATAGTCTTATCAAATATTATTTTTTTCCAGTAATATAAGCAATACTCCCCTTCTAAAAGATTAAGCGTGAAAATTGTTTGCTCGCCTTCTATGTTTATGACCTGTTTTTTACTAAATGTATTTTCTGTTAATAAAACCACATTTTCTGTTGTATTTTCAATAGCTTCTAAAATATCAGTTAATTCTTCATAGTATATAAGTGGAAGATAATAGGATTTCGTGTATTCAGGCGTCTCAATCTTAATTATGGATAATAATAACCTCTCCGAGATAATTTCAAAATAATCTAATGAACATTTAAATTGTAAATTCGATAAAGCTGATTTATCCCCAAACCATCTCCTTGAAAGAAGCCAACCTTTAAATTCATTAGAATTAAAAACCCTTGTCATTAAACTTTTATTGATATATTGTAACATCATTTTACCAACTATTACTTTTTTTTCATTATATTTGATGTTTATTTTTAAATTCCCTTTTTTTTTTAAATTAATCTTCTATTTTTTAAAAAATTTTTTAAATTTCCACTTTCTCTTGATTTATTCTTAATAAAAATGTAAAACTCAATGAAGATAAGACTGATTGAACCAATCCAATTAAAAAAACAAGAATTTTAAGAATATAAATTAAAAATAACCTGATAAGTTTATAAAGTCAAATTCTATGATTATAATTATGGTGTATATTAAACAAACTAGTAAGCATGTTAATCTTTTTTTGATCATTTTTCTAATAATTGTAATTCTCATTACCATTTTTAGTGCTCTAAATCCAGATTTTGGCCAAATATTTGCCCTTGGTAGATGGTTTGATAAGGATAAATTATCTATTGTTCCTTTTTGGGTTGCAATTGGATTCACTATGCTCTTATGTTTTCTAGGGGCACTTATTCCCATTCCCGTTCCTTATGCACTCCCTGTTACCCTCTTTACAATTACATGGGTTAATTATTATCCCGAATTTGCCTTGGGTTTAATTATTTTATTGGTATTATTAGCTGCTGCAGCTAATGCTGTTGGAGATATGTTAGACTATGTAATAGGAAGAGGTGCAGAGTACATCGTGAGTCAAGAAGATCCTGAAATGGAAGATCGATGGTCTCAAATAATCTTAAAATATCCAAAAGCAATACCTGGAGTAGTAATGATATTTGCTGTATCTCCTCTTCCAGACTCTCTTTTAATGGTCCCCTTAGGAGTAGTGAAATATGATATCAAGAAAACCTTCTTGTGGATGTTAATAGGAAAAATTATAATGATGTTTATATTTGCTTTAATAGGCATTTTAGCATTAGATATTACTTTTAGTGAGGAAGATTGGCTTATTGGAGTAATATTTCTCTATGTAATGTGGGGAATGTTATTCGTAATGATAAAAGTTTCACCAGGGAAAAAAGAATAATATTTAATAATAATAAGCTCAAAGAATTTTTGGAAATCTTTTTTCCATTGCTATTTCCTTTTTTATAATATCATTTAAAAGTTCTTCTCGTTCTCTTCCAGAAAGAATTTCTAACTTCCGAATTCCTAATGGATCGACTTTTTCTCTTAATAATTCGACTTCTTTTATTGTTGGTGGTAATGTTTCTTTTATTTTTTCAGGGAAAATTAACTCAAATCCAGTTGAATTTTTCACATCTTCAATATTCACGCCAGAATGAATTGTTTCTACCTTTATTCTTTTAGTATCTTCATCAAACGTTAAATATGCAAGATTAGTTATAACACAGTGAGGTCCAGCCCCTCCACTTATACTCTTTTTTCCATTAGGAAATCCAATTCCAGAGATGAAATCAAGTTTTTCAGTAGGTATAAATGTTCTTACATTATGTCTGGGGGTGTATAAGTGATGACCATTAGTATACAACATAGTAAAATCAGCGATTCCCGCACATCCTGGAAATCTTAAATTTGGTTTATACCAATCTCCAATGCATATATTATTTGTATTTCCATATTGATCTATCTGAGCAGGTCTAAAAAATTCAAAGTTTGTTAATCTATCAGAGGGTAAGCATTCTAAAGTGCATTCTGTAGTGTTTTGAAATTTATATGCCCTTGCTGTATTCATTTCTAAATATAGCAAGGACACTTGACGCGGTTCAAAAACAAATGTGTTGCCCATAATATAATGATATATCGCATCTGGAGCGTGAGTTAATTTTGCTAATGTAAATGCGGCCCATACACACGGTGTTGCTAAGCCAACTATCATTACATCATTATTTTTAACTTCTCTTGCCATTAAAACAGTAATTAATTCATCTATAGTATAATTCTTTGAGTATTCAGTCATTATATCCTCTCTAACCTCCTATAATAAAATATTTAAAATAGTTTGGGCTCCGCCCGCTTGTTCCATGTATCCAGAATGAGTATCTAATGAAATAAATTTCTGTTTGTATTCTTCAAAATCCATCTTCAAATACATTTGAATGTGTAAGGGATCATAAGTATAAAAAGGATAACAGCTTGTAGGATGTGCTCCAAAAGGTAATTTAACCACGGCATCGGTTGTTTGCATTGGTAATTGAGCTCTTCTTGGAGCCCTTATGATATCCTCTGTTTCAACTAATTTTTCACAAACTATAATTGTTTTTTTAGCTGTTTTTGCGATATCATCATCAAGCCAAACAGCACCTTCAATATTTCCATTGCCTAATTCATCCGCATAATTAACGTGTAGTATGGCAACATCAATATCAATTTTTGGGAATGCCATTAATTGAGTTCCTGAACCTAATGGATCTTCAAATTGTTTCATATCTTCCCTAACCTTAGAGAAATCCGTTTCAATCATTCCTTTAAATGGCATAAATGGAACTTTTAAATAATTTGCTCTGAGACCAAGAGCAATAGAGGCTTCACTCTCCTCAGATAATCTAATCCTTTTCTCTTCAACAGCTTTTCTGAAGCGGGGGGCCATTCCAAAGACCTCCATGCCAACAAAACAAGATCTTAATTGGGATATGCAACCAGCCCCAATGAGCATATCCACATCAATTCCGCCAACAAAAGTTAATAGAGTTAGGTTTTTTTTCTTTTGCCTAATTATTTCTCTACAAGCACCAATTGGTTTTCTCCAAAAGGATAATCCTCCAATGCCTAATATGTCACCATTATTAATGTAAGTAGATATTGCTTCTTCCAATGACATTAACTTACTAGATACCATAATTCTATACCTTTTTTTTACTTAATATATTAAATAATAAAAATTAATTTAGAGAATATATTTGCTAAATTAAAAATATGTTAAATAATCTATTATCAAAATGGAAACTAATAATGAACATCATATTAAACCAAAGATCTTAAAAATAATCTTTTCAGTTTTGTTTATTATAAGTATTCTATTTTTTCTAATCGGATCTTTTTATATTCCATGGATATCACTTCTTTTTATACCCATCTCTTTTATATTCTTTTCTGCCTTTCAAGCGACTTCAGATCACTTAGTGAAAATAACATTTAAATGTCCAAATTGCCAAGCTCCAAATAATTTTGAAAATAAAAAATGTGTTAAATGTAAATTTGATTTTAAAATTGAAGAAGATCCCAATAAAAAAATTCTAAAATAATTTTACATAAAAAAAAAGTAAAAATGGCTCGAAAAAGATTAAAACAAGGATTAATTCAAGTCTATTTTGGAAGAGGTAAGGGAAAAAGTACTGCTGCTATAGGTCAAGGTGTGCGTGCTACGGGTCATGGATTTAAGGTTTTTATGATACAATTTATGAAAGGCAACTTTAAATATGGAGAAATTGAAGCTATTAAGGGTATTCCTAATTTTGAGTTGAAGCAGTTTGGAAGTCCAGAACTTATTGCAAACCCTGGGGATTTTGACTTGGATGAAGGTAAAAAAGCTCTCGATTTTGCTAGAGAAATTATTATAAGCGACGAATACGATATAGTCATACTTGATGAGGTTGGTGTTGCAATCTCAATGAATATTATATCTATTCAACCTTTGTTGGATATTTTAAAAATTAAACCAGAAAAAGTTGAACTTATCCTAACAGGGGGTCCAAAAATGCATCCTAAAATAAAAGAAGCGGCCGATTTAGTTACGGAAATGAAAATGATTAAACACTATTACTCTTCTCAAGGTGTTGCTGCTCGACGTGGAATAGAATATTAATAATGGATATAAAATGGGATTTACAAAATCAATACAGAATTTAGGACATCGGATTTATTCTTTCTTAAGGGATGGATATTGAACCTTGGTCTATTTTCTTTAAAGAAGATAAACTAAGAATTGTTTTCTATAAAATAAAAAAAAAGAATTATTGTAGTACTAATACTATTGCTTCCCCAGAAGTTACTACTTCATTGTTTTGATTGTTAACTTTCGTATCAACTTTTAAAAATTTTAATTTATCATCTTTTTTAGTGTATTTTTCTTTTACTGTAGCAACTGCGGTTAATGTGTCTCCTATAAAAACGGGTTTTTCAAATTTTACATTCTGGGATCCATATAGTATTCCTGGTCCAAATAATTTCGTGCCTAATGCCGCAGAAATTAATCCAACACTATATACACCATGAACGACTCTTTTTCCAAACATTTGAGTTTTAGCAAACTCTTCATTAATGTGTAAAGGGTTAAAATCTCCTGTAATGCCTGCAAATAATACAACGTCTGCTTCCGTGACGGTTTTTGAATGGGAAGCAGAATCTCCAATTTCATAATCATCCCAATATACAACTTTAATATCTTTATCTGTCATAAAAGATCATTATAAAAGATCATTATAAAACTTTTCATTATATCAAATTTTTCTTATTATAGTACAAGTCTTTAAGGTGTAAATTCATTAAAAAACAATACAAACTGACTATAATAACTGGAATAATCATTGGATTCTTAATAATTACACTTTTCATAATATTTCCAAGTAAATTAAACATTCAAAACATGGATATTGAATTAAATTTTAATAAAGATAATGCTTTTAATCATGTAGAGAATCAATTAAGTTTTGGATATCGAATCCCGGGGACGCAAGCAAGTCGTGACTGCGTTAATTATTTTATCTCGAAATTTCAAGAAATAGGTTCGGATTTTTCTTATTATTACCACAATTATACTATTTCTCATGGTGAATCTGCCAACTGTCAGAACGTTCTATTTAAATTAAATACAAATCTGAGTGATATTGTTATATTGGCGTCCCATTATGATTCCAGAGCCAAAGCTACAAAAGATTCAAAAAATCCAACTTCTCCAGTACCAGGTGCTAATGATGGTGCGAGTGGCAGTGCAGTTCTTGTTGAGCTTGCTAATGCCCTTTATTCTCGGAAGGAAAGCTTGGAATGTCAGATATGGTTTCTGTTTATTGACGCTGAGGATCAAGGTCATGATATAGCTTACGGTATGGATGGTTGGGATTGGTGTGAGGGCTCTTGGAAATTTATTGATGTCATCGATGATTATCATCATTCAAACAATGAATCCATTGATTGTATGATTTTATTAGATATGGTTGGAGGAAAAAATTTACAATTTCTTAATGAGCTACATTCTACATCTTCTTTGTTAGAAGAATTATTTGTAATTGGACAGGAATTAGGATTTACAAATCAATTTCCAGTAGTACCTTATTCTACTTCAATTACAGATGATCATCAAGCATTTTTGAGTATAGACATTCCTTCAGCTGATTTGATCATAAATTTTTGGAACAATCCTGATTGGCCTTATCATCATACAACTGATGATGATCTCTCTCATATTTCACGAGACAGTCTTGAGGTTACTGGAAAGACAGTAGAACAATTCATATATAATAACTATCATATGGAGAGTAATTATAAAGGAAACTATCCCTGGAGTGAAGACATTGATGTTCTTCCAACTGATATTGTAATTATCCTCCTGAGTTCATTAGCAATCATCAGCATTGTTGTCATAATAATATATTCAATCCATCGTAATAATTTGAAAAAAAAGAAATAATTTTCGAGAAGATCTTAGTAAAAATAATAGAAAAAGAAAAATCTTTTTTCTCTTTTCAAGATTTAGGTCCTATCGGCTAACCTAAATACTTTTTAATTGCCTCAACTATTGATTCTGTTTTATAATCTACCATCCCAAGTGAGGTACTTTTGGGAAAATGAATTATTAAGAGCAAATTAATAAAATTATGATAAGTAAGTGATTTTTCACATACCTTTTCACCATTTCCTAATGTATAAAAGAGCTCTGGAACGTCGAATGTTCCAGACATATAACGGATTTCTAATTCTTTCATTGCTCTATTCATTAATTCGGTTGTAAGAGACGAATATATTATCGTTGCTCTAGTTGTTAAAATCGCCGCTCCTATAATTTCATTCTGTGATTTTTGCTCTGAAAAATAATTAAGAATTTTATTGTAAGACTCTTGACTCAGAATTTGAGATGTTTCATCCTTCCCCAATATTAAATCATTAATTTTTTTGTCTAATTCCGGGTTTTCAATTGTTTCCGATTCATTATCATTTATTAGATGTTTATATTCCCGGAAAAATAGAGAGATTATTCTTGTTAATCGACTATTTATAAATAATAAATTTTCCCTAGAATCAGCCACAATTATAAAAATAAATCCTTTATCTTTTTTGAAAACGATTCTAATGTCGCTCATTTCTAATACTTCGAGTTTTTTAGCAACAACATTTTCAGAAAAGCTCAGAATTGCAGAAAAAAATGGAGTAATTAGGTCAATATCGTTTTCTTTAAACTTTTTTGATAATAACAATTTATAAAGACAAACTCCTCCTTCTCTCAACACAAATAAAGTATGAATTTGCATGGATACTCCATTAATTTATTTAATTTTCTTATTTTAGAATATTAATATATTCTTTTTCTTTTATTCTTATTTTATCTATAATCGTTCTGATTTTTAATCTTTTTCAAATACATATTTCATAAAATTCTACTATTTACTAATTTTTGAATAAAAGCAGAATTCCTGGATAATACAATTTTTACATATTTTTTTAGAAGCTCTTTTAATAACTACTTGAGTTACTATTTCATTTATTTATTTTACTAAGAGAAGATTTATATTTTTTTTTAATTTAATAGTCAATAGAGATACGAGAATAACTATCATGGAAAGAAAAAAAATATCAAAAAATAAGAAAGAGAAGACTTCAAATAAAAAAATAATTATTTCTGTTTTTATTATTTGTTTTGCATTTTTTGGTTCATTTTTAATATTCTCTATCTTACAAACAACTTTAAAGACAGAAAATCCAATGGTAGTAGTTGTATCTGGCTCCATGGAACCTAAAATTAAGAAAGGTGATTTACTTTTTTTAAGAGGTTATGAGAATGCAACTGATTTAAAAGTTGGATCAATTGAAAATAAAAGTGGAGATATTATTGTTTTTAATGCCATTGGTTTATGGGCTGGCGCACCAAAAGATCCCATTGTACATCGTATAGTTGATAGATATTTTAATATCTCCCAACAAAAGTGGTTTTTCCTTACTAAAGGTGATGCTAATCCAAATGTAGATGATGCTTATGTTTCAGAAGATAGAATTATTGGGGTTACATGTGGAATGATTCCTGCTATTGGTTGGATTAAGATCTTTTTAACTGATTCTGGATTATTAATCCCTCTACTTGTCATTCTATCTGTTCTTTTAATAATAGGGCTAATTTATGATTCAATAAAAGAAAAAAAAGAGAATATTATTGATGATAATGATGAAGATGAGCCAGTTTTTACGTAAATGGAGTTTTTAAACTTCATTTTTATCTTTAAAAATAACCTTTTTATATTAACTTTTTAATAAACTTTAAAACTATGCTAAAATTAAAAAAAATTACTAGATTTCACATTTTTGGTGAAATAATAAGTATTGATTTACATAATTTCGAATAAAATTTATTCCGAAATAATAGCAATACACAAAAACTATGCACGAAAAAATACTTAAATAACATCTTAATCAAAAAAATCAAATAAACAGAGGAAATTAAAAATGAGTAAAGACGACAAATCTGTATATGTAGGTAGGCGGCCAACAATGAATTATGTAATGGCTACCATGATGATCCTTAATCGGGGCGATGAATGCACCGTAAAAGCTAGAGGTAGAGCGATTTCACATGCCGTAGATGTATGTGAAATTTTAAGAAATAGATTCTTAAAAGGTACAGAATATAAAGATATTCAACTTTCTACCGAGCAATTAGAAGGAGAAAACGGGCAGAGTAATAACGTTTCAAGCATTGAAATTGTTTTAGCTCCTCCAAAGTAGAATAGAGAATTTGAAAATTATT
>JAEOTJ010000439.1 GCA_016839905.1 Promethearchaeota archaeon | reverse complement strand
TGCTTGAAGCAATTATTTCTAACAAGAGAGAAAAAATCATGGGGGGTGATTGGCTAAGCTTAAAATAATGTCGGCTCTCCGAACATGGAAAATAATATAAAAAAAAATAAATACTTGAATACTAATAAAAAAAAAGAAATTTATATTATTTTTGACCCAAAATTTCCTTTGCGGGAAAAGCTATTCCTGCTATTAGAAGTCCTAATCCAACTATAAAAGTAATCCTGCTTCCACCATAATAACCGATAAATATCTTATATATTATAAATGTCTCCCAGGTTAAACCTCCTGAAATCAAAAGCGCAAACCAGGACCATTTTTCACCGACTTTATAACTCTTATTGTTTATGAAAAGAACTAAAACTCCATTAGCTAATAACACAAATCCAATCAACTTCTTTGTTATGATATAAATCTCTGCGTAGATACGATCAGTAGCTAAATAATTAGCGTAACTCTGACCTGTGTACCATAAAAAATCACTGACAAACATGATTTCGGTTACGAATATCCACAATATACCCATTACTAAGATATAAAAACCCATAAAATTCATTAAAAAATGTCCGATTTTTAGATTTTCCATAATTTTCACTTGAATTTCTTATGTTTTTTTGTTATTTTAAAGGAATATAGATTTATTTGATATCATAATTGATTTAGAGATTAATTTTTTAACAAAAATGTGAGTTTGACTTCTAATAAACAAAATCCCATTCTATAATAGATTGATTAAGCTTATACCTGATAAGATGATAGATTTTAAGCTTATTACTAATAGAAAAAGAAATACAACGATTTGGAATTTCTTTACAGAGATTTTTGGAGTAATTTTTTGACCAAGTTTCGTTCCTGTAAAAATTATAGGAAATGCTAATAAAAATACCAAAATTAACTCGTATGGAAAAATATTTCTAATGAAATAAAAAGGAATTCTTGAAAATGATAATATTGTTCCAATTGCCCCAAAATTCTCAATAAAGCTTTCTCGATAATGCCCAGTTTTTTCTAATAATGCAACATTAATTGGTCCTGCTGCGCTAATCAACCCAGTTAGCAAACCATAAGAAAATCCACCAAAATAAATGAGGGGTGAGGTTGTATTAAGTTGATTTTCAACTTTCATAGTATCGAGATTTTTAAAGTATTTTATTAGCTTCAAAGAAGAATAAATGAGAATAAAACTACCCAGAAATAATTCTATCCATTCCGTTCTAATACTAATGATTAGATAGGTACCTAAAATAGTAGCTGGGATACCCAAAGACAGGAATCGGAAAAAATATCCTTTATCTAAAAGTTCTCTGTATTTAATAAAATTCAGTAAAGCGGGAAAGGTCCCCCAGATATTAACAAGTATTACCGCATTTTTAATACCGATTATTGGAGATATAATGGGTATTAAGACTAAGGCATCTCCAAATCCAATAATGCCGTAAACCATACTCGAGAAAAATATTGCAATTAATGAAAGATAAATAATCATATTATAAGATTTCAAAAATTAAATAATGTAAAAAGCTTTTCAGAATAAGCCTCTTTACAAGAAAATCAATTTATCAGATATTTTTTAAAGCTCTGAAAATTCCTAGTATGCTTCATTAATCTTTTTTTGAGGACTTTTTTTCTTTTTGCCAAAAAGGAGCTTTTGATTTTTCTCAACGAACTTCCAGCCAAACCCAGTAAGATCTTCAAGCGGACCTTTAATGCCTTTTGGGTTCCCTGTCCTTGTATATGAAATTTCTGTGTACTTAATAGCTCTAAATACCTCATATGGGGTTTTAAATTTATCTATTAATGTGCTCGCCTTTTTGGAGCCAATATCTGCTAAACCTTCTATTATAAAGGATCTTCTTTCTTTTTTTGACATCGCTTTAGGAGCCCTCCTTGAAAAAATAGGCATACTATCTTTAACTTGTTCCCTATAAGCTATTCTCTCAATAACAATCGCAGTATCCTCCAAGTTTCGTGTAGGAATTACAGAAATCCCTAATTTATAAGATATGAAAGAAAGGGCACCATAAATCGATGAAATTTTCATTCCGGTATTTTCAAATACCTCATCATTCAAACCCTCTAATACCAAAATTGGATATTGATATGTATCCTTTAATCGAAGTAATTGTTCGAACAATCTATTATCCATTATTGAGGAAACAAAATCGAATCCTTCTTTTCTTTCTATTGCAACCTCGCTGGAAACAACTATATCGGCAATATCTAATTGTTTTGAATCATATGTTATTATATCTTTCTTAGTGTCTAATAAAGCCATTAACTTCTGTTCTCTATTATCTATAATTACATGAAGTGGTTTGCTTTCAGTCATCTTACTACTTAAGAATTAGTGAGCTCAATATTAAATATTTTACATCAAAGTTATTAAACTATTAATTTTAAGTTTTAAATATAAAAATTTTCGAGATTTAGCTAGGAATTTCTTTTTCTTTGGAAATCTGAATTAATGTTTGATTAAAACCTATTAAATAATTTATAATATCCCTTTTATGGTACAAATTATTGTGAATTACAATAAATAATAAAAATAAAATACCAGAAATCTCCGTAATTATTACTAATGGATCTGTCCATAATTTCATTAACCAATAGAGAAAGGGTTCCTCAATATAATAAAAATCGTAAGATAAAAAAGGGTAAAAAAGTGGGACGTATGGAAGATCTAATATGATATGCGAAATAAGACCAAAAAGAAAGGGAAAAGAAATACTTTTATTTCTATTGCTGGAAAAATGGACGATTAAAAAACTTATTATTACAAAAAGTAGGTTATGAGAATAAAGTCTTCCTCCTCCTAAATCTAAAAGGAATAGGGGTTTATCAATTATATCTGGAAGTAATGCACCAATTATCAATGATACCCTATTGATTTTTAATCGTTTAATCCTCGGAATTTCTGTTAAAATTAAAGGCAAAGCAATATGGAATATTGGATAAATGTTTTCTCACTCTTTTCTCCAATTAAAATAATATTATTTTTAAAAAGTAGAATAAATAAAACAATAATACAAACAAGGCTAAAAATTCAATAGCTAATTCAAAGGATCTTTTAAGTAAATAACTATAAGGAACTAATCTTTCATGAAATAAATCTAATTTCTCGAAAAGATCACTAATTCTTATAGTTCCTAATCCTTGAGTAGTTGGGTCAAAATTCAGATCTACTCTCGATGTCTTTATTAAATCAATTATAGCATTATATGAAATTTTAGGATTAAATTCCTTAATTAATGCGATTATCCCTACAGCAATTGAAGCAGAAATACTAGTACCAGTAACTCTCACACGTAAATTGTTTGATAATGGCACAATTATATTTGAACCAGACAAACAGAAATCGGGTTTAACTCTTTCGTCTAAGGTAGGACCCCTTCCGCTAAAACTAGGTACTTTAAGTTCTTTTGTAAGAGCTCCGATTGTAATAACCTTTTCTGCGGCCCCAGGACTTCCTATAGTATAAGGATCTGGACCAAAATTACCTGCAGGGCTTACTATGATTAGCCCATTATCAACATATAAATTACAAGCTAACGATAAGATATCTTTACCATCAGATGGATCTTTAGTTGTAAGAGAAATTAAAAGAATGTCAATATGAATTTTATCTGTATTAATTTTCTCAAATATTTTTAAAACATCAGAAAAATGATACTCCTCACTTAATTTACTTAATTTAAAATCAATCAGATTGACATTTGGAGCAATTCCAATAAACTTATCATCAATATCCTTAAACTGATTGCTAATTACACTTGCCATAATAGTCCCATGTGTAATATCCTTTTCTGGAATCTTTATTTTATTTGAATCTAAAGGATCTTTCAGATTAGGTATTGATGGTAAACTTTCGTTTATCCCATCATCTACAATTCCTACATTAATATTTGTTCCTCTATATATGATGTGGGAATTTTGATACTCATTTAGTCCTAAAATCTCTGAAACATCTAGCATTGAAAAATGAAGCTTTTGATCTTCTTCGATTTGGATTATTATCTTCTCTTTTTCAAAATGATAAATTTGATCTTTCTCTAAATTAGCATAAATTGAAGGTATAAAATCAAACTTACCTAAAATTATCAAATCTTTATATTTTTCTATGAATTTCTCCCTATTTGAAAGATCTTCAAATGAAATTAATACCCTAAATTGCTGATCTTTATTTTGAGTATCGATTTTTTCTTTAAAAGGAGTGTAAATCGTCATTTTTTTCATTTAAATGTTATTAATTAAAGTTTTATTTGGGTTACCATGGCTTTTTTAATGTGGTTGACCTACTCATTTTAGATTTATTTGGATAATCTATATTATAATGAATTCCTCGACTTTCTTTTCGTGATATGGCACTAACAATAATAATCTTAGCCACAGTTGCCAGATTTCTTAACTCAACTAAATTTTTTTCTATTTTAAAATCCCAGTAATACTGGTTGATTTCATCTAATAATAAATTGATCCTCTTCTTAGCTCTTTGTAAACGCAAATCAGTACGAACAATGCCTACATAATTCCACATAAATCTTCTAACTTCATCCCAATTCTGAGTTATGATGACTGCTTCTGTGGATGGGACTGCGTGACCAGGTTCCCATTCGGGAAATTCTTTTATTTTTAATTTAGAGATTCTATTTTTAAGTGTGATACCACATTCATGAGCATTGACTAATCCTTCTAATAATGAATTACTTGCTAATCTATTACTGCCATGTAAGCCGGTACAGGAAGATTCACCAATAACATATAGGTTTTTAACTTCTGTAGTCCCATCAATCCTAACTACGACACCCCCGCAGCAATAATGAGCAGCGGGGACGATAGGAATTGGTTCTTTAGTGATGTCAATGTTAAACTTCATACACTGATCATAAACGCCAGGAAAATGATTGATAATAAAATCTGGGTCTTTATATGAGGCGATATCCAGTAATACATAGTCATCACCAGACTTTTTCAATTCAGCATCAATTGCTCTTGATACTATATCCCTCGGAGCTAATTCTTTTTGGGTATGATATTTTTCCATGAATGTCTTCCCTTTTAAATCTTTTAATATTGCTCCTTCTCCTCGCATTGCTTCAGTAATCAAAAACGATTTTGCATATGGATGATACAAACACGTTGGAT
>JAEOTJ010000438.1 GCA_016839905.1 Promethearchaeota archaeon | reverse complement strand
TGAAATATTTTGATTTTGACTCGAACTTCCTAAAGGCAAGATCAATTGTAATACCCCTTTGACGCTCTTCTTTTAGTCTATCGAATACATAAGCATATGACCATGACTCTCTATCATATTCCTTTGCTAACTTTTCTAACTCTCTCGCTTCACGATCGGATACAGCCCCAGTCTTGATTAATAAACAACCCATCATTGTTGATTTGCCGTGATCTATATGACCGATTATTACTAAATTTAAATGTGGTTTTAATGTACCCAAATTACATCAATCTCTTTTTCATTTTTTCTAATTTCAATTAATTTAATTCAATTTTATACCATATTATCTAATATTTTATGATATTTTACTTATAAATCTTGAATAGCATATAAATTTTTAATAATATGTATAAGATTTATATGATGTCTGATTTAAATTTTTTTCTAAAATTTAAAGTTAGAAAAGAGGAAAATAATGGGAAAAAAATACTGGGTTAAAATGTGTTTATAGTATTCAAGAACACAGATTTTTTTTTTCCTTATTACTTGACTTTACAAGATAAAATAGTTATTTTTATTTCTATCGTATTTAGTCGGAAATCAAATAAATATTTTTTTTAAAAAGATTTGCATAACTTTTAGAATCTCGAGCTATATAATCATAAATCTCATTTAGATCCTCTAAAGAACGTTCAGTCCATTCTATTCGAACCATTTTCCGATAATTTCTTTCGCTTTTTCATTTGATACCTTTTTTCCTTCGTTAGCGTCCTTTAGACCGCGGATAATCTTTTCTCTGGCATATAAATGATACATGATATCCTCTAAAGTAATATCATCAGGGAGTTCTTTTATCATTTGTATAACTTTTTTTTTTTCATTTATCATTTTTTCATTTTATTTTTATTCTATTAATTAATTTTTATTCATTACAATAATAGAAGTCTAAGAAAATAAATATTATTGTTAAGGATGCTGGAAAATTATCAAGGCGGGGTAATCACAGGCCATCATCCGGATATATTAAACTATATATCTCCAGAAGAATTAGAAGATAACGAAATTAACGATGTTTCAGTCGGATTGCTTGGAAGATATAAACGCGATGAGGATTCTAAATCCCAAAAAGTTGTTTATTTGGAGGATAAAAGGTAAAATCCGTATTATTTATTCAAACTTTGATTTTTCTAAAAAAGAATTATGAACCTTTAAAATGGAAGAGGAATGGAAAAATACCAAGAATTAAAAAATAAATATATTAAATAAATTTATAATAAATAAGAAAAAAAGAGAGAGTCTTTTACACAACCAGTTTAATTGTTACTTCAAGATCTACATCTGTAATCCAAGAAATAAGAGGTATTTTCTCAGTACTAGCTGAAAATGTTAATACAGTTAAATTTTTTGCCTGTAAAAGATGAATTATTCTTTCTTTGGCTTTTTCAATTCTTTTTTTCAAGAATTCTACGATTTTCTTGGAAGATTCTGTTTCCTCCTCTTTTTCCTCTTCAATTTCACTTTTTAAATACTCGAAAGATGCAGTGGTTCCAACCCCCGCGATTTTACAAGTGAGATTTATGTTAATTTCGTAGTTTTTCTTTATTGTAGCTAAAATACCCTTTATTGCCTTAATCGCGGCGTTTTTAAATTGTTCAATTCCTTCTCTATCCTTGTCTTTTCTTTCTAAAAGTTTATCTCGTATTGGTCTTTTTGACATAAAATCTACCTTGCTTATAATATATTAAATAAATATTGATTCTTAGGTATTTGAATATATTAATGAAGTTCATAGTTAAAAAATTTAGTAAATGCTCACATAAAAATTAAAACTGAGTTCTCCTAATTATAAGTTACAGAAAATATTATATCATTTTTAGGAGAAATTTATGTCTAAGAACATTGAATATTTATCTAAGAGAACTTTAATATTAATATGTTGCATTTTCTTATCAATTCTTATTTTAGGGTTGTTATTTCTCGTTTTAGGTTATAATGAAGCGTTTTATATTGAGAATGATGCAGTTCAATCTATATTTTTAGTTTTTACATTCTTTGGAGATAAAATTTTTTACATAATTATAATTTCTATTTTACTTTTTGTATATAATAAGAAATTTGCTAAAAATTTAGGCCTTTTTCTTCTTTCGAGTTCATTATTAAATTTTTACCTAAAAGAGTTATTTCAAGATCCTCGACCCGCTACAAATGAAAAATATCACGAGGAGGGATATGGTTTTCCATCTGGACATTCCCAAATGTCATTAGATGTATATAGTTATATCGGTTATGAATTTAAAGATATAACTGAACAATCATATATAGTTCCAATGATTCTTTCAGGACTTATTTTTTTAATAGCAATTTCAAGGATAATTCTGGGGGTTCATGATCTTCAGGATATAATCGGAGGGATCTTAATTGGCATTGGAGTTTTATTGATATTTTTTTATTTAGAGCCAATATTTTCGAAAAAAATTGGTTCTTTTAGTTTTTCAGTAAAAATTCTTTTATCATTTATAGTTCCTATTCTTGTTTTAGTTCAATTACTTCTATATCTTCCTCAAGGAGAAAGTATTGCCCAGATAGCGGGATTCTTACTTGGTTTTTCGCTTGGTTATGTCTTGGAAGGAGAATATGTTAAATATGAGCCCTCTTCCATAACAAATAAACAGAAAGCAATTAATCTTGCTATCGGACTTGTTATATTACTTGTATCGTATTTAATTTTCAAATTATTGATTGAAGGAACAATAATTCATGAATTTATAAGGAATGCTCTTTTAGCAATTATCATAACTAGTATTATTCCTTTCATTTTTACGAAGATTAATAAAGCTTAGTGTTGAAAAATAAAAGAAAAGAACTTCATTTTAAAAAATTAGAGATTTATCAGATTACTTTAATATAGAGATGTCTCTTATTCTCTCAATCTATATAATTAAAAATAATCTCTTGATGAGTTTATATAACAGAAAAGAGAGATATTTTTCATAATACCAATATAGTAAAAATTTAAGAATTTCAGATGATAAACATAAAAAATCATAAATCGTTAAATTGAATTAAGGATTTAAAAAAAATAAAAAAAAAAAAAAATAGAATAATTTCCTTAACATAATGGTTCGTTCAAGAACTAATTTTCCAAAGCAAGGAGAATTTGTTGTAGCTAAAGTAAAGGAGGTTCAACATCAATACGTCTACGTAGATTTATTCAATTATGACGGGTTAGCCTCTGAGGAATGTGCTAGAGGAATGATACATATCAGTGAGATCTCAAGTAGATGGATTAAGAACATAAGAAATCACGTAAGAATTGGTCAAAGAGTTGTCTTAAGAGTATTAAGAGTTGATGAAATGAAAGGGCATGTAGATCTTTCTTTAAAAAGAGTAAATTCTGCCCAAAGGAAAAATCGCGTAAAAGAATGGAAATATGCAACGAAATATGAAATTCTATTACAATTTCTTGTTGAAGAAACATCAAAGATGACGTTAGATGAGGCATATGATTTAATTGGATTTCCAATTTTAGATATGCACTTGACTTATCAAGAAACAATAGAAGAACTTAAAGAAAATGGTCCTGAAATTTTAAAGAAGATTAATACAATATCAGAAGAAGTTAAGGAAAAATTTCTGCAAATTATTGAAGAGAATGTAAAAATCTCTACAGTAAGCATAATAGGTAAAATCAAGCTCATTTTTACAAATGAGAATGGAATTGAATTAATAAAAGAAGTATTGAGTGAAGCAAAAAAGGTTATAAACAATCAAAAAGAAACAAGAAAATTGGTTATTGTATATATTGGAGCTCCTTTTTATCGTATTGAGATTGTTTCTAAAAATTATTTGGATGCAGAAAATATTTTATCCAAGGTTTTATCCATAATAGAAGAAAAAGTCAAGGAATATGAAGGTCTTTTTGAGTTTATTCGAGATTAATAATACTAATTAGTTTTTAACATGACAAAATATCTTCAAAAATGTAAGGATTGTAAAAAATATGGTTTGGCCAATACTGAAAGTAAATGTCGATATTGCGATGGTCAATTAATAAATGTGAATCCCCCTAAATTTTCTCTAATTGATAAATATGCAAAATATCGTATGAAGTATTTTAAAGAAGAATTTGAGAAAAAATATAATTAATCGTGAAATTTAAAAAACAATTTATTAGTAAAATATCCTAAAGAGGATTTCAGCGTTTTTTAAGAGCAGATTAATTAAAATTATTATTGATTTCCTTTTTTTTTATATTAAGATAATAAAATTAAAAAAAAAACAAATGTTATTAGATTCAATATGACAACTGAACTAATACCTATAGAAAAAGTCATAGAAGTATCAGATAGAGTAAAAGAACTCGAAAAACAAGGATTTATTATAAAACCAAATAAATTGGCAGAATACTTAAAAGAATTTGAAAATAAAAAATCGGCGCAACCCGACAGAGATTTTTGGAATGAAAAAAGAGTACTTATTACGGGAATAAGTGGTTTTGCGGGTAGTCATTTGGCAGAGCAATTATTGGACCTAAAATGTGAAGTTCATGGAACAATTCGACGTCACTCAGTCCCCATGCATGAAAATATTGAGCATTTAAGAGGAAAAATCGTTTTACATGAAGCAGATATCACCAGTGCAGAAAGGATTTATACAATTTTTGAGGAAATTCAGCCACAAGCAGTATTTCACCTGGCAGCAGAATCTTTCGTTCCTACTTCTTTTAGAGAACCAGCAAGAGTGATTACAAATAATATTAAAGGAACAATTAAAATATTTGAAGCTGCAAGGAGATTTGATGAACATTTAGAAAGCATTCAAGTTGCGTGTAGTAGTGAACAATATGGTTTAGTAGATCCATCTGAAGTTCCAGTAGTTGAAAACTTAAAAATGAATCCTTTCCGTCCAAGAAGTGTCTACGGGATAACAAAAGTAGCTACAGAACAAATTGCTTGGCTATATTATGATTCTTATAAAGTTCCTTCAATAATTACACGAGGGTTTAACCATGAAGGGCCTAGAAGAGGAATTCAATTTGTATCAAGTGTTGTCCATCGTCAAATTGTAGAGCTTTTAAATAAAAAGAGAAATAATATGATTATTGGTAATCCTAATGCAATAAGGGATTTTACTCATGTTAAAGATACTGTTAATGCCTATATATTAGCTAGCGAAAAATGTAAATTTGGAGAACCTTATAATGTATGCTCTGGAAAAGGAATAAGTATTGCAGATTACATTAAGGTGGCAACTGTTCTTTTTAATATTGATGAAAAAGTATTTGTCGACACAAAAAGATTACGTCCAAGCGAAGTTCCATTATTAATTGGTAAAAATGATAAATTAATTAAGCAAACAGGTTGGAAACCTGTAAGATCAATAGTAGATATTATAAAAGAAGGAGTAAAATATTTTCAAGATCATCCGGAACAATTAGGAATCGAAGCTCATTAGATTTAGTATTTAGGAGAAATTAAGTAAGATCATTTAATTCTATTTTTTCAGCATTTTTTTCATTAATGAGGATTTCAGAATTCTTTAAGGGCAGATTAGCGATATCCTCTTTTTCAAAGGGACCATAATTAATTAAATCAACCCCAACTAGTGAAGGTGTGTTTCTTAGAAACCTAATTAATGTAAAATTATGCAATTTCTTCTCATCTAAAGGTCTTTCTTTAACAATAGGTTCATTTTTCTCAAGTTTAATATCTTTAATTTCAGGCTCGTTGTGTGTTTTATTATCATTTGCTGAGAGAGCTTTGATTTTTTTGAAACCTTTAACCGCGCTGATTAAGTTTTGATAAAATAATTTCTCTGCTTCACTTACATCCTTTAAATTAATCTCTTTAAAAGCCAGAGCAGCATTTATTATTTTAATTTCTCTTAATTTTAAGAAATCTTCAAAAAGAAAATTTAAGTTTTCTTGATATGATTTTAACAGATCATTTTTAATATCATTACCGGAGAATTTATCTTCTTTTTTTAGGGAATCCACGCAAGCTCCGTAATAATTATAAAGCTCTTGGGTAAATGGTGTTAGTTCAACTTTATTAAACTCGTCAAGCCAATGCTGATAAAGTTTTTCGTAATCTTTTTTTAAATTCATCGAAATTGCAATTATATTGTAATAATATAAAAGAGGAAATGAAATAATTATAAAATTTATTATTAATGGGATTAGATTGTCTTTGCTACGTCTTTACATAGGAAAAATACACCAACATGAAAGGGGACTTCAATAACATCTCCTTGATTGTATGGACCATAAGACTCCCCTTTCAACTTAGTTATGGGTAATTGAAGTTCCGTAATTTCCAATTTTAGCGTGTTTTTACTTTTAAAAATAATAGGATCTAATCTCTCATTAGGCTCATCTAATGGATTAAAAATTTCTAATTCTTTTAATGTTAATTCTTGAACTTTAAAACCTGATTTACCATGTAATGAGCCAGGGTAACGAATTAACCTATGGATATCAATAGTAACAGGTTCGTCAATTTCGGCACCAATTTCATTAACTACTCCAGATAAAAGAGTCTTCCAGGTTGTTAATCCAAAATTGGGGATAATCCATAATCCTTGATTTGCTCCTGAGATTACCTTCAGAAAATCATCCTTAGAACTCATAAAACTTTTAATTCTATTTTTGTCTAACCCAAGTTTTAATAAAAAACTCTCAAATTGTCTATTTGACTTATTTTTAAGAAGTTCTTCTAATTTTAATACAATTTTCCGAGGCCATCCTATATTATTTTTATTCAATCCATAAATATTCTGGTTAAATTTCCTTAAACCTAAAATTTCAAATGATAAATTATCGCCAGAAACATAATCCGCGATTTCCCTTCTGTCTTCACTAGATAAATTCCTTAAATTCTCGTTTTCTACCTTCAAATGATATCCTCTATGTCCAGAGAAGGCGATATTCATTTCTTCTTCATTCATATTAAAATCAGGTATGAAGAAGTCATAGACCAATTTATAAATCTCATTCTTGGCAATATCTAAACAATCATCACATATCCAGGCAAGTTTTTTAATCTTTAACTTCTTACATTCTGGACATTTTTGAATCATTCCAAATCCTTTCGCATCACATTCTTTACACCACCACAGATCATGTTTATTTTTACATGGCGTATAAAAATGGTCAACATCAATATCAATAATTAAATCACAACCTTGATATTCTTTATTTTTCATATCCAGATTGTCGGGTTGAAGATATAACGCCCCACTTGAATAAATATGTCTTGGACCATCGTTAATTAAATAATCTGTTAAATTCTTATGGCTTTCAAAACTCATATGTCTTCTCATAAAGGATTTCTCATCCCAAGAAAGAAAACCAAACTCTCTTTGTTTATAAGAACTAATTAAAGGCATCGTTGCCTTATTCTCTATGTAATATGCTTGAAATAACCTTTTTAAATAAGGGTAATCACTCATTTTTTATTTTATCTGGTTGATTTTCTGATTCTTGCTTAGATTTATTATTAACTTTACTTTCAATATAATCCTTCCTTTTAATCCTATATTCCTTAATCCGAACATAAGATAAAGGATGTTTAATCTTCCGCTCTTCATCGTGTTTTTTTGAAAAATATCCTTTTGCACATAATTCATCTTTATATTTAGCAGCTATGCATAAATTATAAGTTTTTAAGGTAGAGCATTGGTAAGGGACATATTTTTTCTTTTCTGCAAATTTAACTTGATAAGTTGTCTTTTCTCTGTCAAAATCTGGCATTGTAGAAAAAATATCCACAATTTTCTCTATAGGATATTCTAAAGCAAGTAAAAACCATACAATGAAGAGTCTTTCGTAATGTACAAGATTTTGGCCTTCTTTCGCCTTTTTTAATATTTCTTTAACGCACGGAGGGAATACACTCATTGGATCTTTAAGAGTACTAAAATCAAATTCGTATGTAAATTCAAAATCGTCTTTTCTTTCTGACCAACCAGTTAAGATTTTATCATATAAATCCTTAAATTCAGGGACTTTAGTAATGTTTTCTATAAAGGAATTTAACGTCGTCTTATCTTTAGTTTCTTTTAATATTAATTTTTCTCTAACATATTCTTGTAATAAACGCATTAGTCTTCGATTTTGGATAAAAACAAATCCTCCAGAAAGTGCGTTATGTGCCAGTTTCCTGTATTCGTCTTTTAATTTTGATGTCAATCCTAAATAATCTATAAAATGCATTGTAAAGTTGGTTTCAAGGCTCTCACGTTGGTTTTTAACTAAGTTTACTCCAAATTTAATGGGAGTTTGGTAATAATTAACATATAATTTCAAATCTTCACATATATCATATAAGTCGACATCCTTGTTGTCTTTCTGTAATTCATTGTAGTTAATTTTTGAATAAAGATTAGCGATTTTATTTGTAATATTTTTATCATTTAACACATAAAGCACAATTTTTAGAAGCAAGTATACATAAACATTTAATTTATCAATTTTATAATCGGAAATCTCTTCTTTATTTTCGAACGCAGCTTCAAAGAGGCTTAGAAGTCTCTGCTTAATTTCTATACCATTATTACCTGAAAATACTTCTTTGATAAATTCAGCAGGAGCCTTATCAGCGATATCTGAATAAAATCTTTTTAGAGAGGGGAGCCATGGATAGTGGTTTATCAGTTCAATCCGGATACTCAAGACTCTTAAAACCTCACTCAATCAGAATAAATTCAATATATCAAATTAATAATATTGCTGTAATGGTTTTATATTTTTAGAGTTCATTGATTTTTAAAATTTCTTATTAATTATTTAAGAACACACCTAAGAAATGTAATGTGTAAAGAATCGTAATATTATGTAACAGGTTATAATTACTATTTTGACAATTTTGTTTTTCAACAAAATTCAATGAAAACTGAGCAAGATCAAATTATAAAAAACACATTAAAATAATAGATTAAGAAAAAATTTTGCTTATCTTTTCCTTTTATATATATCATAGTATGGTAGTTACAAACCTTTTTTTGTCCTTTTTACATATATACTCCAAGCAATCTCTTCCAGATTTAGCTGCGCCAGATACTCCTGTATCTCCTATCCATTGACCAACCATAAAAAAGTTTTTTAGTTTGGGTAATGTTCTCGATATTTTCACAGAAAAGGGATTAGCCCAACCCATATAGGAGCCTTTCCAGTTATTAGTATAGCGAACAATAGTCATAGGGGTTGCTACATCGATGACTTCGATTTTATCTCTTATGTTAGGTATAATTTTCTCAAGTTGAGAAATAACAGCTCTTTCCACTTTTTTTTTTTCTTGTTGAT
>JAEOTJ010000437.1 GCA_016839905.1 Promethearchaeota archaeon | reverse complement strand
AATGATTTAATTATCACTCGCAATCTATAAAAAAGAGGAAAATTAAATAATGTCGTAAAATATCTTTTAATAGAATAATTCTCAGGATCTTAAAAAAAAATAACTTGTAAAGTCAAGAAATATAATATAAACAACTTTTTTTATAAAGATAAATAATTAAGAACTATTAGCTAAGTTTATTGAAACTATATTTTTAAAGGAGTATTAGAAATGAGTTATAAAAGTAAAAAATTGTATTAAAAAAAAAAAGATTGATATAAAATCCAGTGATGGTTGATACTTTAAAATATTACACGATGATGTTCTTATTCATTTTCCTAATTAAGGTGGACTTATTTGTATTTGCATCTTACGAATTTTTATAAAAAAATTTATATAAAAAAAATATCCTAAATTATAAAATAGATCATTATTATAAATCTATTTCACTAAAGTTCAAATCTAACGAATGTATAATGAGAGCAAAATTTTTTATACGATTATTTTTTAAGATATAATTATTTAATGCTAGGAAATTATTTAAGCTTGGAGTGGCGATATAAACACCCCCTAAGTTATTCTTTCCAGGTCGGTCACCGGATTTGAGATAATATAATAGCTCTCCTTGGGGGCTTTCAAGCTGAGTTATTGCGATTTCATTAGCAGCGAGCTTTATATCTGATACATCAACAGTTTCAATCATAGAATCATCATCAATTAGGAATTTCAAAATTCTTTTAATTATTTCCATGCTATTAATGATTTCCCAATATCTAATTTCAATTCGAGCATATACATCTCCTTCATTAAAGATAACAACATCCCATTTTTTAGGAATAGTTTCATGAAAATATGCCAAATATGGTTTTTCATAGCGAACATCATAATTTATACCTGATGCTCTCAAACATGGACCAGTCACTCCAGCATCCAACGCATCTTTTTTTTCTAAAATTCCAATTCCTCGGCATTGTTCTTTCACATATGCTTTATTAATGAAGTCATAAATGGAGTCCTGAATAGATGGGAATAAATTCTTGAGATCTTGTTTAAATTCTGAAATTTCGTTTTTTCGGAGATTAATAGTATATCCAATATGATTTAAATCATCTAAAAATTTACATTTTAAATATTTTTTATATAGATTTTGAAATTCAATTATTTGTTTTATGAGGTTATAATTTTTTCTTTTAAAACCAAGTAAATATTGTAGATTTGCGAACCATATAAGATGGCTTTCAAACCGTTCTAATTCACAGAGCAATGTCCTTATTAATTTTACTTTATCTTGAATTGTAATATTCGCTATTTGTTCAACAGCCATTGTATAAGCTAAATTATGATGAAAACTACTTGTATAACAAATTCTTTTAGTAATTTTAATGTTATCTTCGAATAAATTTTTATATTTTAATAATGGGATGATTCCACGATAAAGCCAACCTGTTTTTTCTGCAACTGCGATAATATTATGATTTTCAACCTGCGTGTAGAAATAATGATTATCTAAGTGAATTTTATTATATATACCAATTGGTAGGATGTTAAATTCCCCCTCTCTTGGATTTATTGATCTTGGAATTACAAAAAGTTCTTCAACTTCCTCGGTAAATCGAGAAAACTTTACCCCATAACGCTTAGTTATTTCCTCTTCAATGAATCTTGATTGTGGATAAATAATTTCAATCGAGTCAATATCGGCCTTCTTATCAACTTCCGTATGAATAAACCAAAATTTATTTTCTTTATTTAGTTTAATATAATATTTATAAATTAGTTCATGTTTATCTTCTAAATCGTTAATTAGGATATTTTGAAATACCGCACCTTTCTCAAGTAAAAATATGCCAATATCCCTTATTCTTGAGCGATTTACATTAAAAAGCATTCCAAAATCTTTATTTTCGATATTCCGCAATTCTTTCTCGAAGTTTTCTTTAAAATCTTGCATCAAATTTAAGAGAGTATTATGAGAGAGCATGAATCCATTTTCCTTTTAAATATCTATTTTATATTATAATTAATTATTAAAAAAAAAATAAATCATTATGGATTGATGTTTCATCCTTTAATTTCTTTTATCTAAAAATTCTCATTTTCTTCGCAGCTTCAGTTAATTCCTCCCTAAAATCAGGATGAGCTATAGAGATCAATTTTTTTGCTCGCATCCACGTAGGACAACTATACATTTGAACAGCACCGTATTCTGTAACAATATAATCTACCAAAGTTCTTGGAACGGTAACAATAGTTCCAGGCTTAAATGTTGGAACAATACGGGAGTGTATTTTTCTTTTTTTATCCTTGTAAGTGGAGGGTAAACAAATGAAACTCTTGCCATTTTTACATAATCGTGCACCAAGAACAAAATCCAACATCCCACCAGTACCAGTGAGTTGAACAGGCAAATCCCCCTCAACTCGACTTTCAGCATTTACCTGTGAGAATAAATCTACTTGGACAGCATTATTTATGCTCACAAAATTATCAAACTTTTGAATAGTATTTGGATGATTGGTATAATGTACTGGATGACTCTCGAGATTTGGATTTTTATCAATAAAATCGTATAATCTCTGGCTACCCGCGGCAAAAGTGTATACTATTTTATTTTTATCAATCTCTTTTAAAACCCCTGTCAATACACCGGATTCCACCATATCAATGTTTCCCTCAACTATCATCTCTGTATGACCGCCTAGATCTTTCAAATCTGATTTTGCTATTTCCTTTCCTACTGCGCTAGGAATGCCTCCAATTCCCAATTGAATAGTAGCACCATTATCAATCTTTTCTATGATGTGTGAAGCTATCATTTCATCAACTTTCGTCAGTCTAATCTCTGGAATTATGAAGGGTCCCTGATCATCTGGTGCTTCAACCACATAATCGACTTTTGATATATGTATTACTTCTTCAGATCCTCCCATTGCCCAGGGCATTTTCTTATTAACTTCTATAATCACTACATCAACGTTTTCAAGCATGGCAAGGGTTGCGGCATTAGTAATCCCAAAATTGAAATTCCCATTTTCGTCCATCGAGGTTGCCTGAGTTATTGCGATTATCTTTACATCTTTTGCTTTCTCAGGTTCATTGAAATAATACGATCTAAATCCAGGAATCTTGTCATCTTTTAAAACAGTATGAACACCTCTACTAAAGAGTAGCGGATTATAAAATATAGGGATTCCTTGTTTCTGTCCAAATCTAGTAACCTTAGAAAAATGCCAATCATTATAAATAAACGATTTAGGGTGTTTCGCAATTGCAGGAATGGGAGGAATTGTTAATCCAACATATACACACACATTTTCGAGTTCACCGGCTCTCTCAGCAAGTGCTTTATCGCACACCACTGGTTTTAACATAATAAAACCGTAGTCAACAATATCTCCAGATTTAACACATTTAACAGCTTCTTCTGGAGAACATAGTTTCTCTTCATACAATTTTTTAACATCCATATGAATCTACCTATTGAATTAATTATATTATTTTAATATATTGATATTAATTAATCAATCAAATCACCAATTAAATCTCCAAAGGATTTCTCTTCGGCATTAATTTCATAGATAGAGTCAAATGTGGTGAACTCCCATTTAGCTACAAAATCTAACCTTATATTATATATTGTATATATAAAATAAATGCATGGGATGAATTATTATATGATAAGAATTCACATTTCCAGCAACCAAATACAATATATTACTCCAAATAATAAAATTTTATCCGTTAATCTAAAAATAATTCTGAGACATTCCACTTGTCATAGTTTGTTCTAAGTAATAATCATTTTAATATTATTCAAATAGAATGTCAAGAGATTGAAATAAAAAAAAAAATAGAATTTAATTATCTTAACTTCTCAAATAGAATACTGCAAGAAATGTATAACAATCAGCGGTACCATGTACTGTTTCTTGTGCAGCACCTGAATGTCTTGTCCTTAGATGGACTGTATCTCCTTCATATAAATATCTTATATCTGAAGCACCTGCTGTAACCATATTAGGAGATGTTTCAGAGGAATGAACCATGGTTCGAGATTCTAAAATATCATTTATCATAATGTCTAAATAAAATTGAGCTCCAGTTGCTACGTTAGTATAGGCAATATTCCCTTCAATATGATAATATCCATCTTTAGGTGCGAAATATTTATCATTTTTAAGATCAAAATAATCTCCTGTATCATTAGTGATTGCTGTGAAATCAACAATCCACCAAGTATCTACATTTAAATCATAAGGAGAATCTCGATAAACTCTTGTTAATGGTACTGAATCGGAACTTGAAATTGTCTTTGAAATTGAATCAATATTAAAAAAGTTAATCCCAGCTAATCCTAGTCCTGCAATAGCGATAATTACCGCAAGGATGAGAGTACCTTTTCCACCATTACGAGACATTTTTAATTATCCCCTCTAATATTAATGAATGAATTCCCCATTAATAAAAAAATGAGTTATTAATTTGTATAAATGAATATAATTATAAAAAATAAATGAAAAACCAACTGATATTTATTTATTTTTAATTTTCGGTAATTTGAAGCTTCTCATTAGTTTTCAAGAAAGCTATTATCGAGTGAGTGTTATATAATTTATTATTAATGATTATGAATAATAAAATTATTAATCCAGCAATTTCAGTAATTATTACAATTGGATTAGTAAATAATACCTCAAGCCAGAATTCTATAGGATCTTCTAGAATTGGAAATTCATAATATATGAATGGATAAAATAACGGAACATGAGGTAAATCTAATATCAGATGAAAAATACACCCTATTAAAAAAGGAACTGAAATAGATTTATTTCTTTTCGAAATAAAAAAAAGAACTAAAAAACAACAAGATACAAATAAAATTGAATGAGAAAAACCTCTTCCTGAATCTAATTTCAAAAATAAGAAAATCTTTCCAATAATATCTGGAAACATCGAACCAATGATTAAAGCTAATCTATTAACTTCATATTTATTTTTAATTTGCGGTATTTCGAATATTAATAAAGGCAATGCAATGTGAAATATCGGAAACATCTTTTTTCCTTGCTTTAAAGAAAGAATCGTGATATATCAATAACATATACAATATAAAATATAATAAGAAAAGTAATGAAAAACTCAATTGAAAATTTTAAAGACCTTCTCAGTAAATATTGATATGAAAGAGTTTCTTCTTGATAATGTTTTAATTCTTTAAAAATCCTTACAATACTGGGTGATTGATATTTATTTTTTCCTTTTCCACTATTTACTAAGAAACTTGATTTTTTTATTATTTCCAATACTTCCTTGGATGATAAGCTTTTATTAAAATCTATTATAATTGCAATTATACCTACGCAAATCGCTGCAGAAATACTTGTTCCAGACATATCTATTCTATTTTTATTCGATAAGGGGATGTTAATTTCTGATCCTGGTAAATATATTTCTGGTTTTTCCCTTTCATCAAGGGTAGGACCTCTTCCACTAAAAGATGAAATTATTCCATCTTTAGTTAAGGCTCCTACTGTAATTACTTTTTCTGCCGCAGATGGGCTTCCTATTGTATAATTTTCAGGCCCGGAATTTCCTGCCGGACAGACAATAATGATACCTTTATCTACTAATGCATTACATGCAAGAGATAAAATATCATTTCCATCTGATGGATTTAATGTTGTAAAAGAAATTAGTAATATATCAATTTCAATACTTTCTTTAATAATTAAATCAAATGTTTCTAAAATATCAGAAAAGTAATATTTTTCAGATTTATTAGAAATAAAAAAATCAATAATTTTCACATCGGGAGCAATTCCAATTATATTATCATTATAATCTATATATTGATTTCCGATGATACTTGCCATTAATGTTCCATGAGTAGCTCTCTTAAGCTTTGATTTGGATTTTTTCTCTTCAATAGTTTTGCTTATTAAATATTGCTTTTTAATGGTCCTACTAATGGAATCGACATTTTGATTTATTCCATTGTCAATGATGCCGACATTTATATTACTACCGGTGAATTGAAATACCGAATTTCTATAATTATTCAATCCGATAATTTCATTTACTTCGAGAATTGATAGAAAAAGTTTTTGATCTTCTTCAATTATTTTTATATCTTTTTCATTTTGAAGGCTTAAAATTTCATTTTCTGTTAAAAGAGCATTTATACTTGAAATAAAATCAAATTTTTTTAATATATTCAAATCCTCATGAACTTTAAGAAAATTTTCTCTCTGCGAATTATCATTAAAAGAAATGATCGTACGGTATTTTCTTGGTTTTTTTAAGTCAAAATCGTTATTATCTTCCTTTAATCCAGATATCTCTTCCTTTTTATTTAGTTTCTGTAGGAATGAAGGATAAATTTTTTTTGAATTCATAATTCTGGTTATTAAAGTATATCTAATCAGGCTAAAATTCTTTTAATACCTTCTCAATATCATAATTCTTATGAACTATAGAACTAATAGCCTTAACTAATTTTGTAGGATCATCGGCTTGAAAAACATTTCTTCCAAAAGCTACTCCCGAACCCCCAGCTTGAACAGAATCATAAACCATTTGTAATAAATCTTTGATAGTATCCATTTTCGGACCCCCTGCGATAATGACAGGAACATTAACACCTTTCACGATTTCTTTAAAAGAGTCAATATCTCCAGGATAGTTAGTTTTTACGATATCTGCTCCAAGTTCTGCTCCAGCTCTAACAGCAATATTAACAACTTCAGGATCGTGTTCATTTTTTATTTTTGGACCTCTTGGATACATCATTGCCAATAATGGAATGCCCCATTCTCTTGCTTTTTCTACTGCTTTACATGCGTCTTGAAGCATTTCTGGTTCGTCATCAGCTCCTATATTAATATGAATAGAAACAGCATCCGCCCCTATTTTAAGAGCTCTTTCGACTGAGCAAACCAAAACCTTGCGGTTTGGATTCGGAGATAAAGTAGTTGCTCCAGATAAATGAATTATTAATCCAATATCTTTTCCTGTTTGCCGATGTCCCGCACCAACCATCCCTGAATGCATTAGTACAGCATTTGCGCCACCCATAGCAACTTTATCTACCATATCTGCCATGTTTTCCAAACCTTTAATTGTCCCTACAGTCATTATGGGCTTTCCGCGAATTACGGATACAACTGACCATGATCCATAGGGATTATAATGGTTCGGTGGCTTTCCCGATCCATCATTCGTTCAAGTCTTATACTTTTTCCAATACTAGTCATTTTATAAACACTTTAAATTGTTATCTGTAATACTTATAATTTATCTATATTACATTATAATTTATCTTTTTTACTTTTACAAAAAATAATATTGAAAAAAAGTAGATTTACCAAGGGATTTTAATTAATGTTGGTCGAACTTTTTTTGCCTTTTTTGGATGGTCAAGATTAAAATGGATACCTCTTGATTCCTTTCTGGATATTGCGCTAACAATAATAATTTTTGCGACCGTGACAAGATTTCTTAATTCTACCAAATTCTTCTCAATTTTAAAGTCCCAGTAATATTGATTTATCTCGTCTAATAATAAATTAATCCTTTTTTTTGCTCTTTGAAGTCGTTTATCTGTTCGGACAATTCCAACATAATTTTGCATCACGCGACGGAGCTCATCCCAGTTCTGCGTGATAATTACTGCTTCAGTAGAAGGTACTGCATTTCCAGGTTCCCAAATTTCAAATTCTTTCAATTTTATTTTCTTGATCATTTTAGATATTGTTGTAGCACAATTATGAGCACAAACGAGACCTTCTAATAATGAATTACTTGCTAAACGGTTAGCACCATGCAATCCAGTGCAGGCAGATTCACCAATAACAAATAAGTTTTTAACCTCAGTTGTTCCATCAATTCCTGCAACTACACCTCCACAACAATAATGAGCCGCAGGAACAACAGGAATTAAGTCCTTGGTGATATCAATATTAAATTCCAAGCACTTCTCATAAATTCCTGGAAAATGGTTTTTAATAAAATTTGAATCCTTGTAAGAGGCGATATCTAATAAAACATAATCATCTCCTGATTTTTTCAATTCCGCGTCAATTGCTCTCGAGACTACATCCCTTGGTGCCAATTCTTTAAGAGGATGATACTTTTCCATAAATGTATTGCCATTTATATCTTTTAAAATAGCCCCTTCACCTCTTATGGCCTCGGTTATTAGAAATGATTTTGCATAAGGATGATATAAGCATGTTGGGTGAAATTGATAGAATTCCATATTTGTAATCGTTGTTCCGGCTCGATATGCCATTGCAATTCCGTCTCCTGAAGCTACATCAGAATTAGTTGTATAAAGATAGATTTTTCCAGCCCCTCCTGTGGCAATAATTGTTATTTTAGAAGCAATATTATGAATATCTCCTGTCTTTTGTTCCAACGCATAAGCGCCATAGCATTTTAAATCTTGTGCGAATAAATTAACCGCACACCACTTTTCTTTAATCTCTATATTATCATAATTTTTAATTTTTTCAACTAGCCTTGTTTCAATACTTTTTCCCGTTTGGTCATTCACATGTAAGATTCTTCGTTCTGAATGACCTCCCTCTTGCCCCAAATTATAATCTCCATTTTCATTTTTAGTAAAAGTTATCCCCCAATCAATTAAATCTTTAATTCTTTCTGGAGCTTGTTTGATAATTTCTCTTACAACCGTTTCATTACACAACCCATCCCCTGCTACAAGTGTGTCTTTAACATGCTTTTCAAAACTATCCGATTCATCCCAAACACACGCAATGCCCCCCTGAGCATAAAAGGAATTACATTCTTTAATATTTTCTTTAGTTATTATTAATATCTTCTTGTCTGGATTTAATTCAGCTAAATTTATTCCCAAGGTTAATCCTGAGACTCCAGATCCGATAATTAAAAAATCTGTTCGTATTTTCAATGAAATCTTAAAAATATAATTTATATGAATAATTTATATGAATAATTTATATGAATAATTTATGTGAATAAGAAATATGTCTAAGATAAAAAATATCCTTTTCATATGTTACGGTAATACATGCCGATCTCCTGCGGCAGAATATTTAGGAAAGGGATTCAAGCAAGAAAAATATAGAGAAGATCTTAAAAATGTGAATTTCGACAGTTCGGGTTTTATTAATGCATTTTCTTACATGCAACCTGAATCTAGAAAATATCTAGACTCTAAGAATATACTACATTCCGATTTTAGACCAAAATTAATTAATCCTGATTTACTTTCAAGACAAGATCTCATCATTACTATGGAAAAGCACCAAGCAGAGGATATAATCCGAAATTTTGATAACATTCCTAATATTGGAAAAATCACATTCAGCTTAAAAGAATTTGCTGGTGAAAAAGATGATTTGGATATTATAGATCCGTACATGATGGGAAACAGGACATACATTAAAATAATGAAAGAAATTGAAGAGAATGTTGAGAAACTAATAAAAAAAGTAATTAAAGTTAATACAAAAGATTAATTAAAAATTTCATTTATTTGGTTCCTTTCAATTCAGAAATGTCAGAAGGTTCTATTTGTATTAGATATAAATAATTGATCGAAAAATCTGCATTGAACATTGAATAAAATTATATACAAAGGAAAATAAAAATTTATTACTAAAATCCATAAAAAAAAGTCAATAAAAAAAATGAGAATTTATGTCGCTTAAAAAAACAAGAGAGTTTTTACTCCAAGAAAAGATGTTTTCCATTAGAGATAAAGTAAATGTAATGGGTATCGATAAGGAACCTGTAGGAATATTCTCGTCAAAATTGTTATCCATTGGTAAGAATTATCGCTTGTATGATATTGACGATCAAGAAAAAGCAATATTGACAGTTAAAGAAAAAGCTATTTCTTTAAGATCAACCTATTCGTTCTTTAAAGGGGATAAAGATGACGATAACTTGATTGGAAAAATGAAGCAAAAACTAGTATCAATCAAACCAAAATATTGGTTTGAAGATCCTGAAGAAAATAAATTGTTTACAATGAAAGGAAGTATCTGGAAGTTAAAATATCAAATTTTTCTTGAAGAAAAACCAATTGCTGAAGTCAGTAAAAAGCTTTGGAAAATTAAAGATACTTATGGAATAAGAATGGAACCAAGCTTGGATGATGATAGTGCAATGCTTGTTCTTGGGATTGTTGTAATGTTGCATCATGAAAAAGAAGAAGCAGAAAAAAGAAGGAGATATTAATATTTCTCCAATAAATATTTTTTTTTAATTTTTTATTATTATTCCATATCAGCGCCACAATTTGGACAAAACTTATGACTTCTTTCATGAATTGTCAAACAACTTGAACATTTATATCCTTGTATTGAACTTGAGCTCTCTTTTGGGAGATTAGCTTTTGGATTTATTAAGGATATTGTTTTCTTCTGAGTTTGGGTTGTTGATGATACAGATTTAGTGGAATGTCGAGCATCTGGATTTACTTTTCTCCAATAACTATCAATTATACTTCGAATCATCTCTTCGCTATACCATTTTTTTGGTGTCGTCATTAGAGATGTCCTTATTTTATACTTTTTCTTATTATATAGAAAAAACTTTGCTGTATGAAGATTTAGAAAGACTGAAGGAAAGAAAGAAATATCTTCAATTTCTTTAAATTTGATTCTCATTTCAGAAAATCCCTTTTTCCAAGTTATCCCCTTAGGATCGATTTCAATTTTACGAGTGATTGTAAACATCCCAAATATGAACCCAATAACGGCAGTAGCTATTAATACAGATCCAACCAATAATCCTGTAGAGGGAATGATTAACGTTATAATCACGAGATAATAACCTCCTATTCCAACCAAGACTATCACCCATAAAAGAAATAATAATTTCAAGTATCCTTTTGCTTTAAAATTGAAAACTGCTCCCTTCTCTAAATCATATTTAAAATCTTCTTTAGTGTATTTTGATTTATTCATGTTTTTATTCTCTTTTTTTTTTCTTTTAAATTTTTTTCTTGACTTGATATGAATATCAATTATAATTATATTTATTTATTCTCTTTTCCATTCACGATTTTCTCGAATATGATCAATAAAAGCAACAAATATTTGACTTAAACAACCTATTAATATGAATAATGTAATTATAAAACTAATTAATTCAATCCAAAATCCGAAAATTAAAGTAAGAATGACAACAACAATCCCTGTAATGATTAAAACTAAAGCACAATAAATTAAATAAAAAAAATCCCTAATATGTGTGTCTTTTGGCCTTGGCTGTGTTTGACTCTCCTGAAGCCTCTCAGTTTCAAAACTCTTTCCACATCCCCCACAGAAATTATCTCGTGATTCATTTTCATATCCACAATTTTCACAAGTTCTCATGTTAAATCCTTCTTTTATTCAATAGTTAATCTAATTTTGAACCGCATTTCAGACAGAACTTGAATGTTGGCTTAACCTCTTCACCACAAAAAGAACAAAATTTTGCTTTCTTTTTTTCCTCTTCTTCCTCCTTTATTTCCCTCTTATGAAGTTCATCCAACTCGTCATTAAAATAAGCTTCAATTTCTTTATTTGCTCTTCTTTGAAATGTAATTTGAGTTGAAGCAAGAGATCTAATCCAATCATTCATCATTCTCTCCATTCTTCCAATAGAACCAGTTAAGGGTTCGAAATAGATTTTAAGATGAGTTATATTTGAATTTGAAGGATCAGGAACTAATTTAATATAATAATCTTCTGATTGACTAAGAGCATGTGGTCTTGATAAATGCATCTTTGCGAATTCTTTAGTTAAGAATGATGAATTCTCTTTAATCGTGAATTTCTTGCTTAGACTCCAATATTTTAAACTAGAGTTCCAAACTTCTACTAATTTATTGTTCAATGAGACATATCCATATCTTGGAGACATTTTTTATTAAATCCACTTTTTTGATCCTTATAAAATCAATTAACTATAAAACTTTTTAGGAATCCAATTTTTGAGAATGAATCCTTAATTTGATTTAAAGAAAAAATATATATATAATTACTTTCATAAGAATGTTAATGAATCAGATTACAATCAATAATACAGTTATAGAGATTTTTATAGGAGAATATATTAATACTGAATATGAAGCAATAGTAATTCCTACTAATACTCGACTTTTACCTAGTGGAAAACTAAGATGTGAGGTATTGAAATCAGCGGGAGCAAAAGTTCAAGTTGAATGCAATAAAATCATTAATAAGCTTACAACTATTTCTGTAGGACATGCCGTGATGACTTCTGGAGGAAATCTTAAGGCGCAATATATTATTCATTGTGTTCCACCAAAAATCGGACAAGGTCATGAAGGAAAAAAGCTTATGATGGCAGTATGGAACAGTTTAAAATTAGCTGATGAAACCGGTTTAAAATCTTTGTTATTTCCTCCAGTTTCAAATGAAATGATTGGATT
>JAEOTJ010000436.1 GCA_016839905.1 Promethearchaeota archaeon | reverse complement strand
TTTTGAAATGTTGCCTAAAAGCTCAGGCACTTGGGAAGTTGATTTGGTAGATCCAAACAAGAGAGAAAGAAGTCTGAGGATCTTGACTTATGTTGCTAATCTTATGTTGTCCCATGATAAACCCGCGCACTGGCCATCCATGCACACTTTTACATTCCTCTTTAAAGATTTCCAAGGCCAATTAAATGATGGACAAGTGGACTTTTGGGTCGATAATAACGGAATAGGTAAGAAAGGAGAATTATATTCGCCAGCCCCCCCTCAGGAGTTGGTTGATAAATTTGAGGCTGATTTTGGCACGACATTGCATAATTTTAATATTGATAATTATTATAGTGATACCGTTGATGTTTATATTCTTGGGCAGTATGTTGTGATGAGTACGGATGAATATATCGATTTTTTAAACGAGGAGTTCCAAGAAATCTGGGATTTAAAGATATATTGGGACGCTAAAGTGTTTGCCACTTATATAAGGGATAGAAATACAGATATCTTGGATAATCCCAATTTCCCAATTTAAATCCTAATCCTTAATTTTTTATCATCGCGACTTGCTTCTAATGCATTTTTAAACTCAACCGATAAAGGATTGCCTTTTAATGAAAGGTACTCAAGTGAGGGGAGTTCTAATAATTGTTTGGACAAACTCGCGATTTGATTTTCATCCAAATCCAGTGACTTGAGGTTATTTAAGTTGCACATCGTATTTGGTAATTCGGAGATCTTGCATCTCCTAAAACTTGCATACTTGAGTGATTTTAAGGATCCAAGTGAATCGGGGATCTCTTGTAATGGATTTTCCCCCATATATAAACTTTCGAGCCTCTCAAGCTTCCCTATCCACGTTGGAAGCTCTTTGATTTTATTCCTATATATTCTAAAAGATTTAAGGAGAGGTAAATCTTGGATAAACTCTGGCACCTCTTCAAGAAGATTGCCCCCCAGGAATAGTTGCACGAGCTTTTTGAATTTTATTATTGATTCCGGTAATGAGCATAAATCACAATATACTAAACTTAATCTTACAACAGATCTATCTTTAATAACAATATGGGGTTCCATATAATTATGGCTATCGCCAAATATTATCGCAAATTCTTTATCTATTAACTCCTCAAGCTCATTAATGACCACGACTTCTTCTGTATTTAGAAGAACATCTAAACATTCTTTCCTGCTCAAGTAGCTTAGATAATCTTCTTCCATCAAGTAGTCCATTACCGTTGAGTTGCCTTCTTCAATTCTTTTCGTGATTTCCTCTTTTAATAAGATTTTTGCTTTCGGCATCCCGGCATCTGAGAGTTCCTTCAATAATGGGAAGGCAAGGTTGCTATGGAGCAGACGTGTATCATAATTATTTTCCACCCAGGCTTGCAAGTTGCTACAATGGCCCCAAAACTCTTGTTCAGGAGTAATTGAGACGGTTTGATGACTCTCGAATACTTCATTTTCATATAATGTCTCATATACTTCGGCAGCTTCATCTATTGAGTTAATCTGATCAAATTCTGAAATATCCTCTTTAGGGATTTGAAGGACAAGCTGAAAACATTGCCTAAATAGCTCTCCATTGACATAAATGAAAGTCAATCCATCTTCAAGCTTTAACGTTATATAATCATTGACTTTAAAATTTAACACGGTTTTTCTTCGGTTAATTTTTTTTCTCTCTAAGATCATATTAGAAATTCATGTTTAAAAATATTACACCCTCCCTTGACTTTCTGTTTTTCTTGTTAATACCCTTATTAACAAAGGCACTATTATAAGTTAATACCCCTATTAACAATATTTTTTTTTTTTAAGAATTAAATTTAATAGCACGTTTTTCCCTTTTATTAACTTATTTAGCCCCATAAAAAAGATTTTACAATAATTTTATATTCAAATGTCAAATAATTAATTTAAAAAGTATTCAGAAATGAATACTTTAAAAAAATCTTTATCCCCAAATTATCAAAAATTCTTAAAAAGGAACGATAATTTGAATGAAAAAAAAAAATCAAAAGATATATTTATTATTGCTTTATTGTTCTGTTTATTTTCCTACTGGTAATAATTATTGCCATTACCATTGCCATTGCTATAAATCCAATATAATAATTTCCCATTGGAATAATTTTCCATGTGCCTTCTACTTTCACGATTACACGACTCTCCGCATCCTCATCAGTATAAGTCTCTGTTATTAACACCCCCTTGATGTCATACTCTTTGGACATTTTTATATTTGATCCATCGACTCCTTTATCTTTTTTAGTGAATACGAATCCTTCTGCTTGATATTCACTTCCTTTAGTGGCTGCTGCTTCTGCTAAGTATTCTTCTGCGGGAGTCGGAATGAAAACATCTCCGTCAAAAAGAGCAGGATTTTTTTCAATGGAATAATATCTTATAGTACCATTTACACTAAAATCACTTTTATAATCCCATTCTATTACAGTTAAAGTCCATTGAGCTTCAAGATTGTTAATTTCTTTTATAACCTTCTTTATTTGATCTCCTACCTCGAAGGCTGGTTCAAAACCGAATACTTTTTTGAAATTATGTAAGTCTAATTCTTTTACCTCCCAAATATAAGTATTATCTTCATCTAGAGATGTAGTGTATGGTTCTTGAGCGTGCACGTTTAAATTTACACATGAACACATTACATATAGATTAATGAAAACTAGACTTACTATTATTATATATTTCCGGTTCAATTGAAAATCAAAACTATAATTAATTGTAGTTATATTAAATATAAATTATATAAATAAGTAATAGATAATTAAAAAATTATATAATTTAATATGGAATTTTTCCTCATAATTGATTTTAAAATATTTCTGAGTTGAGATTTATATGATTATTACTTTTTTTTTTCTCTATTATAACAATTACTTACTATTTATTCAATTTTAGGTCTGATTGCGGCAGCTCCTATGATTGTTAAGATGTTTACTCCTCCTAAAAGTCCACCAATTATTATAATTGATTTACCTAATTCCGGATTAAAAAGCATTATTACAACTCCAATAAATGTAATAAATCCCCCAATAATCATGCAAATTTGAAGGATGGTCCCAAATATGCCAAGGAAAACAATTACTTCGGGATAGATCATGGAAAGAAATAGTCCCAATAAGATTGAGATTATTCCTCCTAAAGTACATGCAAACAATGCAGTGCCCTTTAAATATTCTTTTTCAGAAGAAATGGCGGCAGATGTGGCCATTTGGGCTTGATATTGACTCATACTTGGAATTACGTTAATATTTTCTGTCTTAATCAATGAACATTTCTCTAAATCTTTCCGTCCATTTATTTCATCTGCTAACTCCAGTTTGGTTCTAGGTTTCCATGCACCTCGAAGTAATTCTTGATAGACATAATAAGTATTATTTGCTTCAATCGATAAATCTAATTCACTCTTATTTTCACAGATTGAAGCAAATGTATAATTACCAGGATCTAGTATCAAATAAATAAATTGTTTTCCTTTAGTTGATGCAATATCGACTCCATTACATTTAATTTTCATTTTAGAAACTTTTCCTTGCCATTGCGGTCGAAAAACATAGATTAATGCTTTCCCCGTTGGAGGGATCATTTGTTTAATTTCTAAATCTTTATTCGTGTTCTTCCCCATAGAAATTCATCCAAAATTTTAATAATTAATTAATTATAATGATAATTTAAATATTTTTCTGCTAATTTTATAAACGAATGATCAATTAAAAATTAACCCTTTTTTTTATTTTCTACACGTTCCACACCCCATTTACTAAATTTGAGAATTCTATAGAACTAATATTATCTTTAAAAAACTTTCCCCGAACATTCCTTTCTATTTTGATTTCATCTAAGATCTCGGGGATAAGTAATATATAATTAAAAAATTATATAATTTTATATGGAATTTTTCATCATAATTGATTTTAAAATATTTCTGAGTTGAGATTTATATGAATAAAGAAGAAATTTGCTTCATGTCTGCCTGTGATATGGTAGAAAAAATTAAAACACAAGAATTGACTTCAACCGAAATTACAGAGGCTCTAATTGAAAGAATTCAAAAAATCAATCCTTTAGTAAATGCCTACTGTACGCCTACATTTGATTTAGCACTTAAGATGGCTAAAGATGCGGATGATGCTACAAAAAAAGGAATAGATTTAGGGTTATTACATGGAATTCCCACTTCAATTAAGGATTTAATGCAGACAAAAGGGATTAGAACAACTTATGGTTCTAAACTACATGAAAACTTTATTCCCGAACAAGATGATATTGCGGTTCAAAGATTGAAAGAAGCAGGGTGTGTTATCCTAGGAAAGACAAATACTCCTGAATTTGGGCATATCGCGCTTACAATGAATAAACTCTTTGGAGAAACTAAAACTCCTTGGGATATCGAGAAAAACTCTGGAGGTTCAAGTGGAGGTGCTGGTTCTGCTGTAGCCAG
>JAEOTJ010000435.1 GCA_016839905.1 Promethearchaeota archaeon | reverse complement strand
TAACGAAACATGTTTCTGAATTATTCGAGAGTAAGAATACTATTCATTATCAGGACGTTTCGGATGTTGTTGTTTCATTTTTAAGTTTATCAAAAAAGAAGTGTAAAATTGATATTGAAGATTTTAGGGACGATCCCGGTTTTAAACTGGCATTGCGAAGGGAATTGTCCTGATTTTTTTATTTTTTTGAATGAACATTTAAATACCCGCGTGTCTTACTATTTAAATTATTAAATCGATAATCTCTTTAATTTTTATAATAAAATACATATACATATCATAAGATTAAAGTATTAATAGTTCAATTAGCTATTATTAAAGAATAAACAATTTTGTTCTTTATAAAGAATTACAATAGTAATATTAATAGACTGTATCAAAAAATTTTAAAATTTTAGTTTGTAGGAAAATGAAAACCAAGCACAAAATATTTTTTGAAAATTCTAATAACATGTCAATGGTTCAATCTGAATCAGTTGATTTAATTATAACTTCACCTCCTTATCCCATGATTGAGATGTGGGATGAATTGTTTTCTAAATCAAACAATAGGATACAAGAAGAAATAAGGACTGGAAATGGAAAGAATGCTTATTTATTAATACATGAGGAATTAAATGAAGTTTGGAAAGAATGTACACGAGTTGTAAAGAAGGGCGGTATAATATGTATAAATATTGGAGATGCTACGAGAAAAATAAATGGTAGTTTTCAACTATTTCCAAATCATGTAAATATAACTAATTTTTTTCAAAAGAACGGATTTATCTCATTACCTTTTATTTTATGGAGAAAACCAACTAATAGTCCAAATAAATTTATGGGATCTGGTATGCTTCCTACTAATGCTTATGTAACGCTAGAACATGAATATATCTTAATTTTTAGAAAAGGAGAAAAAATTAGAAAAATACCACCTAAATCTAAAGAACGTTATAATAGTGCTTATTTTTGGGAAGAAAGAAATAAATGGTTCTCTGATGTATGGATGGATATAAGAGGAACTTCTCAGGATATTAATAATAATAATAATAGGGAATTAAGAAGTCGATCAGCAGCATTTCCTTTAGAACTCCCTTATCGATTAATAAATATGTTTTCAATTTATGAAGATACAGTTTTAGACCCATTTTGTGGAACTGGAACAACATCATTAGCAGCGATAATTTCTGTGAGAAATTCTATTGGTTATGAACTTAATTCTCAATTCGAAGAATTCTTTGAAGCAAGTGTTAAAAGAGCAATTGAAATTAACAATTTCATTAATAAAAGAAGATTTCAAGAACATATTGAATTTACGAGACAATATAGGAAGAATGGCAAGGAAATTAAATATAAGGCAAATAATTATAACTTTCCAGTTATTACTAAACAAGAAGAGGATATCTTATTTTACTCAATTAAAAATTATAATAAAAATGAAAATGAATATAATATTAAATACGAAAAATTTAATTTTACACGAAGACCAAATCTAATCCAAGCTCAATTAATGCCTTAGTTTGAGGATAATAATTAAATGTCAAATATTTTATAGAAAACCATTAAAAGAAAATTAGTGTTAATAATCATGCCAAAAGAGTGGATACTAAATAGCGTAATGAATCGCTTTCAATTAAATTATAAGCGTAATGTGGGTGCTGTTTCAGAACAAATCAGAAAATGTGCGCCTAAAACAATTGAAGAATGGAAAAATTATTATTTTAATAATGTAAGGGAGAGAGAACACATTGAAAATTTGGGTAGAAAATTATATATTAAAATAACAGAAGTCATAGTGGCTGAAGTAGAAAGTATTACAGAAGAAGATTGCATTAACTATATGTATAATATGGTAATAAATAGAACATTTGATGGATATATGACCGAAATAAAAACTATTTATGGTCAACTTGAAATAATGCTTGATGTGAAGATAGAACCTGCCCCAGATGAGTGGGATCGATTATTTAATGTTGATTTTTTTATTAAAATAAAAGATAAATTTATTGGACTTCAAGTAAAACCTGCAGGAGACATACATCACATCCCTCAAATTTTTAAGGAAAAAAAAATACAAGAAAGAACACATAAGGAATTTGAGAAAAAATATGGTGGTCAAGTCTTTTATGTTATATCGATTAAAGAACAGAATAAAAAAATAATCCAAAATATGGATGTAATTGATGAAATAAAAAAAGAGATTGAAAGGCTTAAGAATTAATTAACGATTTCCTGCTATTTCAACATAAAAATATCAATTGTCTCTTTAATCTGAATACGTGAAAAGTTACATGAAATTAAATGAATTCTAAATCAATCTTTTAAAAAAATCAGATATTATAGACTTTTTGTGATTACACAAAATTCAATGATGCTCAATTTGCTCGAGAATTAAGGAATGATGAGCAACCATTTTTAGATGAATTTAAAAATAAATGAGAATTAATAATACAAAAATGCAAGAATCAATTTTTAATTAAATCTTAATTAATAACTTTAATTAAGACAACAGGGAGGAAATCAAGAAAGTTATTGAGTTAGACGTTTCGGATGTTGTTGTTTCATTTTTAAGTTTATCAAAAAAGAAGTGTAAAATTGATATTGAAGATTTTAGGGATGATCCCGGGTTTAAACTGGCATTGAGAAGGGAATTATCCTAACTTTTTTTTTTAAATATTTATAAGATTATTCAATATAGAATATTCAATAAATTTATTTTCTTAGACTTCTATTATTGTAATGAATAAAAAATAATTAATAGAATAAAAATAAAATGAAAGTACATCTTGATAAAGACACTGCTGAGGATTTAATTGGCTATAAATTAAGAAATATTCAAGAAAGTATACAAAAAATATTAAAAAGATGGAATGAAACCGAATCATCAATCTTTTTAGAGAAGGCAAAAAATGGAACTTATTCTGAAGCGGAAAACGATGCTATTGATTTAAAGCAACTATTAGTTGAAGAGAATAAATTAAATAAACTAATAAATTCCTTTTAGATGCAAAATATTTTGACATGCCACGATAAACTTATTGCTGCTCGTAGGATTCTCTTAAATAATTTGCTTCCAAAAATTAAAAATGAATATATCGATGATGATCGTCCATTTTTAAAAATTACTTTTTTAAAAGGATTAGTTCTCTATATCCGATATAATGATTATGATGAATATTCTTATCAATTAATCTTTTCACAGAAACCTCTTGATAGAATTCGTTATGATAATTATGATGATATGTGGAATGTGAAATCTAAACCTCATCATTATCATCCTAAGGGTGAAAAAACAGCTATTGAAAGTTCGATGAATGGAGATCCTAAGCATAATATCCCAATTCTCATTAAAAAGTTTTTAATGATCTAAACCGCTACATATAAGGAGCCACCGATCATCCTTTCGACTTTTATTATAATAGAGAATATGAAGATAAAAATCAATCCTTTTTTTTGCCTTTTCATTTCTTTTCCCTTTTTGGTCTATAATTTAATACTAAGACGCGTGGGTATTTAAAAAAATCAAAATATTTGGAACAAGCACATTACCTGGCCCAAGATTTTTAACCTGAATCGGATTTGTCAAATAGAGAGTGGATAATTGGGGATAATGAAAGAATAACTGAAGAACAAAAAATTGAACAACAACCCAAGATCATTAGAACCAAATGCCCTGTATGCGGTCAAAAGTTAAAAAAAAACAGCAATTCCTGTAAGAAATGTGCTACGAGATTCTATTAAACTTGGATTGAGAAGGGAATTGTCCTGATTTTTTTTATTTTTTTGAATGAACCTTTAACTACTTTATATCCTACTCTTAAATTATACTTAAAAAGGTAAAAATAATGTATTTAAGTCTTAATCGATTATTAGTAGGAAAATAAAAAATAAGACGTATTTTAAATATTAGAAAAAATTGGATTTTATTGTAAAAATCTCTAAATTAAAAAAAATTGATTGATAATCATGACAAGTGAAAATAATAAAAAACCAGTAAGCATAGTAGTATCAGATGTTCATTTAGGAGCTTTATGGTCAAAACCTAAATTATTCAAGTACTTTTTACATTACTTATTGAAATTAAATGAATCAGAACCAATTAAGCATCTTTTTATTATAGGGGATTTTTTTGATTTATGCACGGTAAAACCTGAATTTTTGAAAGATTATTATTGTAATGTTATTCATACTTTAAAAAAAATAAAGGATGAAGGGATAAAAATCCATTTTACACTTGGTAATCATGAAATTCCATTAATCCAAGAAATTTCAGATGATAAAATACTTCCAAAGTACGAAAAAACAGTTTTTTCAAAGGAAAAAGGAAAATTTAAAGCTAAATTCAATCCAGAATCAATCTTAGGTGGAATAATACATAGATCTGATATATTCGAATACTATTGCCTTAAAATAAATAATGGAACTTTTGAATCTAAAGGTTGTGATGACAAGTCTGAAATTAATTCTCTATTTACTGAGGGCAATATTGTTTGTCTCACTCATGGACATCAATTTGTAGACGGTATTCCAAAGGCCGCAATAATCTGGCTATTTCAATTAAATGCTGATTATGTCAGTAAAGCAATACTCAACTTTTTATGGAATAGTTTTTTGAGAAAATTAGCAGGATTTGGTTTTTTGTTTTTAGGCTTTATTGCGTGGATACAAGATAAATTAAATCCTAATAGGGGATATAGCCTCTATAGCGAATTAAAGGATTTACACAAGCATATTAAGGAAATTAAAAAATTTAGGAATAAAGAAAAAAATAAAGACCATAATGAATATATTGATCAGCAATTTTTACCCGCTCATCCAGGAATCACTGATGTCATATACGGTCATACTCATCGATATCAAATAAAAAAAATTAGAAAGAATACCAATAATCCCGTTAATATCATCAATTCAGGAGGTTGGCAACACATAAGAAAGCCAAATTTTGTAAAAATTCATTCTAATGGAAATATTGAAGTTTATAAATGTAAAAAACACCGTAATGAACTTAAAATAAAATTAAAGCGCCAAACAAGATGAATATGTTTTTTTATTGGACAGAAATAAAAAATCTTTCTTTGTAAATTTACTCTTCATCATTTTTTTTAAAATCATCCTTAGGTTTTTCGTTAATAGTCTTGACTTCATCCACTTTTAAGGTGGTCTGTTTTTTATCAAAAATTATAATTATTCCAGCTAATAATAATTCCATAAAAATAAAAAAGAATAATCTAATATCTACCGAAAAAAAAGGATTTTTAATTAAGCAAACATCCTCACCATTACCAAGCTCTGAATTATCCGTGTAGCCTATAATATAGACATTTTCATTCGAATCGACAGCTATTCCCCTACCAAGATCATAAGAATCTTTAAACCAAGTGCCATAAGCTTCTAATTCACCTAAACTATTTACCTTAATATAAAGAAAGTCAGAGGAAGTTCCAGGATTATGTGCCCATCCTCCAATAAAAATATTATTATTTCTACTTATTTTCATATCAAAAGCACTTACACCCTGCCAACTACGATTCCAATTCAAATTTCCATTTTTATCAAATTGCACTAAAGTCGCAAAATTATGGCTCTCACCTAATAAAAAAATATTATCCGTTGTATCTATCACCAAGCCATTACACCATGAAGAACTAATATCTTCTAATGTTATATTCCAATTATAATTTCCATCACTATCATATTTCAACATTATTATGTCAGTATTCCCCAACATCATATCAGAGCGGTTCTCCTTTACAGTACATCCTAAAAAAATATATTTTTCAGAGTTTATTCCCAATCCATTACACAGCGCTGAACTATTGGATTCCTGAGATTTCCGTGTTTTATTCCACAAGTATGTTCCAGAGCTATCATATTTTAATAATAGAATATCTCCACCTTTAGATCCACCAATATAAATGTTATTTTGTGAATCAATTATGATACAATTACCATCATCATCCTTACCTCCATCCCAAGTTCTATTCCAGATTAAGTCTCCTTCACTGGTAAATTTAATTAACACTATATCGTAATCCATATTACTTCTATTGTATGTTCCTCCAAGTATATAGATATTTTCTGATGAGTCTAGTGCAACACGGTATCCGGATTCGCTCCCGTGATTACCCCACGTTTTAGACCAAACCTCATTACCAAAGATATCATATTTAATCAAGAAAAGACCCTCTTCTCCATGATTCAGTGTAAGTCCTGTGATATAAATATTATCATTAGAATCAATTGCTATACCCCTACCTAAATCTTTGTTTTCTTCTCCCCAAATTCTAATCCAACCTGTACTCAAGCCCGTACTTTTGATTAAAATGGGAAAACTTAGTGAAATTATGAAAATTAATGCGATAGAAATTGTGAAACTAAAAATTAATAATCCCATTCTAAGTTCCTTTTTGGAATATTTTTTTTTCCCTTTAGTATGTTTTTCTTCTTTAGATTTCTTTCCTTTTCTTGGAAAATTTTCAATCTTTCTGTAACAATCAAGTACACTTTTAATAAAAAATATCAATAGAAGAAAAGCAAATGATAAGGCAAATAAAACATATGAGGTTAAAAAAAAAGATATAATAAAGGGAAGAATTACTAAGAATAAAATAAAAAGTAATTCAAGAAGTATAAATAATGAATTTGATTTTTTTTTTAATTTAATAAATTCCAACTTCATTTTAATAATAAAAAAAATTAAAAATACAAAATATAAGATAATGAAAGCAAGGGGAAAAAAAATCCCGATGTACCAAATACCAGGGAGGGATTCAGCAATTATAGAAGTAATTTTAACATCTCTATAAATGTTTTTTTTATAAATTAATTATCTGAATTATAAAATATATATTTAACTTTGATAAAAAAATTTTGGTCTCAGAAATAACTAATTCTCGTGTTTTTTATATTGTAATTAATCCATACTTATCAGTCATGTATTTTTATACAGGTTTAAATTTCATTACTAATATTTCTTTTAAAACCTCTATTCTTAAAGTTGGGTTAAGGGGTTGTGAACAGTAATTGATTTTACTTTTTCAAACCCTTTATCATTTGTTATAATGTCTTTAACTTTATGACGAGTCATAGAGTAAATAATCGTTGAATCTCTCCCACCAATTGAACTAATATTCCCGTACATATTTAGAATTCTTAATACACCATCTAAATCTGATATCTGAAGTAAATCATACTTAAATTTAAAAAAGGGATAATTTTCATTTAGTAACAATGATGCTATTCTAAAACCTTCTTTTCCTTTTTTTTTAATT
>JAEOTJ010000434.1 GCA_016839905.1 Promethearchaeota archaeon | reverse complement strand
GTTGGTATTACTTTCGTTTTAATTTTCTTTTTAGGTTTCTTTTTTGGAGTAATTTTCTCTTTCTGTTCTGTTACTACTCCTAAAGGAATTTTATTTAAATTTAGATCTGTCTTTCTTCTCTCATGAGTTTCTTCGGGCTTCCATGTTCTCCTTATTAATTCTTCTTTTTTGCTCCTGGATTTTTCTTCTAAATCCATGTCATATCTAATGCTTTTTCCTTTTTTTGATACTTCCATTTTCTTTTTCTTCTTTTTAGAGGTAATAACATACAAAGCTGGTGCAGAAATTCCAATTGTTCCAAGAATTATGAAAAAGACCAGGTTATCCATAATAAATATCCATATCCATAAATCTTCTGGATCTGAAGGATCTCTTCCATATACTTCGACCAAGCAGAACACTGAAAACTCGGTCGTAGTGAATTCCACGTAATTTTCATCCGTGTTAACAGAGTTGATCTCCAATTCTTCCCAGATCCACTTATTATAGATGTGATGGAGCACTCTTAATTTATAGGGATTTGAAACCTTAGTAGGATCATAGTATAACCTAATCTTAGCACTATTTATTATAGTCCCATCCTCCACCATTGATGTGTTAAAGAAGGTGATGTTATAGAAATAATGCGCCCGAAATGCACTACCGATGCTAATTCCCACCAAGTTTGAAGAATCTCTTGTTATTTCTACATATCCTGGTTCATTCATATCAACATCCATTTCCAAACCTGATGGATTTCTTAGTGGCACGTTGTCAGTAGTTCCTAAAGGTAAATATGAATAAGGATAATCTATCATAAAGTATCTAACATCTGATTCAAGCATCGTACCTTCAGTAGAATTTCCGAACACCTGGATTGAATGCAAGCCATCAGAGGGCATTGGAATGGTCGTGTTTCCCAAGATTGTGCTATTTTCTTGTCCATCCAAGGAATAGCCCTGCCAATCCAATGTAGTGCTATTATCAAAACTTAATAATAAACCTTCTTTCAAGTTATCTCCAATATTATAGTCAGGATCCCAAGAATATCCTATAGCATCTATATAAAGGGACATCGTTCCGCTTGAACCCCAATTTGTATTAGGCGAGTTATGATCAATATAATCTACTTCAATATAAAATTGTAAATCGATTTCTTCCCATACAACCGAACCTGCCGAATCTCTAATGGTTAAATCATATTTATCTGTAGTACAATTGAAATCCACTTTAAAATGGTACCATTGGTTTGCAGAAAAAGATAATGTGGATCCAGCATTAGTAGAGCCATTGCTTGCCCAAAACTTTCCATCAACATCAAAGCCTGCTGCAATTATTGATGAAGGTGCACTATATTCCCTCAATCTTATAGCATATGCTTGTATAGTTGTCGTATCTGTTAAAGCCCATACCTCATGAGTACCTGAAACCTGATTTGAAAAACTTTTATTCATTGCACCATATGATTGATATCCTGATTTATAGAGTTGGATCACTTTCTCATGCCCTAAATGAGAATCTTTTACTCGTACCCAACTTCCAGGATCACTTACATCAATCCAACCCTCAGGTATTGATCCATCCTTATCATTCTCAAAGCCATAAGTCGCTGGATAATACCCGCTCATCGGTTCCGTGTATATTTTATTTTCAGGTGTAATAATATTAATTGGAAATACTGAAAAATATCTAACATCTGATTTGTACATCGTTCCTCCTGTGCTATTTCCAAATACTTGGATTGAATGTGGGCCATCGGAAGGTATTGATATCGTCCTATTCCCGAGGATTGTCTTATTTGCCTGTTCATCCAGGGAGTATCCCTGCCATTCAAAATTCGTGTTAGTGTCATAAGTCAATAATAATCCTTCTTCCAAGTTATCTCCTATGGTATAACCCTGATCCCATGAAAAACCAAATGCATCGACATACAAGGAATATCCTGAATCTGCATTAGATCCCGCCCTTAACTGTATTGATTTAAGATCATCATTAATTAAAAAATTCATTACATCAGATTCCTCTCCTTCTGTGGAAACTTTCCATGTATACTGGCTTGTAAGGCCTTGATATGTGCTTCCATATGATCCTCTAAAATGAATGCGAATGTGATACCATTTATTATCAGTCGGATTTCCGGAAATCCCTGGAATGGCGACATATGAACTTCCATTATAATATTGCCATTCATCGGCATTAAAGCCAAAGCTAAAAGTTGTTAAATCCCCAGGAATTCTACAAAGGAGTGATTGAAAGAAACTTGCATCACTCGAGCGCATCCAGTACTCGATAGTTCCATGACATTGAGAAGAAAATGAATTTACTGATTGAGGTGCAAAAATATCAGAATTATCATATAATTCCAATACATCTTTATGACCATCAACTAATTGATTTACTTGAACATAAGAACCTCCCCATCCAAATTCATCTGTCCATCCAATAGGATCTCGATTATCATCATAATTTTCAAAACCATAAGTTGCTGGGTAATGACCTCCTATTGATTTTGTATAGGTTAAATTTTCGGGATTGATGATATCGATATATGGAGTTGTATTGACTATAAAATATCTGGTTTCTGATTCATAGATAGTTCCCCCTGTAGTATTTCCAAACACTTGTATAGAGTGAGATCCATCAGAGGGCATTGGTATAGTTTTATTTCCCAGGATTGTCTTGTTTACTTGTCCGTCCAAGGAATATCCCTGCCATTCAAAATTCGTGTTGGTGTCATAAGTCAATAATAATCCTTCATTTAAATTGTCTCCAATGTTATAGTTAGGATCCCAAGAGAATCCAAACGCATCAAAATATGCTAGAAAACTATCCCATTCATCATTTTCAATCTCGAAATAACTGATTGTATTTGCATCAATAGAGCCGTAAAAAGGAATCTCATCAAGTTCCTTGATACCATCAATATAATAGCTCCAAGTATCACTTGTACAATTGAAGTCAATTCTAATGTGATACCAACCCCAACTATCATGGGATTTAATCTCTACTTTATTTGTACCCGTATCATGATATTGAAAACCACCAGCTCCAGATAGCAAGTTATCTGAAAATAATCGAATGGCTAATCCGCTATCTGTAACTAAACTTTGATAATGTCTTTTCCCATTAGGTCCCGCATACCAGTATTCTATAGTACCTTCAGAAATCCCTGCCTCAAAATCATATCGAATATAATTTCCATAATCACCACTTGTTCCATAGCTTGTTAAGACTTTTTTATGTCCTGAATGTACATCGGTAATCCAAAAATTATTTCCATCATTGGTTGAATCCACAAAGCTTATTTCAGTACCTTGTGCATTAGTGTCATCCTCATCAAAACTATAAGATCCATAATACGATCCGCTCATTGGTTCCGTATAGGTTTCATTTTCAGGAGTAGTTATATTAATTTCTGAACCACTTGATTTTGGATTATAATTTGAAAATCCGTTAAATCCATTATCAACTTTATCAATTGGATTATTTCCATTAAAAATACTGAAAAATAGAGTTGAAACAATTACCCCTAAAAGTAAAAAGGGCAAGGAATGCCTTCTTTTTTTCCATGAAATTTTTATCTTATTCATTTTATCACATTTTCTAATTATTTATATTTATACAATTTTTTCAAATAAATCTTTTGATAAGGTTATCAAATAATCCGTCCTACATCCTTAAAATGTCTTTTTACAAAAATTATTAGAAAAGACATAATTAAATTATTCTTTGTTAAAGATATAAATGAATCATAGAAGGTTTTGAAATACTTAATTCTTGAAATTTAATTCTCGTTAAGAATGTCCATTTAATTCTTATAAATCGAGATGTTTTATTGTTAGATCCTTTGATTCATGAAGAATTTCATTCTCAATTCACTTAGTTTTCTATAAATTCTTTTAATCTTGGATCTAAATAATTTTAAGAAGTAATTAGATAAAAACGCTATTAAATATAGGATTTTTTATAAGTTTAATATTTTATTAAATATTTTTTTAATAATTAAAAAGAATTATTAAATTTCTATGAATTAAATTACCCATAATATAACAAAATATAGGATTAACAATGTCAGAAGAAACGTATAAAAAGGCAGCAAGAATAATTGTTAAGTCTGGAATGCTCCCAT
>JAEOTJ010000433.1 GCA_016839905.1 Promethearchaeota archaeon | reverse complement strand
GCTTCATAAGACACCTCAATAGTACCACTTTTCTTGATTTCCTTATCTGAAACATAAATAGTACAAGAAAATTTTAATAATACTGTGGTTTCAGGTTCTAATTCATCTATAGTCCAAACTATTTCAGGGCCCTCTTGTACAGCCATTCCAATGGTTGTATCCGAGATGGTAACATTTGTAAATTCATCTGGAATTTTCTTAACTATTTTAACATTTGAGATTGGTGCTTCAAATAAGCTTCTCATTCCAATTGCGAATGTTACATGATTGTCTTTATCAAGAGAAATTCCAAAAGATTCTAAACTTGATTCTGCTAAAGCAGAACCACCATCTTCCATTGATTCATCATCCGTATCCTCGTAATCCTCATCATCAGTATCATCTTCGTCACTAATTGATTCAGCACTACTAGTTTTTTCTCTTAAACTTAATAATTCAGTTTCAATATCATTAATATTCAAAATTTCATCTGCATTAGATAATGTATTGATATATTCTTTAACTAAAAGTAAATTTTTAGCTTCACCACTCATTTGAAATTCACGAGTGTCAATATTGTTAGCATCTTCAGTACCTAATTCTTGTATTTTAATTTCATCAGATTTTAAATTGGTACTTTCTGTGTTTTTTAGCGTAATATCAATATCCCAAATCCTATCAACGGTACTTGGATTCTCTACATTTAACCTTCCATTAAATCCAATTGAAGCAGTCATTTCTCCGAAATGATCTTGTTCAACTTTCACTTCTTCAATGATTTTCACTAATGCTAAAAGACCATCTTCATTTCCATCTTTCAAAACAACTCTTCCTTCAAGCTGACCAGTATCACCATCATATGTTTCATAATGATCATAATCCACATGCCCCTTATCCATTTGGGTTCCTTTTAATTTTTCAGCTTCCTTCGCCTCATCTGCGTCTTCTGCGTCCCATCCCATACTAGCGTCTTTCTTCTTTTTCTTTTCTTTACGTGCCATTTTAAATTACCAATAATTCAATAATTTTATTGAAATATATTATTATAAGGTTAATAATATTTTGTTGATGAAATAAATTAAACAATATTGGTTAAAAAATGTTGTCTTATGAAATATTATATCAAATAATTATTTATTCAAATAAATAGGACAAAATAATTTTTGGTACAATCACATCATAAAATCCATCATTTAGAAATTATAAAACACATAATTATGTCGTTAACATTACATCCAGTTGGACCAGTTAGAATTTCGTAATTACACATTTTAAAAAAAGAATTTGAATCATTTTTTTTTAAAAATCTTTGAGGATTTAGATTATTCTCAACCATCTTAGCTAAGATTTTATTATCTACTAAAGCACCCATCGCTTCACTATTCCCTTCAATACCATCAAGATTAGCTGCGATAATTAAAAAATCATAATTAATATCCTTATTTTTAATATAATCAAGAAAACTTAAGAGCATCTCTTGGTTCCTTCCTCCAATGCCATTACCCATGAGGGTAACGGTTAACTCTCCCGTTCCAATTAAGGCCATTCTATTATGTATTAGATTTTTTTCAAGTTTTTGATTTAATAGATGATAAAGATTTCTGCCATATCCGCTTGCTTCTCCTTCCATTTCATTGAAGAAGTATTCTACATGAAATAATTGCTCCTTTAGATAATCAGAAACCATTTCAACAGCTACTTTCACACTTCCAATAATATAATTATTGACTCTTTTAAAAGAGGGATCATTTATCTTTGGATTTTCAGGAATCTCTTTATTAATACCTCTTACTAAAACATTTTTAATTGATGTAGGAATTCTTTTAAGGAGGTTATATTTTTTTAAAACTTTAATGCAATCTTTAAATGTAGTGGAATCTGGCACGGTTGGACCAGAGGCTATCGTATCTAAATCATCTCCAACCACATCTGATATGATTAAAGATATTAAAGTGGCCCCACTAGAGGCATACACTTTTTTAGCTAAATTACCTCCTTTAAAATCAGATAAATGCTTTCGTATAGCATTTATTTCGTGAATAGAAGCTCCAGAAGCTAAAAGTAAAGAATTTACACGCTGAAGATCTTTTAAAGTTAGACCATTTTTAGGTAAGGGTAATAATGCTGATCCTCCCCCTGATATTAAACAAATAATTAAATCATTTTTAGAGGATTGAAGCACGAGTTCCACCATCGATTTAGTCCCTATTAAACCATTTTCATCTGGAATAGGATGCGAGGTGTAATTTATTTGTATTTTACTGAGATTCTCTGATTTATCGCCTTTTAATCCTTCAGGAATGTTTATAATACCCTCATAATCCATATTTGAGTACTTTTTTATAATGTCTTCAAGTGAAATGGCCATTTCTGCTGTTGCTTTGCCCCCTCCGATTATGAATATCTTCTTAAAATCGTTAAGGTTATACTCATCATTATTAATAATTAATTGATTATTTTGAATCTTAAATGATTTTTCAATTAAATTTCTCGGTTTAACAGCATTTATTGCCTTTTCTAGTGAAATTAATCCGATTTTTCTTAAATTCAATTGAATATCATCCAGATTTTCTCCAAGTAATTGAGAACTATTCTTCACGATCAATAGTTTTTCACGATCACTCTAAAAAATCTTTTATTGTTATCTCTGGATGATGATAGCGAGTTCTACCAACTGTTTTATTTCCTACTTGAATTGATACTTGGGGACACCAGTGTAAACAAGCTAAGCATTGTTGACATTTATGAAGCCATTGAGGTTTTTCTTTTATCATCTCTATGTTCTCAACGGGACAGATTTTTTGACAAAGTCCGCAACCATTACATTTATTATCTACTCTGAATTTTTTATCCTTTAAAGGTAATTTGCGATCGTTTCGTTTTTGTAGAAAAGCCATAACTCTGCCTAAACTTGAGATTTTCTTGTTTTTTCCTTCATTAATTATTTTACTGATTTCAATTACCTTTCTGGCAGCATTTTCAAACCGTTCTTGTTGTTCTTCCATTATTAAGGGCGGATACAAGGGAATATAATTACCTGGCATTGTTATTGAAAATCCCGCGTTTAATTCTTTCTTCTTTTTTTTTAAAATTTTTTTTACGATATTAAGTGATCCTCCCGGAAAATCATTACAAGTAGCAATTGTATAGATGTAATTAATTTGAGAAGTATCTAATTTCCGGATAAACTCCGCTACAATAGGAGGGAGGGCTCCAAAATAAACTGGAAAAATGATCCCGATTTTATTAAGAGGATAATTAATTTCCTCATGAATAACTTTTGATATAGAGACAATTTCGGTGGTGTTCAGTGCTGCAGCAAGATCTTTACTAATTTTCAGAGAATTGCCAGTTCCTGTAAAATAATAAATAATATCATCCATTAGAAATCTCTTTAATTAATTTTAACATTTTATAACCAATTCTATTAATAAATTAATAGTATTTTTGAACTAATATATTTAATAATGCTAATTTTTTTTAGAAGATACTAATAATAATTACTTAGACCTTTATAGAAAATAGTTTATTGTTTGGTATTTTAAGTGAAAATTTCTGAGCTTTTTGAGGACTCCCCTGGAAAAAAAGGCTTAATGAGTGGAAATGAGGCCTTTGCCAGAGGTATTTTTGAATCTGGTGTAAAATTTGCTGCTAATTATCCAGGGACACCCATGAGTGAAGTCGGGGATTATTTAAATTATCTGTCAGGAACTAATGAAGATTTTACGTTCGACTATTCTCTTAATGAAAAAGTGGCATTAGAGTCTTGTATTGGAGCTAGTTGGGCAGGAGTTAGAACAATCGTGATGTTTAAACATTTAGGATTGAATGTTGCTGCAGATCCGCTACATACATTCCCCTATTCTGGAGTTGTTGGAGGTATGGTAATCTTATGTGGAGGAGATCCTGGAATTTTATCTTCTACGAACTCTCAAGATAATAGATTATACTCCCTCCATACAAAAATCCCTATAATTGAGCCATCCTCAGTACAGGAATGTAGCGCCTTCATTAAAGAAGGTTTTAAATTATCAGAATTATATGATATTCCCGTTTATATTCACGTAACAAATCGTCTCTGCCATAGTCATGGAATTGTAACTTATGGAGAGATCGAAAAGCCAAAAGAAAAAGGACACTTTGATAAAAATCCTAAACGATATATAAATACATTATGGAAAGCTTTAGATAATCAAAAAAAATATTTTAAAAAGGTTGCTCAAATAGCAAGAAATAAGAAGTTATATTATCTATTTAATCAAGTAAAAAAAATTCAAATAAAGGAAAGTAGTAAAAGTTTAAATAATAAGCAAATTGGAATTTTAACAAGTGGTGTTTGTTATAGTTATGTAATCCAAGCATGCCATAAATTACATATAAATCCACCGATATTAAAATTAGGATTAATCTTTCCAATCAATAGAGAGGAGATTTGTCATTTTGCAAATGAATATAATCTCAATAAATTATTAGTGGTTGAAGAATTGGAAGCTTTCATCGAGACATTAACAAAAAGAGTTTTCTGCAATTTTTGTGATGCTCAGAGAGATTTAGAGATTCATGGAAAAGATTTTCTTCCTAATATTGGTGAATTAAATACAGATATGATAATTAATTTCTTTTCCAAGCATTTTAAGATTCAGAATGAGGATTTATTAGAAAACATTCGCCAAAAAGAAGAGTTCTTGGCGGGGATATTACCTAAATTACCAATTAGGGAGCCTACTTTCTGTCCAGGTTGTCAATATAGGCCTGTATTTTATGCTTTAAAAAAAATTGAAAATGAATTAAAAAAAGAAGAATTAGAGTTAATTTATGGCGGAGATATATCTTGCGCAACTCTATCGGAAGCATTCCCTTTCGAAACAATAGATTGGGTGGTATGTATGGCCGCGGGAGTAGGGATTGCCGATGGAATGGTACAAGTGTTAAATCCAAAAAAGCAAAAAATAGTTGCTTTTATGGGGGATAGTACTTTTTTTCATAGTGGTATCCAACCAATACTAAACGCGATTAAAAATAATATCGATATTACAATTCTTATTCTCTATAATTATTGGACTGCGATGACGGGTCATCAACCTCATATGGGTACCCCACAAGGAATTATTAGAAAATCCAGTCAAAAAGCAGAAAATCGATTGGATTTAATAAAGATTTTAAAAAGTTTTAATATTCAGAATCTCACTATCACAAGTTCTTTTAATATTGAAAAATTGGAAAGGATTTTTTCCACAGAGATAAAGAAATCAGGAGTAAAAGTGATAATAATTGAAGAAGAATGCACAATTGAAAAAAAGAGAAGGATATCTCCTCGAGAGGGATATGAAGTCTATTATTCAATAACTGATTCTTGTGTTAAGTGTAATGAGTGTATTGAAATATTAGGATGCACGGCAATAGATCCCATAATTTTTCAAGACGATATCAAGTATAAAATTAATGAGACTCGATGCATACCTTATATTTGTCCCGGGGTCTGCAAGCAAACCTGTAAAAATAACGCTATCAAAAAAACCGAGATTTTTAGAGAACTAAATATTCTTGAATAATCATTTTTGAGGATTTATTAAATATGAAAATGTTAATAACAACTGAAAAAAGGGAAAAGAAATCTTATGGCGGACATTTATAATATTCTCGTTGCTGGTGTGGGCGGTCAGGGGGTTGTACGATTAGGAAATGTATTGCACGAATACGGGATGATAAGCCCTTTAATTAAGAATGTTGTCGGCACAGAAACAAGAGGTGTGTCCCAAAGAGAGGGATCTGTGACGGCTACGGCTAGATATTTGGTTAAAAATGAAGTTTTTTCATTGAATCAAGGGTATGAGGTCGAAGATCTGATTTCTCCTTTAATTCCAATGAACGATGCTAGTCTCGTGCTAGGTTTAGAACCATTAGAAACAATAAGAAACTTAAAATATTATTCTGATCAAACGACCATAATCCTTAATTCTCATCAGCATTATCCTAGAAACGTAATATTGGGGGCAGAAAAAGGAAAAAAATATCCAACCAATAATGAAATTCTGGGAGATCTCGATAATTTTACCAAAAAGATAATTTCACGAGAATTCAATGAGTTTTCTGAACAAAAATTTAATAGTTCAATTTATGCTAATACTATTATTCTAGGAGTTGCAATAAAAGAAATTAAGGAGATTTTTGACAAGGAGATTATAATTGAATTAATTAATGCATCTTTTACAGAACCAAGTAAGAATATTGAAGCTTTGGAAATTGGATATAATTTGATTTAATACTTTTTATTATTGATCTATATATTTTACTTGAAAAGAAGATAATTTTCCCCTTTTAATATTTATCTCCCTGTAAGCGCCTGCGGGATCATGAATTTTATGTCCTTTTAATCCTAATGCAGGTGTTTGAACAACAAATGGACCATTTTCTTTAATTTGCTTAGCTGTTTTATATATCTGAGAGTAAATATCATGGTAAATTGCAGCAGGATTTTCAATTTTTTTAAAAATAAATGGAGGGGCATCAAAAACTTTAGTTTTAGTCTCGGGATCTATTAATTTATATTCTCTAAGTAAGTGAGTATGCCCGGAAAGCGTTAAAACACTAAAATCCTTGCAAAATTCAATCAATTTTTCCCAATTAGTGGATATAGTACCATATTTAACATTGAATTTTCCATCAATCCGAGCCTTTAATGGAGTTTGTCCAAATTTTTTAAATAATGATTCTTTAAATTCATCAATACGAATTAATATCTCTTTTCCAATTTTCTTCCTAACTCGCTTAAATACACTCCTTTTAAAACCCGTGTTTATTGGGGGACCATGCATAAAAAGAAAAATGTTATCTCTTTCTTTTAAATCATATTTATAGCTTACTAGATTTTCCAAATATTTAACTTGCTTGCTTGAAAGTCCTGTTAATGAAGGATGTCCGGTTATTAAATCCCTAAAATTTCTAAAAGAATCAGGTCCTGAATTTAAAAAAATAAACAGATTATTTCTAAATTTAAAAGAAAAATCAAAAGTAGGATTAATTTCTGACCAATATCCTTTTAATGCATGTGGAGTTTTAGTAATTGCGGTAATTGGCGTGGTTTTAAAAGTATCGTTTAAAGCTACGGCTTCAGAGGCATCTAATCCTATTTTTTTGTACATTCCTGCCCATGTTAAATCATAATGAAATGGTCGATAATCATGATTACCTAATGTCGTAAAGATTGGACACAGTAATTCTTCTCCCTTTAAAACTCCTTTAATTCTTTCTTGAGAGTCAGAATTAATAATTATATTTTTAAAAACTTTCCAATTGCTAGATTCATAATTAAAATCCACTCCTTTTTTACTTAATCTCTGTATATTACTTAAAAGTGCAAAATCCACGAGGTCTCCCGTAAGAACGATAAAATCTAATTCATTATTTAACACTTTTTTGTTCATTAATTGTATAAATTTCCTAAATTGATTATTAGGATTGATTAAGCGCTTTCTTAAGGGTTTCTTGATAAATTTTCGAATATTTTCTTTTTTTTTTTGAGCAAATCTAAATAATTTACGAGTTTTTTGAGAGATTTTATCAATATCTTTTTTTATTGTAGACGTCATCCATTTTTTAATAATCCCATAAATTCGATCATTTCTTTCAGCTAAATGCAAGTCTGTAGCATGTATAAATGTAAAATTCTTCCATTTTTGTTTTGAAATAACAAGAGAGTGCGAATTAATTCTCTTTATTGAGGATCCAAAATCCTGGATTATGTCAAACATTACAAAATTTCGTTGTTTTAAAAATGAAATAACTTCTTCTGTTAAGGTGAAATCTATTAGCACTTGATAATAATTATCTAAATTGTCAAATGCTTTATACCGAGTTAAATAAGACTGAGGGCTCTCTGGCTCGTCTAAGTATGATAGATTGTTTATCTCCAATACCGAGGTTTGTTTAACATTTAAAATGAAAGGAATGATTGGATCCCCTCTAAAAACACGAGGTTTTAAGTTTTTTATCTTATTCTCTAGAGTAATAATTTCTAAACTAAGTTGTTCGTGTTCCAAGGTCATTGTTTCTAATTTGGTTCTACCCCTCTTTTTATAGCTTTTTTTCTCCCGTCTCCTTGCCCAGAATCCTTTTCTTTTCTTTTCTACTTTTTTTATTTCTTTATTTTTTTTCTTGTGCTCTTGTAGTTTTTTTTCAAGGAGAAACTTTAATTCAAGCTTGTAGTCAAGAATTGGAATTAACTTTATTTTTCTAATTAGTTTTTTTTCAATAATAGCAGGATCATTTATACTACTCACAAATAATAATTTGATTTGAAAAGTATCTTTCTTTAATTTTAAATCGATATTTATTATAGTAGGAATGCCTAGATTTGGTTTTATTAAAATTAAATCATTATTATTCGTTTCAGGGAGATTACTATTACTCAATTTATTTTTATACCTACTTTTCAAATAAATATTTTCTAATATCTATTATTAACAAACAATTTGAAGTTAAAAAATATATTTTTTATATTAAGAACAAGCTTTTAAAAATTAAATTACCTTTAAATTTCTAAAAATACATTATGTTGATGCCAAATTTATAAATATAATATTGTCTCCCCGAACAACAATATTTCCAAGGTTTTCCATTTCTTCCTTAATATTTCCATTTTCATCTTGGTATTCAAATAACTGTTGACAATTTTCAATATAAACATTTAAATGTTCATCAAATGACATCAATCTTGCTCTAAATAAACGATTTCTTTTTACTTTTATAAGAATTACTTTATTTATTGAATTCTTTAAGAAATCAATAGGTCTTTGTTGCCTATTTTGTTGATATGGCTGTCTTCTTTCCATTAAAAAAGCACTAATAATAAATTATTCAAAATAAAAATATCTAATAATTAAAAATATTAAAGTTGCAAATTAAAACCTTTTGATTATTTATTGATAAATCTTATTAAAGAACACAAAATTTTAAAGAATACCATGCCAAATAATGAAGAAAATAAAATTGTTAAATGTTGCGTTAAGAATTGTCAGAAAGAAATACCGATTGATAAGGCGATAAAAATCAAGGAAGAGTATTTTTGTGGAATTTGCGGTGTTAGTTTTTACAGGAGTACCTTAAATTTATAATTTTTTCTAATTATATTGTCATAATCGTTTAAGTTTTTATTTTATCATATGTTTATATGATTATACTATTGATTTTTCTTTTAGGTCCGTGGCGAAGCATGGATATCGCGGCAGCCTCCTAAGCTGACGATCGGGGGTTCAATTCAATAGAAATTTATTTTATTGAGAAAAAATCCCCTCGGGCCTGTTTTTTTTTAAAATAATAAAAAATTAGATGATAAAATTTGAAAAGAAATAGTATTATCAAATTTTATTTATAATTAGAGCTGTTTGGAATATCTGTGCTTGATCTCTATTCTTTTTCTTATCATTAACTAGAAATAAAGGTTTTGTTATAACAGGAATGAAGATTCCTCCACGTCTAATTTTCTTTTATATTATAGTACTAAGGGTATTTATTTTTGAGATTGGATATCTAATGGTAGGATTAAATCTTGACAAAAATTATGGAATAATATTACTTGGAGCAATCGCAAAATTTATCTTCTTCCTATATAAGGTAATTTATATGTCAATTAGACACACATTTCTTAATCTTGTGATGATTATAATAGTAGATTTAATATTCACATTATTCTATATTGAGTTTTTATTAAATTATAAATAACTCTAATTATTTTTCTTTTATTATTGAAAAGAAATATCAATTTAGATTCTGAGTGTAGATTAGGTGATTTTTGCTCTAGAGGTAAGAGATAAAATATATTTTAATTTACTTAATTCTAATCAATATTCAATATTCATCAATAGATACGGTCTTTGCAGAAATAGATAATATATTAAATATAACTCTTGTGTTTTATGCAGGAAATCTCTACTATAATGATACTTTTAATTTTTCCGATGGTGTTCATACCATCCGGATTTTTGCTAATGATACTCAAGGATATATTAATTTTACTGAAGTGATTACATTTACAGTTGATACACTTCCACCTATAATTAAAATTACAGAAGTGGAAATTAGTGAGGTTGATGATATAACTGAAGTGGCGAAGGTCACAATCTCATGGACTATTGAGGTCAGTTCAATATTTGTTACCTCCCTTCAGATTAAATTAGATGAGGGAGATTGGATTATATTAACCGTTGATGATACGAAATACATATTTAATGATGTCCGCTTAGGCGAACATGAAATAACAATAAGGGTCATTGATTCGACAGGTAAAATCATTGTTAAAGAACATTCATTTACAGTAGAGCAAGAAAAAGGCGATGAAATGAATATTAATATCTTTTTAATAACTTTATTCATAGGAATAGCGGGAATAACAATAGGTATTTTATTTATTATTAAAAAGATAAAATCAACAAGATAAAGAAAATTTATATTTAAATTCAGTAAGAAATAGTAGGAAAGCTACTACTTATTTTTATTTTAAATATAATATAAACAACTTTTTTTATAAAGATAAATAATTAAGAACTATTAGCTAAGTTTATTGAAACTATATTTTTAAAGGAGTATTAGAAATGAGTTATAAAAGTAAAGTTAAGTTCTGGTTTATTTTATTAGGAATTTTTATGCTTATTACTGTATTAAATCAAGCTAATGTGAATAATAATGAAAATATTGCAATTTTTGAAGAAAATTATAAAGTAGAATCTAAATTAAAGACATCAAATTACTGGAATAATTTTACATTTATTCATATAGATGGAAATTGGACTGATGCTAATATAACTGATTGGTGTAGTGGAGATGGTTCATGGGCTAATCCTTATACAATAGAGAATATAACTATTAATGCTACTAACTCTCCCATTAATTGTGGTATTAGAATTGAAAATACAAATGGTGCTTATTTTACTATAAAGAATTGTACTACTTTTGGCGGGACATATGGAATACTTTTAGTAACTGATGCTGATAATGGAACTCTAATACAAAATACAGTTTATGACACTTGGTTAAATATGCGAGTGAGATTCTCGGATAATGTAACCGTAAGGGAGAATAAATTAATTAAATCCAAGGGCTTTGGACTTGAGATAATACGGGGTTCGGATAATCTATTTACAGAAAATAATATTAGTAATAATGATAATAATGGAATTGAATTTGTCGGAGATATCGCACCCCAGACACTTGACACTATTATTTCAGATAATATAATCTTTAATAATACTGGAAAAGGAATACATATGATGAACAACGTTGACTGGGTAAACATTACCAATAATATAATAAGTAATAATTCTCAGGGCATTCATTTAGATATTGAAATGCTAGGTGATGGACCAAGCAATTGTATTTTTACAGATAATATTATTTCAAATAATTCTTATATGGGTTTTGTAATTAATAAATCAAATTCCAATTATAATACTATTTATAATAATATTTTTATCGATAATGGACTACATGCAAAAGATACTATAGGAAATAACAATTGGGATAATGATGTTATTGGTAACTATTGGGATAATTATACCACAACAGGAGGGACTGATAATAATCATGATGGTATAGGAGATATAAATTATACCATTCCAGGAACTGCTAATGCAAATGATACGAAACCTTTATATTATAATCCGATTCATGATGGAGGGATAATCTATATTGATGAATCAGGGGCGAATGCTATGAATTGGTCCCAAACTGCGTTATTAACACGTTGGTGTTCAGGATCAGGAACATGGACAGATCCATTTTTAATAGAAAATTTGACAATCGATGCCACTGGCTCTCCAACAGGATGTGGAATTCTAATTGAAGACTCTAAAAATGAGTATTTTATTATTAATAATATTAAAGTTTCAAATTGGGGAACTGGAGCTGAGCAAGGGGGTATTAAATTACTTAATTCTTGTAATGGAACATTATCAAATAATAACTGCTCAAAGAGAGCTAATAGTTATGGTATTATATTAAGAGGTTTTCCAGATTGTGATAATAATACGGTTATAAATAATACACTTAAAGATAACGGATATGGAATGTTTATGCGCTATGCCGATGATTGTAACATAATAAATAATACAATGGAGAACAACTATTATTATGGTTTATTTATTAGAGATTCATTGAATAACGAGGTTACAAATAATACAGTTATTGGTAATGATGAAGGAATCAGGTTAACTTCCGCTGATGGAACAATAATATCTAATAATAGATTAAGCAGTAATCCAGATAGGGGGATAAACATAGCTACAAGCGAGAATGTCGTCTGTTCTGGGAATGAACTGATTAATAACGGATTTTATATGTCTGGTAGTCTTACTGAATTAGGATCCCTCACTATTTATACAAATAATACTGCAAATGGAAAGCCTATTTATTATTATGCTGATAAAACTGATTTGGAAGCTGATAATTTTACCAATGCAGGTCAAGTTATTCTGATTAATTGTAGTAATTCAGCCATCTCATCCTTTAATGTATCAAACTGTACAACTGGAGTTATTTTATCGTATTGTGATAATAATACTTTCACAAATATAACAACGAATAATAATCGTTATGGATTTCATCTAATTCAAGATTGTAATAATAATAGCTTCTCCAATATGACCATAATTAACTGTGAATCGGGATTTCGAGCCGTTAGTAGTTGCGTTAATAACACAATTTTTAATAATTCTATAAAAGATTGCACTAATTATGGTTTGAGAATTGAATCAAACAGCAATAATAATACTATTGAAAATAACACATTGGATAATAATAATTTAGCAGGAATTTACATATACTCTTCAGATTACAATGAAATTATTAAAAATACTCTAATAAATCAAAATGTAGATGGGCTATTATTAGAATCTGGATCTGATTATAATTTAATTAAAAACAATACTGCAGTTAACAATGGTGTTGGGGCTTCAGGAATACACTTGCTTACTGATTGTAAATTTAATAATATTACTGGAAATACTGCGGGAGATTCTGGGGGAGTCTATTCACAAGATAATGGGATTGATATAGAAGATACGAGTATTAATAACTCAATTACATTCAATAATCTAATAAATAACAATTTTATGGGAGTACATATTCAGGATTATTCCCACAATAATACAGTTTCGAATAATTACATTTTCGATACTACTAATTTGGATCGAATGGATTATGGTATTAGGATCTTTTACTATTGTGAAGATAATATAATTTTAAATAATGAAATTAAAAATCATAATGGAGCAGGAATCTATTTATGGACCTATAGTGCCTTTAATTCTATTATTGGTAATAATGTATATAGAGATGATGGAAGAGATAAAGCCGATGATGGAATTTATTTATATGAAAATTGTTATAACAATACAATTAAAGGAAATACATTTTCAAATAATTCTGATTATGGGGTTTATATTAGAACTAATTGTGATAATAATATTTTCACAGAAAATGTTATTAAAAACAATACATTAGCAGGAATTTTCATTTATGATAATACATGCGATAATAATACTTTTTGGCTTAATAACATTACCAATAATATTATTAGCGCTGACGATGATAGTGATCTTGGAGATACTCAATGGGATAATGGAACTATTGGTAATTATTGGAGTAATTATACTGGAGTGGATTTAGATGATGATGGTGTTGGTGATACTCCTTACAATTGGAACGGAGTTGTTGATGATTATCCTATATGGGAAGATGGAGATGATATAGCTCCAGAAGTAATAATTCAAAGTCCAATAACTATAGTATATGTAATTTCACAGTTTGATATCAATGTGACCATAATAGATGCAACCTCCTCAATAGACACGGTTTTAGCAGAAATAAATAATACAGTAAACATTACTCTTGTTCATCATTCAGGAAATCTATATTACAATGATACATATATTTTCTCTGATGGGGATTATACCATCAGAATTTTTGCAAATGATACCGAAGGAAACATGAATTCTACAGAAACCATTGCATTTACAGTAGATACTACTGCACCTTCTATAGTGATAGATTTTCCCACGACTACAACTTATACGACTTCTCAATTTGATATCAATGTGACCATAAT
>JAEOTJ010000432.1 GCA_016839905.1 Promethearchaeota archaeon | reverse complement strand
GAAGTGCCCTTTATTGACATAGAAACAGCTAAAATGAAAGTTGATGCTAGAATAAAAGAATTGAAAATGGATGAGAAATATTCTCAAAATATCTTAAAAAAAATAAAGGAAAAAGTAGAGTCCAATGAAATTAAAAACCTATCTTTTCGAGATGTAGAAAAAGAAGTGATCTTTGCTTATCTTGAATGGGTTAATACAAAAGAATAAGGTATTTGATTATGAAGATACAAAATTTTATGCAATACGATGAATTCCAAGTCATTTTTCCCGAAACTCAAGATGATACAATCCGATTATTTGGTATGAAATTAAAAAAGTTAATCGGACCTGAGTGTGAGATCATTAGAAAAGCCACTTATGAAATGAACAAGAAAAATATAAAGGATAAAGACATTTTACTTTTGAAATTTCAAAATTCAATTAAAGGGCTAATAGGTCTCATTATATGTTTAAATGAGTTTGAGGAATTAATAGAAATCAGAGCAATAAGAAATTTGCATAACTTTGATGTACCTCAAGAAATCAGGTACCTTAATAATATTTTTTTTGATTATATAAATGGATTAATAGATAATTTTAAAGGAAAAAATAAGATCGAGGTAGTAAGATTAAAAAAAATAAATTCGGAATTTTTAATTGAAATTAAAGAATTAATAAAAAAGAATAAAGTAGTGATTTAAAATGAGTAAAGATAACATAAATTTTGATGAATTGGACCAAGAATTAATTCAAATTTTTAATTCAACAAAGCGGCCTAATAAGGTAATTGAGAAAAAAATTAAGGAGGTTATTGAATTTGATGAAAGTTGAGTTAAAAAACATTGGAGGATTAATGGGTGTCCATAGTTTTAGTTTTGAAGAAGGTCTCTCTATTCTTCATGCTCCAAATGGAACGGGAAAGTCTAGTCTTTTAAAAGCAATTCATTTAGGAATAGCAAATAATAAAATACCTGAAAATTTACTCAGTAATTATTTATATGAAAAAGAAATTAATGGATATGTAAAGTTTGAGATTAACTCTACTGAATATGAAGTACAATTGCAACGTAAAGGGGAAAAAGTAATTGTATCTTATTCAAATGTGGATGACTCTCTTTTTAAATCCCCTTCAGAAGAATTGGCTTTTATAAGAGCTGTTTCCGATTTATATCAAGGTATATTAAAAAATGATTTTGGATTTATAACGTCTTGGTATCATCAAATTACAGAAGATAATAAATACGAATTGTTCTACGAAATTACTACTAATACTCTTTCCTCTTATAAAACAAAAAGAGATGACCTTAAAAAAAAATTGAGTAAAGATACTTCAAAAAATCAAGATCAAATTAATAAATTAAGAGAGGAAATAAACGAATTAAATAAAGAAATTGAAGATATTTTTAATTCTAATGAGTATCAGAAGTCTATGGAGGATCATAAAGAAAAAAAGGAACAGATAGATAGTCTCAGGAGACAAGCTAAGACACTTAAGAATAAGAAAGAAAATATAATTATTAATATCATTAACTTAGAGAAGGATTTAGAAGTTGCAAAAAGGAGTGCTGCTAAGTTAGAATCCCAAATAGCAAACTATAATGCCGAATCTCCTAAAAGAAAGGCGGAATTTGATGGAAAAGTCCAAAAACGAGATGGTCTTGAGAATAAATTAGAAAATATTAAAGAAAAGCGTTTGAAAAAAGAGGAACAGCTTACGCTTGAAAAAGCATTTTTGTTAGATTATAAAGATTTGATAAAACGAGAAACATGTCCTACTTGTCATCAAAAACTTGATAATATCGAGATTAAAGATTTAGTTAGTAAAGGAAGTATTAAAGTCCAGAAATTAGAGAAAAGTATAAATAATTTCAAGCAAGAGGAAAGGAATTATTCAAGACAAATAAAGGAGCTTGAAGAAGAACTGATTGAGTTAAAGAACTTCCTTAAAATTAAAATCGAATCTTTAAGAAAAGAAAAGCAAGACTATGATAATACAATTAAGAAGTGTTCGGGAGAATTACCTAAACTTAATAAGAAAAAAGGAGCCCTTGCTAACGATATCGAGAAAATAGATGCAAATTTACTAGAAATTCAAAAAATGCTTGCAAAAGATAATCCTTATCAAGAAGAGGCGTTTAAAAAACAAGGAGAAAAAAACAGCATGGAAAAGTTAATTAGAAAACTTGAAGAAGAAAAAGATGAATCTAGTGAATTTAAAACAGATTATTTAAGATATGAAAAATTTGTTGAGAGAGCTGAAAGAATTAATTCATATTTTGAATTAAAAGTGTTGCATCTTAAAAAAGAGACTTTTATTAGGATAAATAAAGCTCTTACAAATTCTTTTGAGTTATTAGAACTAGCTAAATTAAAAAGAATTGAGTTTGGGGAGAAAAACGGCGAATATACTTTAGAAATAGTACGATATAATAATGTTTATACTACCTTAGAAAAATTAAGTGGAGCTGAAAAATCCCTTATAACTTTAATAATTACGTGGGTTGTAAAACAAATGGTTATACCTGAAGAGCCTCTATTTTTAGTAGACGAGGTAACAACTGAAATGGACGATACAAGATTTAAAGATATTTTAGATTATATCTCCGAAAAAACGGATTATGTGATCGTAGCGCGCCATAAACCTTATAAAGGTAAAAAGGAGCTCATTACAAATAAAGACATTTTATCAAGTTTCGCATAATTTTCTTAATATTTTTATATTTATAATAAAACATTGGAGGGACAAGGGTGGATATAATAGCTAGAAAATTTGCGGAATCATTATTCAGAACTAGTTGTACTATATTAACATCACCCTATAAAAACAATAACTTATTCGTAATACTCGATTTAAATGACTCAGGTTCTTTTCTTGAGATTTATCGTTATATTTATGACACTACAGAACCAGAGATTAGATTTTTTAAGAAAATTGAATTAGGTCAAGAATTAAAGTCTGCAATGGGCGCAAAAATTAAGGTCGATTTCATTCTTCCGGGAAAGAATATTAACGAACTCATTGTATTCTGCCAAAAAGGTAATGTTTGGAAAGCATTAATAAGGGCGGGTAATCAGCTCACAATTAGGGAAAGAATTGGAAAGATTGTATATGAAGAAAATAAAGAGGATTATTTCAGTATCTTTGATTTATTTAATCCACTAGATATGGTCGCTTATTTTACTAAAATCACTAAGGAATTTGCTTGTTTAGTTATAAAAGAAAACAACTCGTTTTATCTAGCATTAAATAACTTGCTTTTTTCTAAGGTAAATATTGATAATTCAATAATTGAATTTGAAGATTCTCAAGCATACTGGAATAGCACTGCAAATAATTTAGATATCTTTTCTTTTAATTATAATTCTGGATTATCATATATTTATTTTCCAAAAAAGAGAATTAATCAACCAATTCCGCTATCAATTATTAATTTGAAAAAAATTGAGGAAAAACCTATAGACGTTTGTTGTATCGAAGATTCTATTTATAGTCTAGATACTACGGGTTTAAAAATATTTCCAAATTTTAAAAAATATAAATTATTGAATTTAATTCCCTTTCAAGTGGAATTTGATATTGGTTGGTTTGAACCGCAATTCGAAATATGTAAAATTCTTTGCGATGAAGGTTTTTTTGATCTTATAATTACTCCAACTATGGATAAAATACATCTTAATAAAATAAAGGTGGAAGGCAAGAATATTACACGGTATAGCTTTGATTCTGAGTTTATTTACAAGAGTTTAGGTAATAGACAAGTATCGATCATATCTAAACAAGCCAATTGCCATGCTCTCTTTAAACAGGAGCACGTTGGATCATTGAAAACGCATAAAGTTTACCTCCATGAGTTTAGAAGTCCAATTCCTGACGTAAAGGAATCTCTTCGTAAATTGGAAGAACTTGAATTAATTGATATGGAAGCTCTCGTCATTGCCACTAGAGCGAAATTGCCTAAAGCATTAATCTCTTTAAATAAAAGAAGAAGGCGATCATATTCTAAAGAGGAGGATCTTTATATAATAAATAATGCTTATGGCGTGCTTACAATGGTAGCCATTGGAAAAGAATTAAAGAGAAGTCCAATGTCAATATATCAACGTATAAAAACTGGTTTTGGCACTCCTACATGTGAAAATCATAGTTCCTTTGACAGAAACTGCTCTAAATGTAATTTGAGAAAAGACGAATGGAAGCTTGAATCAATAAAATTAATTGAAAATAAAATATATCCTATTGTCAGAACCGATAAGAGTGATATTGATGATGTAGATATAGAGATATATTTGAAACAACAAAAAAAATCCAGATTTCGCAGGGATACCATTTATTTTAGGAAAATACTCCCATCTCAATTATATGAAAAGATAATAGATTTTATCATAGATTCCAATCTTACAAAAGGTAGAAGCCTTAGAAAGCTTTTTGAGCAATCTTTGTTAGTTTTTATTAATGATTACTTAAATAATTTAAATATTGATAGAGTAGATATGCCCTTTCATTTATTAGAATTATATTTTGACATAAAACCCGAATTTAAATGGCTAAAGCATGTACAAGAGGAATATAAGAAATTAATAAATAAAGATTATCATCCTTTAGGGGATATAAAATTCTTGTATAAAGATGCATTAATTTTACAAAAAATATACATTAAAGAAGTATATGAACAAATAATACCAAAACTGAATTCACTTTATGCCCTCTTGAGAAAAGAAACCAAACAAATGCTTAAAGAAGGATTTTTAGCGGCAATAATTTATATTTCTTTAAAAAATACGAGTAGAAGAAAAACTCAGGAAGAAATATCAACTCTTAGTGACGTTACAGAAGTAACCTTGAGAACTAGAATAAATGAGATTTCGGAATACTTGAATTATGATAACGAAGCCCATTATATTGGTCATAGAACGTCAAGCTTTAGATTACTCATGGATATTCAAAACCATATTCAGAGCAACTTAACAATCCAAGATTTAATTATTAAACGGGAGTTTATACTAAATCAATTCATAGGAAGATTAGAAGACTTAATTGTTTCAAATAAATTTGAATCAATTTCAGAGCAAATAAGATCCTTTAAATTACAAGAGAATGATGATATTGAACTAATAATGCCTACCTTGCAAAAAATATCTAGAATAGAAATGAGCTCCATCATATATTATATGATTAATTTTCTAATAAAATATGATATAAAAAGTGAAGAGATTTTCAATAATTATATAAAATTTATTATTTCAGAAAATACGTCTCTTAGAAGAAAAGTTAGGAAATATATAAATTACCATAATCCTGACTTTGAAGGATTAAATCTTTTTTCAATTATAGATATAATAAATATTGATCAAAAAAAAAGTATATTTAAATTTCTTCAAGGCTCGCTTGAAAGGGCAGAGAAATTTCAAACTATAAAAAATTACATTCAAAAACAAATTGAGCAAAAAAATTATGTAGAAGACAAGTAAATTTTGAGTTTCTTAACAATTCTATAATTATTAAATCATTCACAACTACATTTAAAAGATTTCGTCGCTATTTGATGTATAGAATGTTCCAAACAAGAATATTTAAAGGGAAATTTAAGAATAATACTTCTTATCCAAATAAATTTGAAACTCACGATTTTATAACTCCCTTAATTCAGAAGTTTAGAAATAAAGATATTAATGAGCTTAAAAAAGAAGTTGAAAAACTCGAACATAGATTGAAATTAGTGTGCCATGATATTTCTAAAATTCAAGATGGCGATATTGATCATCTAAGAAAATTAGTATTACTACTACAAATATTAAATAAAATTTTTGAAAGTTCTCTTGATGCTGTAGATTTTACTTTTTCTTGGCAAGAAATAATTTCTAATTTATTACATCTCGAAAACGATCCAAATTTAATGATTAGATCAATGATTAGAGAATTAAAACGAAGAAATTCTTATAAAGCAAGAATATCTATTAGAAATGATCAAGAAACTAAAGAAATATTTAAATTAAATGATAACCAGAAGTCTATCTTACATTATTTATAATCTTATAAAAGATCTTTTTTCTCTTATTTTAATTAATTTAATAATAGAATATGTTGCTGAAACTTTCTAAGTCATAAAAAAGATTAAATTAAGTAGAAGAGTTTATTAATTAGTATAATGTAAAATAAATTATGCCTGTTTTACAAGATTATAAACCTAAAGATGAACGAGAACTTCACGGGATTATTAAAAAAGAAATTGATTCTCTAGAGCAAGGATTAATCATTTTAAAACATGAATTTAGATCTCAATCAGGTAGGTATGACTTCCTTTGTGTTGATAAAGATAGGATTTTAACCGTTATAGAAGTTAAAGTGGATGAAGATAAATACCATTTACATCAAGCTTTAAATTATTATGTTGATGTACTTAAGAATAAACATAGAATTGCCCTAACTTATAATAAAAATAAAATTGACGCAGAGGGAAAACCAAGAATTATATTAATTTCTAAAAGTTATCTTGAAGTTATAAAAGAGAAAGTTTCTTTACTTAACATAAAAATTAATTTAATAGAATATACCACGCATTTAACTCCTCAAAAAGAAATTGGTATAATTTTTAAACCTATTGAAATACCTGTTTTAGATTATACTCTACCTAAAGAAAAAAAAATAAAAGATCATCTAAATAAATTAAAGAATAATAAATTAAGAAATATTTTCGATAAAATTATTAAAGATATTGAAAGGTTAGATACTTCGGTAGAAGTCTATTCAACTACTCAATCAGTTGTCTTTAAACATATGCCAAGTAATCGGGTAATTGGTTTTATTAATACAAGAGAAAAATTAATACAAGTTTTTGCTCATATTATAAATAATGAAGGAGTAAAGGAGGATAAATATGAGGAGGTATATGTAGAAAAAGGAGATGAAGATTTATCTACAATTTTCGCTCGATTAACTGAGAATATCAAAACTTTTAGCTCTTTAAAGAAATAATTATTTATTCTAAAGAGTTAATGATTTTATTCAGCTCAGATATGGCTTTATTTTTAATTAAATGATGATCCTTGCCAACAATATTGACATATACAAATACAACGTGCATATATTTTTCTTGCTCAAAAATCGCTAACGTACATTGCGATGAATTAAATCGTTTTCTATATTTACCTTTTTCATATCGCTCATATTCCTTTTGAATCCGATCCAGGAATTTTGCTTTAAATTTTAATTCAAGAGTGGTGTGAGCACATTTTCTATCTTTAATTTCCAAGAAGCCTATATTCTCAGAAATCATTTTATCATTAATCCTATACATTTCCCTCATACTTCTTTTCTCATTTCTATCAGGATAATGCCTTTCCTTACCGTTTTTAAATTTAATGAAATCAAAATGAGCAAAGATTTTAACTTGCGGGTAATTTTCAGTACCGGAGTATTTCTTTCCGAAAGCCACGTGGAGATGGAAACGTCCGGATTGAGTTTTCCTAATAAATATATCTGTTGTCAAATAATCATCTTCTACTTTAATTGAATTATTGCTCTTACCTATATGCTCATAACCTATTTTTTTAAAGAATTCAATAACTCGTTGATTAGTAATATCATCATTTTGTCTAAAATTCACGCTTACCATATCTTTTCCACTATATTAAAAATTTTAACTTCTTTAAATTATAAATAGAAACCATAAGATTAATAAGTAGATGTGACTATACTTTGGTATATCCAGATGCACCATAAAAAAGTTATGAAAAATGGAAGATTTACCTAATGATATTAAAATTTTAGAGTTTATTGATGATAAAGGAAGGAAAAATTTCACGGAATTGAGTCAAGGATTAAAGTTGTCTCGAAATACGATTACAAAGCACTTGAATAGATTACGTGATGATAAATTGATTCAAATAGAATATGAGGGTAGGAAGATTTATAATTTAATCACTCCTGAAGGCAAGATCGAATTAGAGAGATATAGAGGAAAAAAAGATCCTTCTCATTATATTCAAGTCTTCTTATTGGTAGAAAAGGAAATCAAGAAAATTCGAGATGGGTTCTTAAAACGACTTGGAAACATTCCAAATTCGTTGTTGATTGACTGTGTAGAGAATTTTATTCAATTCCGAAATTATAACTTCCACTCTCGATTACCATCAGAAGAATTCCAGTATTATTTAGCATATTATCTCGCAAGATTTGATATTCAAAACTGTCGCTCGATCAATTGGATACGATTGCAGCCAAAAAAAGTGCAGCTGTCGCAAGGAGAATTCTGCAAGGCTTTTAAAATTAATCCGATTGATATAGATTATTTTTGCAAGGAATGGAATAATATAATGAAAACATTAACAATTATAGATGATAAAAAAAACAAGTGGTTTTTATCTCAAAATTCGTTATTTTACGAAACCTTGATGCAGGAAATTCACCTTCGCACGAAAAGAGGAATCCTTCAAGAGTTAATTTTTGAAAATTATAATTTCGATATTAGCCAAGAATCCATCATGATCGCTATCAATAACATAAAAAGTCATAATTTAGAGTTGGATTTTGCTCAACAAGCCCAGATTCGTTCTTATGTTGAGAGGATGATTGACTTTTTCTTAAAAAAAAGAAGAGGATATAAGTCTCTATGGCAAGATTTACCTACAGATGTTAAAAAATTAACATTATTTTCTATAGAATTAGAAGAAAAGCTAAACAATATTGAAAAAAATTCTCCAAGAAGGTTAGAGGTTCTAGAAACCCTTTTTAAAATAAATCAAAGGCTGAGTAACTATGAGGAGGCATTGATTTGGGGTGAAAAATGTTTAGAAATCGAGCCAAATAATCCTACCATTCTAACAAATGTCGTATTATACTATCTTCACTTCAATCGTTATGATGATTTTGTTAAACTCGCAAAAAAAGCTTGTGAATTAATGCCCTATGAAGTCTTAATAAGATTAACTTTAACTGGATATTATATTGATGTGGAGAAAAATCTAATCGAAGCTTTAAAACTCATTGATGAGATGGAACAACTATTATATGATAATTTAAATTTATCAAATCTTTATGCGAAAGTTCTCTATCAGAAATCAAGAGCATATTTAATGAAAGGAGATTTGGATAGGGCCTTTCTTATTGCTGAAAGGGTTTGGTATCAATTCTTGGATCATTCAGAAGATTCTTTTTCATTATTGAATGATATTTACAAGCAACAACAAGCTTGGGAGAGGTTAGAGGATTTTTGCTTGAAAATCTACTTGACAGATCGATATAATCCTTTATATATTACTTCATTATTCTACGCTCATTTACGACGCGATTCATTTATCAAGGCGAGAGAATTATATGAAGATACAATAAAGGTCTTTCCCGAATTTATTCCTAAACTTGATGCGATATTGAAAGAATTAAATATCTCCATAAAAGATTTAAGACCGAAAAAGGACCTCGCATTGATTTCAGAGGACGATAAAACGATTCAAGTGAAGACCTCTGAAATTGAGAAAGAAACCCTTTTTGAATCCATTGCTAATGAATTAAATCCCGAAATGCTAAAGGAACTCTCAAGCCAGGTTGGAGAATACATTCCTGCTAAAATAATTGAAGAAATTAATGATGAGATCGTGGAATTAATTCATGACAAGCTGTATGAAGCCCTTGGCTCCTATAAGATCTCTAAACTTGAATAATATTTTTAACCTAAAACTTTATTGG
>JAEOTJ010000431.1 GCA_016839905.1 Promethearchaeota archaeon | reverse complement strand
TCCATAAAAGTTTATGACATAATAGACCTTGTATGCAAGGCTATATAACTTAAAGGAGGATTCAGTAAATGAAATTTAATAAAGAAATATACAAGGCATTAGAGGATATAGTTGGTTCAGAGAATATATCCGATGATCCGGCGGTGCTTGATTCTTATATATATTCTCTTTCCCATACCGCAATTCATATTGGTCCTTTTTATGATACATACACACCAAGGGGAGCAGCAGTTTTGCTACCGGGATGCACGAGTGAGGTACAAGCAATTGTAAAATTATGTAATAAGTACAAAATCAAATTTAAAGCATCTAGTACATTCTGGTCAGCTCAAGGTTTCCCTTCTGAGGATAATACTATACAACTTGATATGAGACGTATGGATAGGATTCTTGAAATTGATGAAAAGAATATGTTTGCAGTTATTGAACCCGGTGTCATAGGTGCTACGCTTCAGGCTGAGGCAATGCAAGTTGGGCTGAACACCCATATCCCTGGTTCTGGATGCAGTTGTTCGACACTGGCAAGTGCCACCTCGTATCTTGGATCTGGTCCGGGGAATCTATATGGTGGATGGCTTTACGAAAACCTGCTTGGCGCCGAATGGGTCATGCCCACAGGAGAAATATTCAAAACCGGATCAATGGGTTCGGGTTGTGGTTGGTTTTGCGGAGAAGGACCCGGCCCAAGTATGAAAGGAGTTTTCAGAGGATTTCTTGGTGCAAAGGGGGCGATGGGCGTGTTTACCAAATGTGCAATAAAACTTTTCGCTTGGCCCGGTCCTAAAACACTTCCTGTTAGAGGAACAATTCCGGCATATAAGACATCACTACCAGATAACTTTAAGGCCTATACAGTAGCTTTTCCATCATGGAAGGCATGGACGGATGCAGCGTATTTAATATGGGATGCCGGAATCGGATACCTTGCTCATCGGCAGTTTAATATGTTAGGAAGAGACCTGAAATTTGCAATGATTAAGATACTTACAGACCCAACAAAAACATTAGGAGATCTAGAAGAGATCCTTAAAGATCCTTACGTGCAGAAAGCTACGGAAGAATCCAAACGTGATTTTCAGCTAGTTCTTGTAGGTATGACCAAACGTGATATGGAGTGGCAGGAAAAGGTCCTTGATGAGATATTAAAGATTACAGGCGGCTGGAAGGTGGATGCGATGAATGATCCAGAAATACACGACTGGGCATTACTCTATCTACTCAGGTTGGGGCATAAGAATCTGAATCTTGTTTATGGGGGAGGATATGATGGTGCTTTCGGTTTTTTTCTTCCTCCAGATTATGGTGCAGCTCGTGCTGAAGAAGCTGGTGATTTTAAAAGGAAGTGGGAAAAACAGGGTGCTATCGTAGAAGCCGGTGGAGATTGCATGATGGGACCTATTGGGGGCCAGGGAGGTGGAGGTACATGTCTCTGGGAAAACTTTACTTGCTTTGATTGTCATGACAAGAAATCAACTGAAGGAACTCTTGAATTTTTTAATGCCTGCACGAGTTTCAGTAATGAAAAAGGCTGGATAGGTGCGGGTATGGAGAAATGGAATGCAGCGGCCAGGGGATCAGATGGAGGGACAACACCTAAAGAAGAACGCGATAGAATTCATCTTTCCGCACCACAACCTTCGGTTTATCGTTATCAACGCAGGATCAAAGAAGTTATCAATCCAAATGATCTTGGTGATGAGTACTTTGAGACACTGGATGATTAATAATGTTTAAAGTAATTTAAATAAAATTTTCCTATAAATTAATATTACCCGCAAGGTATATAGCATAATTGCCTAATCCACATCCTAAGTCAATAGCATTAGAAGAATTAATTCAACTGGTTTCATTTAAATCACTATCTTTAATGGAAAAAGAAGTTTTTATTTTTAATCTTTCCTTTTTATGTTTATTTTTTATAAATTTAATAAAATCTAATAACTCAGTTTAATTTTAATTTTCATATATTATTTTACATCATGAATAGTTGAATTAATTGACTGAAAAAAGAGAAAATCTTATTATCATGAAATTTGGTGGCTCCTGTTTACAAGATGCTAAGTCTTTTAAACAAACAGCTAAAATAATTAAGAAATACCTTGAAAAATCAAAACTTATTGTTGTTTCATCAGCATTAAAAGGAATAACTGACAGGCTTATAGACTTCTATACGAAATCTTGTGAAGAATCGATTGAATGCGATTTTATAATTGAAAACATATATAATATTCATAAAAACCTAATTGATGAGATTATTGATGATGAGAAACTGGAATATAATGATACATTGAATTTTTTAGAAGAAAATATTGAAGAATTAACTCAATTAGGGCGCATAGTTCGATTATTGAGGCCTAGTATGGATATACAAGATATTATTTTATCTTATGGAGAAAAATTAAGTACTTTTATAGTTTCTCAATATTTAAATTCCTTAAATATAAATCTTAAATCCCAATTTATTTCTTCTGACGAAATAATTCTTACAGACGATAATTTTGGAAGAGCCCTTCCTTTATTAGTCGAGACTGAGGAATTAATTGTAAAAAAAGTGATACCCATACTAGAAACGAAAAAAATTAATTTACTATGTGTTTCTGGATTTTATGGTTCAACGAAAGATAAAAAAATAACGACTCTTGGTCGAGGAGGTTCAGATTTAACGGCAGGAATTGTGGCTTATTGCTTGCAACCAAAATATAATTGTAGAGTCATTTATTGGAAAGATGTTAAGGGATTTTTAAATGCCGATCCGAGAATTTCGGATAAAACATCGCTTTTAAAACAAATTTCTTACATAGAAGCAAAAGAGCTTGCTTTTTTTGGTTCAAAAGTGCTACATCCCGTCTGTCTTGATGTTAATGAAAAAAGAGATATCCCCTCGGAAATTAGACCATTTAACAATCCTAACTCTAAAGATTTTACAACAATTACTAAAGAGATCATAAAGGATGAAAAAATCATAAAGGCAATAACTTCAATTCAAAGACTTTCAATGGTTACTATAGAAAGTGGTACAATGGTTTCATTACCAGGAACAGCTTCTAAATTATTTATTTTATTGGGAGATAATAATATTAACATTAAATTTATCTCTCAAAGCTCTTCAGAAAATAACATAACATTTGGAATTGATAGAGAAGATTCCATGAAAGTAAGTGTTTTACTTAGGAATTCTGATTTATTTGGAAAACAATGGTTCAGCATAAAAATTGGTAATCAAATTTCTTTAATTGCCATAATTGGAGCTGGTATGTTGCAAACCCCAGGAATCGCAGGAAAAATATTTACTACACTTGGAAATAATGATATAAATGTTAGAGCCATTGCTCAAGGTTCATCAGAACTAAATATTACTATAATAATTGAAAGAAAAGACCTTCAGAAAGCAGTTAATGCACTCTATGATGCTTTTATTAATCAAAATTAGAAAAAAAAGAAATTATATTATCTAATCAAAGAAATTTATAAATTTTTCATCAGCAATTCTTTTTCTTACAATTTCTCTTTCACTAGGGGGAATTTTATTTTTCAATGCCTCATTGCATATTTTCTTACCAATAACAACTTTTGGATTATTTGCCCAATTAACATCTAATAATAAGCAAAGATAATATACTATTGATTGAATAAAGGCAATTAATAATCCTATATTATATTCATCTGGATTATCTAGAGAGATTTTTGCTGAAGGTATTTTTTGTTCAATTAATGCTTGAAATGTAGCATCAGCTTGATAATTTATTATTGTCTGTGCTGATTTACCATTAACATAATCAATTGAAGATTCAATTATTATATCTGAAATTTCATTTTCAACGCCCCATAAGATTGGGATTACCTCACCTTTAAATCCACCTAAGAGGTATTCTAAAACAGAATGTTGGCATAATGGAGCAGATTGATATGCGCCCATTAAACCTTTTCCATCCTTTCCAGTGCTTTCAGATATCTCTTGAACAAGCAATCCAACGCTACCTTCTAAATTCTTAGAATATGGCATGGAAAATATAACTTTATAACCTTTTTTATATAAATTAAAGAGAAATGTTGAAAATTCTAGGGCAGGATTTATATCATCATTCATATAAATATTATATCCTTTTTCTAATCCATTAAGAAAATTATTAACATTAATTCCTAAGATATAGGCAGGTACAATTCCAACATTGGAAATAGAACCCGCAAAACGACCAGATAAATCAGGAACATCTAAAATAGGACAATCGATTTTTTTTAACATCTCATTCATTGTCCCTTTTGAAGAAAGTCCTAAAAATTTGTATCCTTTTTTCAGGAAAATCCCAATAGTAGAATTAACATCTAGAGTTTCTCCACCCCTTGATATCGGAATAACAACTGAATTTTCTGGAGTCGTATTACTTAAACAATTACTTAGCTCTACTGCCCTTGAGCTTGATAAGGGATAGACTCTTTTTTTAGATAAATGTGCTAAAGTTAGTAATGTTTGAATTGATCCTCCAGTTCCAAGAATGATTATATTTTTAATATTTTCCTTCATAAATTGTTGAGCAGTTTGTTTTATTTTTTCCATATTGATATATGATTTTGTATCAATAAAGAAAGGCTTATCCCAATTCTTCTTATTAATATTAATGATTTCTAATGATTTTCTAATTAAATCTTCCTTTATTTTAGGATAATATTCTATTTTTATTATTGAATTCAGAAAAAACACCAATATTTAAGATAAAATTTTTATTTAGTAGTTATAATTTTATTAAGTTTTTATTATTTTATGAATTATGGAATTGAATTTTAATCTTCTAATACATATTACCTTTTAAAAAAATTAAAATTTAATAAATTTCTAATTATTATTAATTAATAAATAGTTAATAGAATATATTATAAAAAAAGAAAATTCTATAGATGTCTGACGAGCAATTAGGATTTTTACTTCAATCTTTAGTGGAAAACATTGATGGGATAAGGTCTTCTGCAATTGTATCTTCTGAAGGATTAATCGTACAGTCAGTTTTAGAAGAGGGTATTTCTGATATTAAATTGGCAGCTATGACTGCAACAATCCTTTCTGTGGCAGAGCGAGTTTTAGTTGAACTTAGATCAGGAACGCTTGATGTTTGCATTCTGCAGGGAGATGATGGGAATTTCGTAGTAATGGAAGCTGGTAGAGAACTGATTATTGCGGTTTGTTTAGATATTGAAGCTCGAATGGACACTTGTTTTATAGAAATGAGAAAGATTTCTGAACAAATAAAGTCAATCTCGTGAAAAATCAAATCGACTAGTAAACCAGATAACTTTTTTTTTTCATTTGAAATATCATAAAAATTTGAAAATCATTACTCTATTTTATTTAAAATATTTAGATATACACTTAGAAATTATAAATTGATAATAAATAACTTATTATATTTAACGTGATATATTTTGGCTAAAGCTATAGAAATTAATGATGGAAATATATTTAAAATGGGAGAACCTTATTTTTGTACCGAATGTAAGCGAAATCATACTAAAGGTAAAATCTATAAGGATCATATTAATCTTGCTCAGGATTCTAACTTTAATGATAAAGAAGTAGAGGATGATGATAAATTTATCAAAGAACAGGATGATTTAATAAAGGCGACCTTCAATCTTAATGATGATGAAGAAAATATTAATAGTGATGAGGATATTAAATTAAATGAGGAATCTGGCAAGGATAATTCCGTGGAAGAATGTATAAATGCCGTAAAGAGCCTTCCTGGAGTAGGTGAAGCGACTCTTAATAAACTTATTAAAGCAGGATTTAATAGCCTTGAATCTATTGCTTACACGCCCCCTACAATTATAAAAGATGAAAGTGGTCTTGGCGATAAAACTACAGCAAAATTAATTAAAGCATCAATGGAACAATTAAATATCGGATTTAAATCAGCTGATGCAATATGGGAATTTAGAAAAAATATCGCACGCATAAATACGGGTAGTCAAGAATTAGATGATCTTCTTGGAGGAGGTGTGGAAACAGGTAGTGTAATTGAGTTCTTTGGAGAGTTCAGGACAGGAAAAACCCAGATAATGCACCAATTATGTGTTAATGTCCAATTGCCCAGAGAACAAGGAGGCCTTGAAGGAAATGCTTTATATATTGATACTGAGGGAACATTCCGACCTGAAAGAATAATTCAAATGTCTGAAGCATTAAACTTAGACCATACAAAAATATTAAAAAATATCATATTTGGACGTGCTTATAATTCAGATCATCAAATTCTTTTAATTAAGGAAGCAGCTAATCTTATAAAAGAAAGAAATATCAAATTAATTATCGTAGATTCGTTAATAGGACATTTCAGAAGTGAGTATGTAGGCAGAGGAACATTAGCAAATCGTCAGCAGTTAATCAATATGCATTTACACGATTTATTAAGATTATGTGATATCCATCCCGAATTAGCAGTTGTATTGACAAACCAAGTATCTGCAAAACCTGATGTATTCTATGGAAATCCCTTAACTGCAACAGGAGGTAATATCGTCGCTCATGGTTCTACAATTAGAGTTTATTTGAGGAAAGGGAAGGGTGAACAGAGGATTGCTAAAATGGTCGATGCTCCTCATTTACCTGAAGGTGAAGCTGTATTTTGTATTACTGAAAATGGTATTACTGGCATTTAATAAGAAAAATTATCTTAAATCTCTTGTTATTATTATTTTTATAATTTTTATTTCTTTTCTAACAACATTAACTCTTAAATTACATAAAAAGATTTTCTTAAATTAATAAAAAATAATTAATAGATATTAAAAAAAAAAAATTATATTTGAATTTTCCAACCTTCTTTCTGATTGAATTTTATTTTCTTTTCTTTTCTCATATGGTCTATTATAATTTTAATATTTTTATCTGATATAGTAATTTCTTGATCAATTGTTTCATCCATTACTTTTTCAATTAAAAGTTTCTGAGATTTGACGGATTTTTCTTTATATAAAAGCTTTAATATTATACTCTCCACTTGATCTCTCTTTTTTACAGCAATCGACGCTATTCCCTTTGCTTTTGAAGCAGGAACATATTTCAAGGGTAATTTTTTATCAACCTCTTCCTTTTCAATTACTACAGTTTTTACGCTTGCACCATCTTTTTTCGTGGGTATTTTAGAATATTTGACATACAATGATTTATATCGCTTCAAATCCTCCGCAACTTCAGTTTTCCCTGATTTAAATATCTCAGTAGCAAGATTTGTAGCAGCCATGAATTTTTTTGCGGCTTCTGTAAATTCACCGATCTTTGCTGCCATTTTCCCCTCTACTTCTAGGTTTTTCATCAATTCGATTTTTTCCCCAAGTTTAACCTCGTGGATTATCTCTTGTAAATCTTCAATCTTTTGTACAGCGGCTTTTTTTGATGGAGTTACTTTTTTCTCCTTTTTTCCTTTACTTATACTTATCATAATACCAACTCCAATGACTATTCCTGCTCCAATTCCTATTATAATTATTATAATAAGTATATCAATTGGAGTTTCTGGAGGTGGCTTCGGTTCACTTGGAGGAGTAGTGTCTAGAGTAATATCAAATGATGGTAATGATGAACTCAAAAATGAATTTTTTTCTCCAGAAATCACTGTTATTGATATTTTTATGGCATCTAATGGAATAAGTATTGTAAATTCTGCATGTCCAATAGAATTACTAGTCGTATTTAGTTTTCTTGAACTACCGCCACCCCAATCTACCGATATATTAACAACAATATTATTAAGTGGTGAACCTGTTATTCCATTCCTAACCAAAAATATTATGACTAAATTTTCTCCAATTTTAGCTTCTGATGGAGCTTCATAGACCGAAAGATTAACAGGAAATTGTAGAATCTCGAATAAAATTTGAAATGTATTGTTTTGATAATTCTTCAATGAAAAACTTACTGTAAATGAATAACCTGGTCCGTAGAGTAATTCACTTATATTGATATTGGAAAAAACGTAAATCCCATCATTATCAGTATCTGTGTAAGTATAAGACTTTCCATTAAAAGTTAAATTCGCAAAGGCACTTGTCAAAATCGCATTTGTATAATTATTTCTTAGATTTAAATAAACGGTGTAATTCGCACCATAATAAGGATTAGGTGCTACATTTATACCATATTGAGTATAATTTACGATGCTATAGGTTATGTTGCATGCTCTAATTTCTAATTGAAAAGTACCTAGTGAAATATTGAAAAATGTTGTATTCAGCTGAACATTGATGTTGTAAGTTCCTACAAAGAAAGTATCTGTACCTAATAGGTTAAAGTAATATCCTCCCGTATCTGTTATAGGTAAAGTAGTATTTAATGTACCGGTACCATTATATATGGTCAAATTACACGAAGCCCCAAAAATTAAAGCATCCGAATTGTCCGTGTCAATATAAGAAATATTAAATATTACATCATCTCCATAATAAATAAACCATATTGGCCCATTATGTGAAACTCCATAAACTGGTTGGTTAATTCCATTTATGACATAACTCGTTCTGTTCAAAATATATAGATCAACTGAATAGTTCCGGGTTTCATTAAACTGTGAAGAGATATTGAAAGTAATTGTATAAGCAGTAGATCCATTACCGACTACATTTATAGTATTTAACTCTAAATCATAGCTTCCATTACCATTGTCTAACCAAGAATTAATGAAATTGGGATCAATTGATATTAATTGTAGAATAGAACCAGAGATTGGACTTGAATCATTCCACATATAATATACTCTAAAAGTTGCATTTTCACCTCTGATAACAGTTAAACTAGTTTGGAGATATGATTGTGTAGTAGCATTATATAAGTTAAAGTTATAAATTACCGTTTGATTGATAAATGTTGTCTTATTTACATTTATAGTGACAACTAATGGGCCATACCCCACATCTTGTCGGACTTGCCAGTTAAAGATAGTTATGTTATAATACCCGCCTCCGATTTCATACCAATCCGAATATCCGAATCCCCCAACATTATAAGTTATGCTTGCCGCTAAAATTGGTGCTTCTAAAATTGTATCATTGAAGTAAATTATAATACTGAATTTTTCAGTAGAAAGATAATCTAATCCATCTGCAGGTGAATCCACGTAAGCATCCGTTAATCCATCAACTCTAAAGTAGAAAATCGTAGAAGAATTTGAATACTGGTGTTTTGTTGCAGTAACCGAAATATTCATCCTGCCCCAAGGAGCGAAGGTCGAACAATTGATCTCTAAATAATAATATCCATCGGTTCCATTAGTTACAAATCCCATTTGAACTGAGTCACCATTGATTGAATAATAAAGTGTTGCTCCCGCTAATGCCATATTGGTTGTGTTCAAAATATCCTCGTATAAGAAGGTAATGTTGAAAAGATCATCTGAGTCAAAGATCTGAACCGCGGGGGCAGCTACTGTTAAGTCGGTCGAGATTGTGATAATTGTGAGGTTAAATGAAAAAGTTATATTTGCCCAGTTCCCGTTAGAAGTATACATCATGATGTCAATTATATAAGTTCCATTCAGGTCTTTTGTTGGAATTGTAATTGAATATATTCCATTCCAACCATCCACATCTGAATAGGTATTCCCGTCGAATACAAGATCCATGATTCCATTATTGATTGGGACTAAGTTTAGTTCGTCATTATATGTGAAATTAACAGTCACATCATATTTCATGATTCCAGTATGAGTGTTATTTGCTAATGTATAAGTTAAATTCACCGAAACTAAATTATTTAGATGGCTTATTTGGGTTATATTATAGATTGAACCATTGGTTGGAATATATATTATATCGAAAAATGTACTTACTTGTCGTGAAACATAATCCAATTTACTGAATGTAATTGAAACTGTGTATATTCCTACATCCCATAATTCTGTAGGGATAGAGAAATTTACTTCACCGGAACCACCTGTAGTCTGGGAGTCTACATAAGGTCCTCCAGGACCAGTTACAAGTAAATCCGCATTTGCATCAGATATTGGAAGGCTATCATTATCTAAATATATTGCTCTTATGGAGGAATTATAATTACGATAAATAGTATAGTTTTGACCATCAAAGAATGGTGTTGTTAAACCTCCTGTTTGGTTTACGGCTAATAAACTTGCACTTGCGTTATTTGTGACTATAGAAATATTAAAGAAAATGACAGATGCATAATAATTCTGCTTCCAGAAGGTAATATTCACTTCATAATTCCCTGGTGAATCATAACCAGTTGAATTGGTTAAAAACCATGCTTGACCATTTGCTTGAGTAGTATTTACGACTTGATCTAAAACAGGGCTACTAAAAATAATGACATCTCCAGTAAAATTCCCGTCCGCATTATCTATCCGGTATGAATGGTTAGTATCCCAATAGGTTACTAGAATAGTCATATTTGAGAGTCCATCTGAAGTATAAACATTACCTACAGAGAATAATTCTCCACCACCATCATAAACGATATCTACAGTGATGTTAGTGCTGATTATGTTTATATCAAAATTCCAAGTAGTTGAATTATCTTGATAATTTATCTTTGTAAACTTAACAGAGAATGATTCAGATCCTACTCCTAAATTCTCTGTATCAATAGTCCATGAAATTAATCCATTTGAATCAGTATAATTTAAATAATCAATTGAATTAAATGTTAGATTTCCTAACGCACCAATAATCAATTCATCCGTGAAGAAATTTTTGAAATTCATATATATTGTGATATTCTGACCTTTATAAGCCTCAAAAATATTACCTTTTTGAATAACAACTTGTTGATATTGAGTGAGGTTAAGTAAGTTAATGGATGTATTACACTTGATTATGTCAAATTGATAAGTGCCGATTGTAGTGTTGAAATAGGTTGCATTAAGTTTTACATTAATAAAATAAGTTCCTAAATATAAAAGATCTGTATCGAGATTAAGAACATAATACCCATTATTGTCAGTATATATTTCTACAGAATCTAATGTACCTGTTCCGTTGTATAATGTTAAATTACACCATGCTCCAGAGACAAGTGTATTCGAATTGTCAGTATCAAAATATGATATATTAAATGTCACATCTTCACCATAAATAATATACCAACTTGGTAAAGTTAGAGAATGTGAATAAGCTGATTGATTCAAACTGTTAACAGAGTAATCCGTTCTATTCCATACATATAAATCTACTGAATAATCTTGTGATTGATTATATCCTGAAGAAATGTTAAATGTAATTGTGTAAGGGGTACTGCCCTGACCTACAACATTAGTACTATTTAACTTTAAATCATAACTTCCATCTAAATTATCTATCCAAGAATAATCAAAACTTGCGTCTATGGATTTGATTTGAGGAGTGGCACCAACAATAGGGGTAGTATCGTTCCATAGATAAGAAACAGTAAACGTAACATTATCACTTCTTATAACATTTAAAACATTTTGGACAATCGATTGCGTGGTGACATTATATAAGTAGTAATGATATAATATTGATTGGTTTTCATAGGAAAATCTAGAAGTATTTATCATAACTTGGATATATCCATATCCTACATCATCACGAACATCCCAATTTTTTACGGTTATATTATAATAACCGCCTCCAATCTCATAGACATCATTATAATTTGTGTTATTGGCTTTATATGTAATAGTAGCGGCTGTTATTCCAATTTCCCTGTTAGTGTCATTAAAGAAAACCGTGATATTAAAATTTTCTTCAGATAACTTATCTAAATATTGCGCTGGATTTGTTATACTTATTTCTGTTAAACATATTACGGTAAAATTATAGTTAAGAGTTTGATTTTGATAGTATGTCTGGTTAAAAGAGATGGCTACACCTTGAGGGCCGTAAGGATCAAATACACTACAATCAATAGTAATGTTGTATCCTCCTGCTGTCCCGTTATTAGTAGAAGTAGATTGCCATGCCCCAGCGTTAATACTATACCATAATGTTCCGGCTAATGGTGTATTTAATGTAGAGTCTTCAAAATACAAGGTGATGTTAAAAGTCTGGTTAGAATCGTATTGCGCATCTTGCGTGGTATACAAGGATAAACTTGTTAATCCCCTAATGGTAAAGTTATAGTTGAGGGTTTGATTCTGATAGTAGGTCTGGTTAAGCGAAATCGCTACACCCTGAGGACCGTATGGGCTATAATCGCTGCAATCAATCGTAATATTGAAGCCTCCAGTTGTACCATTATTGGTAGATGTAGATTGCCAGCCGCCTAAATTAATCCGATACCAGAGATTTCCATTAATTCCTAAACTATTTTCAGAATCTTCAAAATATAAGGTGATGTTAAAAGTTTGGTCAGAATCATACTGTGCATCTTGCGTGATATATAAGAATAAACTTGTTAATCCCCTAATGGTAAAGTTATAGTCGAGGGTTTGATTCTGATAGTAGGTCTGGTTCAGAGAAATGGCTACACCTTGAGGTCCGTATGGGCTATAGTCGCTGCAATCAATCGTAATATTGAAGCCTCCTGTCGTCCCATTATTGGTGGTTGTAGATTGCCATGC
>JAEOTJ010000095.1 GCA_016839905.1 Promethearchaeota archaeon | reverse complement strand
TTTTTTTTTTAACATTTTATATTAAATCTTATATATATAAAGGAAAATGAAATCAAACTAAAATGAAAAAAATGTTGATGATTCCTTAAGACAAATAATTGTTCCATATATTCTACCCTAAATTTTCCTCTATTTTGGTCATATCGTTTCATGATGTTATTAACCTTGATATGGTTATTGGGAAACATCAGTACCGAATTTATTCTTATTTTTAAAATCTCATTCTTGTGAAAATATGTTAATAATTTATTTAATGGAATGTTAATAATGTAATGTAATGTAATTCAATAGATTTCATGTAAAATGATTTACATTTTATGTCTTTCTATTTTTTTTTACAAAATTGTTTTATACTAATTTAATTATATTTCTTTTTTTATTAATATAAAAGCCTTTAGTTTTTTTTTTTTTCTACTACTGTTTTGATTTTCGAAACTGACTGCATTTATTTATCACACTAATCTTTTTTATCGACATTTTTATGTTTCATCCTATATAAACATCGTTTCTTTTTTACCACAAATCGTTCAAATCATCATTTTTTATTTAACTTGTAAGCAAATTTATAGTATAAATTTTGAAAAAATCATTTTTTTAATATAATAATGATTAGTCTCGTCGATTTTTGATTTTTTGTCGGGTATAATCAAATCCATTCTGAGAAAACATTCTTTTTGTTTTTTCATTGTTTCACTCCTTAAAGATGTCAAATAATATATCTGAACTTTTATGGTCTCCTTCTTGCCACTTAAATACTTTTAATAATTCATTATCAAGTTTTTTGATTTTTTCAACGTTTTTACCATACCAATCAAAGAATTTTTCTCTTGCATTAACCTCATCTTTAGCTTTAATTAATATTTCACCCGAAACGGCAAAAAGACATTGAAACTCTTTAGTAAAATGATTTTTCTTGATCTTATTTGAGGGATTATTTTTTATCATGATTGTAATATGCTTAATCCTTTTTATACTGATTTAGAGATATAAATGACTTCAGTGTATTGCCTATTATAAAATTAAATAGACTTGATACTCTGATTTTTTTTATATCTTATGGTAAACCATACATCAAAGGTAATATTTAAATTAAGATGTCTGGGGATTTAGAATAGTCTTATTTTTAAGACAGCATAAATATATGAGAGAAAATAAGAAGAAAAATACAAATTATTTATATATAAAAAACTATTTTATTCTAAATTCTCTCTGATTTTTAAAAAGAATTCAGAGATTTCTTTACCTTTAGTTGTCAGGATAATTTCTGTTCTCTTGCGTGGTCCTATTTCCAGAATCTCATTAATAAGCAGTAAACTCTTCAAGAATTTAATCCGATTATCCACGGTTCTCTTATTTAAATTTAATTTCTTTTCAAGCTCATATTTAGAAAAGATCATGTTAGGATTTTGAAATAGAAGAAGTAAAATTTGAATTGCTCCTTTTTTCTCAAATCCTTCCATATGTTTATGTACATTTAATTATTGATAAATTTCTTTTTTAATATGTGTAAAATATAAATGCGTGTATTGAATACATATATCAATAAAGACTTTTTAAATTATATTAAACTAGGTGTATTAGTATCAAGATTGAAAGATTAGAGCTTTTTCTCAAAATACTAATATATCTTCATAAACATTATAAAGTCAAGATATCTCATATACACAAGGAATTTAAAATAAACAGAAAGACCCTCTATAATAACATAGCTCTATGGATAAAAGAAGGCTATATCTCCAAGAAGACCATTTTTGATCCAAACAAAAAAATTCCCTATTATGAAATATATCCTACTGAAAAGTTGCATAAGTTTATAAAATCAATTATTAAAGAAATAGCTTAGATTTTATATGAATAATAATTGCTTATTTAGGATATTGAATGATCTGAATTTAAAATTATTAATCTATTATAAGATAATCTCTATAATCTTTTAATAATAATGCTAACTCTTTTGTAACTCTATTTTGAAAGAAAAGTTCGCTATAATTGATTTTATCTAAGATTTTTGCCAACTCAAATAAATCTTCTCTCATTAAATCAAATTCTCTATTTTTTTTAATGATTTCTTCAAAAAACTTATTTAAAAAATGATATAACTTCAATGATTTGTCTAGTTTATATTTTTTAAATAAAGTACTTAAATCCTCCCATTTATCATATATAAAAAATGTATGAGTAAATTCAAAAAGTTCAAAAACTCTTTTCCTTAATGGAATATTAGGATTAAGAATATTTTGTGGATAGAGACATTCTTTCCTTACAAGAAGGTCTAAAATATAATAGTGTTCCTCATTTGGAGGTTCCTTATTAATTTTATTCCAAACGTTATAATTTGCCCAAAACTCGATGAAACTTTGGTGGATAAACATATAATGAATATTTTGTAGTGATTTCTTTATATTTGATAACTCATTTGAAGAATATAGACATTTATTTATTTCCGCTATTGATATATCTTTAGGATTCTCCTTTTCTAATAGAATTTGCCGTGTATCTCTCGGAAAACTAAAAAACATTGATTCAAATTGAAGAATATGACCATATTCATGTTCTGCGATGTTAGTAAAGATTTTTTTTAAGGTGCGAATATTTAGGTTTTGCTTAACATATTCTGTTTCTATCATAGTATCATTTAATTCTATTTCGATATCATTATAATGCCAATCAACTTTTACACTATATTCTACTAATCCAGAAACGTCTATATTTGGAAATATCTTTGGATTATCCTTATTGACAAATCTTAAGTCTCTTCCATTACTAAATTCTCTCATCAATTCCCTAAATCTTTCTTCAAAGGTTTTTTTCAAAATTTGAATTTTTTCTTTATCTGAACTATACCTATCTTGATATTCTTCAAAATGACTTTTTTTAAGATGTTTTTTTAAATGATCAACCTTTTTTTTACAATACGGACAAGTTTTCATTTTATGTTATCTTTATATTATCTATTTAAGATTTGAGGCGATTATATATGTTTAAACCGTATCTTATTCTTTAAATATTGATTTTTTTCATTAATCTTCCTTCTTGAAGAGTATTTTTGATTTATTTTTTTTTTTTTAATTTAATTTACTAATATTAATATTTATTTCTGATAACTCTTGTGCCATCTCTTCTAAGAGAAGCTTAAATTCGGGATAAGAATTAAAGAATTTATAGCGAAAATGAAAATCATCCACGACAGAGTTAAAGAATTTAAGATCATTCATTGATTTTTTTATTAAATTAGAAATTAAATCAATTGGTTCGTTTAACATTATTTTAATCAATGTTTTTCTTATTTCTTCTCTGGAGTTTTCTTTAGTAATCTTTAATGAAGGACGACCATTTTTTACTGTTTTGGTTTCCTTTTCTATTTTAAGGTTCTGAATTTGAGAGGCAAGAGCATATTGGGAAATATTAATTTTTTCAAGGCCACATATAGAACTTAAGGGGATATCTTTATCTTTATTTGTAGCAATTAGATATGCGGAAAATATTGCTGAGGATAATGATTCATGGGTGGTAAAAAATCGAGTAAATACGATCTTTATTAAATCAAAAGATAACTTGATAATGTCTTGTAGTTCTTGTACATTTTCAAATTTATCTTCGTACATCTCTTTAAAATATTTTAAATCCTCAGCACATTCATATAAAAAGATTAAATCCTTAACAAATGCCATAATTTCATCTAGAATTTTTTTATTCATTTGAGGTAAGGATGAAAAATCTTTTAAAAAGAAGAAAGTGTCTGTTGTGCTAAAAGGGTTTTTAGGAAAATGACTTGAGAAGCTAGAGTAAATACCAAAATTAATGATTACCTTCTTAATTAATTCAAGATCTTTTATTTTAAATTTATTTTGTATGAGCTTTATATTTGATTTTAAAATAGAAATATAGTAAATAATTTCTTTAATGAATTCAGGTCCTAAATTTTCTTGACTCCTTAATCTTAATTCTTCCATT
>JAEOTJ010000430.1 GCA_016839905.1 Promethearchaeota archaeon | reverse complement strand
TTTACATCAATAAAGTAAAATATGGATCCTTTAATTTTCAAAATTCACTTGCTGAAATCAATAAAATGTATGTTACCACGCAAACAGATGAATATGGAGAAGGATATTTTGATGCTGTGGGTTATTCCTGGGATGATAATTATACAATCGGAGATAATTATAATATAATTCCTTTTGAATTAAATTTCAGTTCTCAATTTAATTTAAAAGGAGTTAGAACAGGTGACATCATCCAAAGTCTAAATCTTTTATATAATTATAAGACTGATATTAGCCAAACAATCAACTTATCAATTTATAACCATACTTCAAATCAATGGTTTTTATTTGATTCTTCAACAAGTACGGTTTTTTATAATAAAAGTTATTCCATCCCGATTTTAAGATATGAAACCGTAAATGTATCCGCAAACGAGACAGACACAGTCGAGATACACGATTTTTATGATTCAAATTTTAAATTATTAATTAAAATTGAAGGTTTTAACACATCTAGCCAATATCAACTATTTTTGGATCAGTTAAAGATTGAATATGGGTTCATGTCATCTTATTTTACCGGGAATACTTCAAGATATTTTGATGCAATTGAAGGTGATTTTGCTAAATTCGATTCAGAATATGATTCAATGGCTTTCATTAACCAAACCTTTAATTTAACACTTTCTGACCTCAATTTCCATAGATTAGGAATCTTAGATTTATGCCAGCTTGATTATGAATTTAAAACTAACATAACTCAAGAAATGAGTGTAACTCTTTTTAATTTTGAAAGTCAATCTTGGATTCAAATAAAGAATACTACGACTGATAATAGCACGTTTTATAGCAGTAGTAGTGACATTAATTCTACTGAATTTATTAATGACAATTATGAAATATGGGTAAGATTCTTTGGACAAAATGATTCAGTTCAAAGTTTTGAATTGCACCTTTCAGAATTAAGAATTAACTATAATTGGACGTTAATTAATTGTAATGCAGAATCTGGCTCCAATATATCTATTAGTTGTCTCATGCCTGATCAGAGTTCAAAATATTGGACAGCTTATAATTTAAACTCTTCTTATGAACAAGAAGGAGAATTTTTAATTACATGGACGGCAGATGATGGTTATTCAACAGCAAAAGCAGGAAAGATTATTGAAATTCATAATCCTAATCCACATGTTAGAATCAACAATTTTCCTAATGTTACTCATGAAGATACTGTAATTCACTTCAACTCAGAATTAAATGCATTTGGTAAATATGCAAATGAAACGAGATATATCTGGAATTGGGGTGATGGTATTTATAGCTATGAGATGGACGCATCTCATTCTTGGTCTGAAGCAGGTGTTTATAACATTAGTTTATTTGCAGTAGATTGTTATGGAAATAATTATACTGATTATCAAAGCATTACAATATTAGAACTGACTCCTAACATTGTTGGGCCTTTTAACTTCCACGGCGTGGAAGGACAAGCCATTTGCTTGGATGTAGAAGTATATAGCTCCTTACTAAATCAATTTAATCTCACTTATAAATGGTATAATTCTACTACAGATTTTTGCTCAAACAATCTCATTTCCACTGATGAAAAACCAATAGTTATTTTAAACGATGGAAATTATAATTACACTCTTAAGGTTATTGATCAAAAAAATAATGAAAAATGTGCTAACATTTCAATACTCATTGAAAATAAACCTCCAATTGCTTTAATATCAAATAGAATGTATTGGGGTGCTCCTAATTTGGAAGATGAGATTTTTGGCGAAACTATGTTTGTTGAAAGTGATTATACCAACAATACCGCAGTCATTGAATTAATTGCCTATGGCCTGGATACTTATCTTGATAGTTCTGACCTTGATTATTATTGGACAATATTCGATGGAAATAAAAATTATACTGATCAGGGTTATGGTAAAGGAACAAGTTGTACTAAGTATTTTCGGTGTAAAAATACAACAATCTATAATGGTCAGGTTAAAATTGTCGATCCTAGTGGAATGTCTAGCATTACTTCTTTTTCAATCATTAGCATTTTAGACGCTAATGGAAACAACATCGATGACGAATTTGAGAAACGCCTGTTAGCAAATGAGTCCATTACAACGTATAGTGATGCTGATGGTGATGCATATACAGATTTATTTGAAATAGGTATATCAAATACCAGTTATCTGAATCCTGATTCTGATTACGATGGATTATGGGACGGTTATAATAATGTATCAATGATCGGGGAACTTACATTTGGCACGGATCCAAGAGATTGGGATTCTGATGATGACTTCTTGAGTGATGGTACTGAAGTTTTTGGATGGAACA
>JAEOTJ010000429.1 GCA_016839905.1 Promethearchaeota archaeon | reverse complement strand
TAATTAAATATTATAAAAAATGTATATTATTTTATTAGAGAACAAATTTAAAATCTAAATTCAATTATTTACATCGCCTTAAATAATTACGCATACTATAATATGTTCAGTTTGATTTTAAAAACTATAAAAAACCATTCTTAATAAAAAATTGATTTTTTACCTTATGCGAAATTATTTCGTTCGTCATAAATAGTATTAGTATATTTAAACTTCTTCTATAATCTCTTTTTCTTTTTTTTATAATAAATATAATTTTTTACAATCTGAATTTAATATGCAGTCACAATTTTCAATATTAAAATCAATGTGAATGATAAAATCCTTTAGGATATCTGTAATAATATTTATAGAAATATTTGTTATATTCAGATTTTTTCTTAAAAGAAAATTTATAATTCTTTCCATAATTTTTAAATTTGGAGCTACTAATGTAAAACTAAGATTTTTTTTACCACTTAATCTAAAAGCATTTATAATGAATGGACAGTCATTAACAACGTTTAATATCTGATTTGGATTATTGCATTGAATATTTATTCTCGATAAAATGAAATTAGCTTCCTTAACATTGATACCCGCAAAATATTGTAATATTCCCCTTTTTCTTAATCTTCTTATACGCATTCCAACAGTTGGTTGGCTTCGAGCAATCAATTTAGCAATTTCTGTGTGAGTAAGATGGGGATTTTCTTGAACCAGGTTGATAATTTGAATATCAATATTATCAATTTCTAATGTTTCATAAGTCATTTTTAAACCATTGATAGTTTTTTGGTTATTTTTATATTATTCATATGTAGAAAAAACTTAATCAAACAAGATCTATCATTTTCATTATCTTTAGTTTATAGAAATTAAAAAGACTCTATTAATAAGTTTAAATTTCTCTAATTTATGATTATATATTCTTAAAGTTCCAATATCATCGCAAATTGAATTTCTCATAACAGCTTGAATTTCACTAAGATAATAATTATCATAAAAGAGTTCATCAGATCTATCAAATGAAATGTAGTTACTTATAGATTTTTCCACATCTTTTATAGAAAAATTCTCTTTCTTTATTTTAATCATTTTTTATATAAAATTGATAATAATTATATGTTTATATTTGGTGACATTATATATAAATGTTTTCACTGACAACAAGCCACAAAAAATAATACAATGGCAACATTTAAATTTTCAAAAATTAATATATAATATATATAATTAAATTAAGAAAAAATTAAGATTGTCTAAAAAGTAGCTATAAATGAGTAAAGAAAAAAAGAATTATTTGGGTTTTAGATTAAATGAAAAAGTCCTTGATAAATTGGATTTAATTGCATCACAAACAGGAAGGAGTAGGGGTATAATCGCTAAAGATGCCCTAAGAGATTGGATTGATCATAAGTTATTTAATCAAACTAATGAGATAATATCAATCCCCAAAACTATTTTAATTCGATTAGTTACTGCATCTAATCAAGACGACATGGAAGAATTATCTGTAGAAATAGGAGATATTATAGCTGATATTATGAATTTTTTAGTAGCAAAACCAATGAGTTTAAAAACTCTCACGAGTTATGGGGAATTTATCATATCTTTTTTTGGAAAAAGAGGTCTTAATTGGTTTAATACTATTGATATTAAGATAATGAATCCCTCTTTAGTTTTTAGGGGTTATCACGACTTAGAAGAAGCTTTTTCAGGTTTTTTTGTTAATTTATTTAAATATGTCCTGAATAAACATTTTAATTTAGAATTCATATCTGAGGTTGAAAAATTTACTTCAAGTTTAATACATTTGGAGTTTAAACTAAAAAATTATTAGAAGTATTAAAAATTTGATGTATAATTATTTTTCATTAATTAATCTTGTTTTTAGAGCATATAAAAAAAAAAGAAAGGTTTTATTGCTCTTCTAGTATAACGTTATTATATTGTATTAATTAATATTGGTGAAAATCATTCATTTAAATGTTCATTTCGCTATAGGTGTAATACTTGCTTCAATTTTTCACTATTATTTTAATTTTAACTTATTGGAATTTAGTTCAATTATACTCTGTTCTTTTATAATGGATTTTGATTTTTTATTATCTCAATATGCAAAAGACCGAAATCATCGAATGCTTATAACCCATTCTATTTATCCAGGAATGATTCTCATGGTTTTTGGGATAATTCTACAATTAGTTGTTCTAATTTTTTGCGGAATTGCATATATCATTCATGTTATTGTTGATGCTTTTGATTGGGGTACAAATTTATTTGGCATTCATGAAAAACCATTTGGACCTAAATTACTTGTTTCAAAAGAAGAATTTAAGAATATGAAGGAAGTTTTAGAGAAATATAAAGTGAAAAAATCTTTTTTTGATTTTAGATATTATAGTAATAGAAGTATTCTAACAATTGAAATACTATTAGCTACTTTTATGATGATTTTTATAATCATTAATGCTTTTGAATATGTTTTTATATCTTTAATCTATATTCCTTTCTTGCTTTTTCATTTATTAGGGTATTTCCATTTAAAAAAGATTGAAGCAGAATAATCAATTATTAATAAAAATTCTATGGAGGCATTATTATTTTCTTTAAATTAATCTTGTATTCCATCTTCCTTTATTGAGAAAACAGCATCCGCTTCTGGTAAATGTGGAGCATCGACAACTTTCGCGACTCGTTGTTCTCCCTTTCCTTTTCTTAAATAAATTCTTATAGTTGCACCGTGAGCGATTATATGACCTCCTGTATGAGTTATGGGATTTCCATAAAAAACATCTGGTTTAGAAGATACTTGATTTGTATAAACTGCGGCTAATTCGTCAGAAGTTTCCGTTAATCTTAATAAATCATGTATATGGACATTTAATATTTGTTGCCTCGATGCGAGAGTCCCTCTTCCAATATATTCACTGCGAAAATGACCTATTATTGAATCTATTATAATTAACTTAATATTTTTTTCTTTTACTATTTTTGGAGCTTCTTTAACAAGTAACATTTGATGATCACTATTATAAGCTCTCCCCACTGATATGTTTTTTAAAATATTATTATAATCCATATTTTTTTCTTCTGCCATTTGTATGATTCTTTCTGGTCGAAAAGTCCCTTCTGTGTCAATATATAATGCTCCTCCTTCAAGTCCTCCTTCTTCATAAGGAAGTTGTACATTCACACTAAGTTGATGGGCTAATTGCGTCTTACCTGTCCTATACTCCCCAAAAAGCTCTGTAAGCGAGCCTGTTTCGATTCCTCCCGCTAATAAATCGTCTAAATTATGGCTTCCAGTAGTTATTTTTCTCAAGGTTTTTCTTCTTTCCCATATGGCTTCTGCGGACTTAAATCCCATTTTTTCAATATCTTGTGCCATTTTACCAATCTTAATTGCAGTTTTCTCGCCTATCCCAGCATCTTCCATCAATCTAATTTTAGGATATAACGCTAGAGCTCTTACAGATATAATTCCAGCATCTTTTAATTTTTTAAGAGTTACTTCTCCGACTCCAGGTAATTCCTTTAAATCATAATCCTTTTTTTTATCATCAGTACTTATTTCTTCATTATTAGTCTCATTTTTTATCTTCGTTTTTTTCTTTGCCATTATTAATTTTCCTTTAAAATTAATTCTGTTTTTAATATATACTCTAATATTTAAAATTACTAACAAAAAAATAAAAATAATAAAAAAAAATAATATTGAAGTTATTCTTTCCCGCTTTTTGTAATAATCAATAGTATAATGAAAAGAATCACTGAGAGTAGAAATGTTAAAACAAACATTGCCTCTGCAAGCCAAATATATGATAAATAAAGGAAAGGTATTGTAAAAATCGCTATAATAATAATCAATCCTATAAAAGGATACTCTTGATCCTTAACCTCTATTAATAAAGGTAATATGATTAGTAACACTAAAATCGTCGCTGAAGCTCTAAATGCTAAGACCATAGTTTCATTATAAGAAATATTATAGATATCAGGTAAATAGAAATAGAAGAATTTTGTTGTATCATCTTGGAGTACCGCATTTAATTGTTCCGAAGGCAATATTGCTGAAATTATCAACTGTATTAATATTGCTATCCCAAGAAATAAAACTACATCATCAAAATCCTTATTTTTCTTTAAAAGACCAATTAAATCACGTAATAAACAAACAATCCATAGAATAATAAGTACTATATATACTTCAAGAACCCCAAAATTATCAATAGCAGGTGATAGTGCCCAAAGATAGTTCACTGGTATTACCGCTACAATATAAGCTAAAAAAGAAATGTATTTCTCTTCTCTTTTAAACAAATCAAATATTAGAAATACTCCAAATATGACAAATAAGGTTACTAAAATTATGATTGAATTAATATCAAAGGTTGCCATGTCTATATCATCTTTAAATTTTTATTTAATTATTATTATTAATCATTTTTTTAAAAAAATATAATATCTTTGAAAATTATAAATCATATTTCATTAATTAATTTTTCAAGAGTTTCGATCATTTCTTTAGCCTTTTGATTATCCGATGATTCTGCAGATAAAAGAACGGCATTCCTATTAAGGGCGGCTTTTATAATCACATTGACTTCATCATCAATGATTTTTAATTCATTAAGTATATCAAGGTATTTATATCCCTCTTTAACAATTCTTTTCCTCAATTTATTATGAAAGTCATCAAGGACATCTTGAGAAATTGATATTGATCTATTTACTTTTATTCCTTTAGGAAAACCTCTTGTTAAAGAACTTAATAAATCATTTTGACGTGTCATGATATCTAATAACTTAAGAAGTATGAAATTTCCATCACTAAAAGGAGTAAATTGAGGAAAATAAAACTTTAAGGTATCTGAAGCACCAAAGGAAGATCGCTCTTCTCTGATCTGCCTTGATATTTCTCCAGGTAGATTTTCCACTTCTTTTAAAGGAAATCCACATTCCTTTATAAATTCTTTTGCAGTTGGAGATATTGAGGGGGTAGTGATAATTGTATTTAATTTATTTTTTTGAATTCGATCATCATGCATTATAAAAAGCATTAATAAATCTTCAAAACTTATTTCTAACCCATTTTCATCAATTACTAGGATTCTTGAACCATCAACATCAAAACAAACTCCTAATTGACTTTTACTTGCTTTGATTATTTCTGCCGTATTTCTAATTGTATATATGTTTGGAACAGGAACATTTTCCCTTTGATGATAATGCGTGTTTAGGGCAATTACATCTACACCAATATCATTAAGTAAAAGTGGTGTTATCTTCCCTGAAGGACCATAAGAGCAATCAACAACAATTTTTAAACCTGCTTTTTGTATCCTCTTTTTATCAACAAATTGTTGTAGTGATTTTACATAAACATCCTCCGCTTGAGGGATTTGTATGATTTCACCAACCTCATTAGGTGGAACTCTCCTGACTTGTTTTGGATAAGAATTATAAGAATTAACAATTTTTTGAATTTCAATTGGTGATAATTCAATTCCTCCAGCATCTACCAATCTTATTCCTACATCTTTACTATATGAATGACCTCCTGAAAAATATACGCCTCCTGTGGCCCCATACCTTCTAATCGTGAATTGCATTAAGGGAAAAGTACAATCTTGTAAATTTAAAAGGCTTACACCTGTGCTCATTATTCCTGAGGTAAATGCACGCTTTAACATTCGACTATCATTGTGAAAATCTCTGCCCATAACCATAAGCTCATTGTTTTTTAAGAAACTACCATAAATAGAACCAATTCTACAAGCTAATTCTGGAGTAAATATGTAATTAGCTCTACCTACTATGCGCCCATGTTTCGTCATTTCATTTAAATTTTTTACCATTGAATTTCATTAAATTATTAAATTGTGGTTGAATTAAAAATGGAAAGTATATATATCATACTAAAGCTTGTATATATATTTTTCTGTGATTTTAAGAATATTAGAGTTATTTAAACTATGTTAAATTAAATAATATAATTAAATAAAAGAATATTGAAAAATGACAGATAAATTAGGCTCTTTTTCATTAGTGCTACATTCTCATTTGCCCTGGGTATTAAATCATGGAGTATGGCCTCATGGAACGAGTTGGGTTAATGAAGCCGCGGCTGAAACATATATTCCTCTATTAATGGAATTATATAAATTAATTGACGACGGATACCATCCTAAGCTGACTATAGGACTCACGCCTGTGTTATGTGAAATGCTGCGCCATCCTTCCTTTATTGATGGATTCATTGGTTATTTGGATGAGAAAATTGGAGCAGCTATGCATGATGAAAAAGATTTTACCGAAAAGCATTTTGAAGAAGGAAGAATTAAATTAACTAAATGGTGGCAAGAATTCTTTGAACGTGTTAAGGATAATTTTATTCATAGGTATAATAAGGACATCATTGGCGCATTCAAAAATCTTCAAGATATGGGACTTTTAGATATAATCACATGCGGTGCCACTCATGGATATAATCCATTACTCTCCAAAGAAACTTCTATTGATGCTCAATTTAAGACTGCTGTAGATAATTACAAGCACCATTTTGGACGAGCACCAACTGGAGTATGGTTGCCAGAGTGTGGTTATCGCCCAGGATACAGGTGGAAAAATCCGATTTCTGGAGAGGAATATGATCGTCCAGGTGTAGAATATTTCCTTGCGAAAAATGGATTGAAGTATTTCTTTATTGATACAGCTTTACTCTTAGGTGGAAAATCGCAAGGAGTATATGCTGCACGATTTCCATTGCTCGCAGAACTCTGGAAGCAATTCGCTGCTCAATACGAGGAAATGCCGACTTCGTTTGAAAAGTCTCAATACGAAGCTTACTTAGTATCTACTGATCCATCAACTCCATCTCCAGTTGGTTTCTTTACACGAGATGAGAAGACCGGGATTGTCGTATGGTCTGGTGAATATAGTGCTCACTTCGAGCTTTATCTAGAAAACACGGTTATCCTGGTTGTGCTGAGTATCTTGACTTTCATAAGAAACATTACCCTGGCGGCCTGAGATATTGGAATTTGGAATGGGATTCCCATTCTTAACAAAAAGTCACAGGTGCCAAAGTCGACCTAGGGGCAAAAATGCTCTATTGGCCGGATGATGTTCCTAATAAATTGGATGAAAATGCTAGTCATTATGTTAATTTAGTTAAGGATATCTTAAGAGGTTTTAAAGATAAAAATAGAAGACAAGGTATTGTTGTTGCGCCCTATGATTGCGAACTATTGGGTCACTGGTGGATGGAAGGTCCTTGGTGGTTAGCGAGAGTACTTCGCTGGATGGAGGATGCCCCTGAAGTTGAATTAACAAATACTAAACTCTATATGGAGCAAAATCCACCAAATAAAGTCGTCAAAATCATTGAGGGCTCATGGGGGCAAGGCTCAAGTCATTGGGTGTGGTTAAACGAGTGGGTGATATGGATCTGGCGCTCTATATACATCGCAGAAAACAGAACCGAGGAAATCTTGACCAGATTTAAAGAGAAAATTGATAAAGATGAGAACTTAACAAAGATTTTGAAGCAGATGGTAAGAGAATCTCTACTCCTTCAAAGTAGCGATTGGCCATTTCTCATAACAACCTGGTCTGCAAGGGATTATGCTGAAAATCGTGTAGCCTTACATTATGAGAATTTCAATAGATTATATGATATGGCTTCTAAATATGGAAGCGGTCAACATGTTGACGAGGGCGAGTGGCATTTTTTAGGAATATTAGAACAAAATGATGGAATCTTTAAAAATATAAACCTTACACCGTTCATTCCCTAGATCCAAGTTTTGGTTTAATCCAATGGTCTTTTAAGATCTCTCTTCCCGCATCTGTAATATAATATTTTTTAGTCTTTCTATTTGCTTTCCAATTTAATTCAAGTTTATATTTAATAAATTCTTTTTCAACGAGACCTCTTACTGCTGCCCATACCATATCCTCTGTTAAATTATTTAGTCCCTTATTAATATCTTTTAAAAATAAGGAGTCTTTTTTTTCTAATAGTTCTAGAACTGCTTTTTGATTTACCCCTAGCATTTTATGAAATTTGCGATAAAACCGCTTTTCTGTACCAGAATATTCTTTCAATACATCTTCGAGTTCTCTAGTGGGAAATAACCTTTTGATAAACTGACGAAGTTTCACTTGCTTCATTTTAAACACTGTCTCCATAATTTTATAGGGATTCCAAGATCTTCCGAGTAATTTAATAAACATTTCTTTTCTTAATTTATTTTTAACATCTCGCTTTGATAATACATTTTTTCCTAACTCTGGATGTTTAAAGATGAAATTCGAAACTGTTGTTCTATAAATCCTGAACTCATCAGCAATTTCAATTGCAGTTCTTCCTTCTATTAACCATTTTTTAATTAACCATAATGGGACTTGATTTAGTTCCTTAATTTGTTTTTTAAATATCTCGTATTGATTGAAATATTCAAAATTTTCCCAATTTGTTTTACCTTCTTTAAGCATTCTCTTTAAGGTTTTAAATCCGCGACCATTATACCACCTCCTTAGGTATTTAGTTAATGTAGTCCTATCCATATTTATAGCGTTAGAGATTTCGTATATATTATAATCGCTCTCATCTTTCATTAATTTTTCAACTATAGGTTTAAACACTTCTTCTTGAAAGCTGCTGAAATTTTCAAATATTTCTCTAAGATTATATGAAAAAGTGGTATATGCGATATCCATATGATATAGTTCAGTCACTTTCTTCCAAAGACCCTTGAGGCTTTTCCCTAATGTAGCCATTGCCACTATATCAATAACTGGTAAATTATAAGTCACTTCTCCTCCGCCACCGCCAGAAATCTCGTTTAATCCATTTTTAATTGTTCCAATTGTTCCATCTTCATTTATATAATTTAGTGTATGATATTTTTCTCTTTCTTGCATCATTTTAAAATTTGAATGTAACTCAATTGTATCTATTTTAATATGGTTTAATGTCAAATTCAATAAATAATCAATCTTCTGATGATAATCCTTAAGACCAATATTATTTTCCAACCAATTCCATTCCTTTTTCCAATTGATACCTTCCTTTTCTAACGCTTTTCTTATTACTTTATGTAATTTAACTACATTAACATATTCACATTTCTCACAATGACCGTGAGGACCAATGGCAACCAGTAGGTGATACTTAAACCTGCGTTTATCGTTATTTTTTGAATAACCAATATAAACTTTATTTGGATATTCTATGAGATTGGACTTTATTCTATATATAATCCATCTAAAACCATTTTTCAATCGGTTCTTTAAGATTGAATTGAATTTAAGATTCTCCCTTGTAATATATTGAACTTGTAAATCTAAATCGTTTCCAAATGAAGTCTGTTTCTTATCAGAAGTATTGATACCCTTATCTATTAAAGGAGTAATTAACTTTTTATACTCTTCAACAAACTTTTTTGAATATTTTAATAGTTTTTTTATTATTTCTGGAGGGTTATCGTCATACGTTTCATAGAATAGATCTCTTAAGGAATCCCATCCATAAGTTTTATCTGGTAGGTTTAATTCTATCTTATTAAAAAAATGTGGCTTTTTAATTGTATTATGTTCCCTGGTATATTCTGGTTGCTTAGGATTTAATTCTTCATATTTTTCTTCACTTACATCCCATTTGTTATCATTTGCGACCTTTTCACCTTTCTTTTCATCATCTATTTCAAATTCATTCCCGTATTCTGACATATTCAAATTCTTTTTTATTTTTCCTTATAACGCATTCTTCTATATTGTTCCATCATCATCTCCCGTTTGATCTCCTTATCTGTTTTTTT
>JAEOTJ010000428.1 GCA_016839905.1 Promethearchaeota archaeon | reverse complement strand
GAATTTTTCCATAAATAGTTATTTTTATTAGGCATAAATATAACTATCTTCTTTCTCCTATTATAATTTAGCGCAGTAAAAGAAGAAAGTTATGAATCAATTTTTGTCGGTTGAATCAAGTACTGATAATTAAAAAAAAAATGAATCAGAATGAAGAATTAAAAAATTATAAAGTCTTAATATAATTTTGTATTAATTAAAAATTAATAAATGATAATAGATAATGGAGAAAAATAATAATTTAAAGGAACTTTATAAATTTTTGGAACCTAATGAAGTACTATTATGGAACCAAACTAAAGGTAAAAAAGGTAATCTAGGATCATTCTATTTATTAACCGATGAGAGATGGATTCAAAAAACTAAATTATTAAGAAATATAGATCCACATATAAAATCATTGCTCCCTATAAAAAACAATGTAATTTATATCAGGTTAAAAGATATTAAAGTAATTACTACTACAAATATGAAAAAAACCTATAGTATTCGGTTCTTTTTAAATTGGGATGAAGATAGATCCAAAAATCGAACATTTCTTGGCGTAGAGATTCCATATAAAGGTTATCTATCTTTTATGAGTATTTTGAAAAAATTTTTACATTTTGATAGAAAGTTGCCTCTAAAAGATCAAAAAACAATCATATGGTACATCGGTAATGGATAAATGTATTCGGAAAAAAGATTTGAAAAAAATTGCTAACTTAAAGAAAACCTTTATTTTAATTAATCAACATTTATACGGTAAATTAAAATATACCGATACTGATACACGAACAAGGTCGAAAGAGATAATTAATCTTTTACTGTGTAAATTGGTTGATGAAATCTCTAAATCGCCAGAAGATTCTGTAGCCTTTTGTATCAAAGATAATGAAACTAAAAGTGAAGTATTAAAAAGAATACAAGCTTTCTTTAGAGAGAATGTTAAAGATATTTATCCGGATATAATTGGAGAAAACGAAAACATCAATCTTACCGAAGATCTCGTCTATTTAATTGTAGAAGAACTTCAAAACATTTCTTTACTTCAATCATCTAAAGATATCTTGAGTGACGCTTTTGAAATTTTTGTGAGTAAAATTTTAAAAGAGGAAGGTGGCCAATTCTTTACACCTCCAAATATAATTAAATTTATGGTAAATTATTTAAACCCAAAGATTGATTCAAAAATTCTTGATCCAGCTTGTGGGCATGGAGGCTTTCTTCTCGAAGTTAAAGATCTTTTATGGTTTAAAATCGACTCAGAAGAGAAAAAAATTGAGGTTGCTTCAAACCTTTATGGAATTGATAAAGATTTATTTCTAGCAAGAATCAGCAAGTTGTATTTAGAAATATTAAGTGGTGGAAAATCAAATATTTTTTGTGAGGACTCATTAGATCCAAGGAGTTATCGAGCCCAAGCAAGGAAAACTATTAAAAATAACTATTTTGATTTTATATTAACAAATCCTCCTTTCGGTGTCAAAATTCCCATAAATAAAAAGGAGATTTTAATTAATTATGATTTAGGGCATTCTTGGAAGAATATTAATGGTAAATGGAAAAAGCAAAATAAATTACTTAAGCAGCAAGCACCTCAAGTTCTTTTTATTGAAAGATGTATTCAGCTTCTTAAGGACGGAGGAAAATTAGGTATCGTCTTACCCGAAGGTATATTTGGAAATCCCTCTGACCGCTATATCTGGGAATATTTGAATTCAAATGGTAAAATTTTAGGAATTATCTCATTGGATCAAACCACATTCCAACCTTATACATGTAATAAGACAAGTATTTTATTCTTTCAAAAGATGTTAAAGGTTCCAGAAGAGTATAAAATTGACTTTGCAATAGTCAATAAAGTAGGTCATGATAAAGACGGGAAGGTTTTATACAAATTAAATAAGGATGGAAGCCAAAAACTGGATTTCAATGGTAATCCCTTTATTAATGATGAATTAATTGAACTCCATACCAAATTAAAAGATAGTGAAGATTTTAATTATTTGAAAGAGCAAAAATTCTTTAAAATGAATTTCAACCAAATTAAAAATAACATTTTTATTCCTTATTATTATACTGGTGTAGAAAAGACTTTAAAGAAGCTTGAAAATGATAAAGATTACACGCTCGTTTCGATTAAAGATTTAATAGATAAGGGAATCATCAAAACAACTAAAGGAGGATATCTCCCGAGAGGAGATGAAATAGGATCATATGTATACGGTCTTGGAGACATACCCTTTATCCGTACTAGCGATATAAATAATTGGGAAATAAATTTAGATTCACATAAAAAAACCTCCAAGGAAGTATATGAGCAATATAAAGATAAACAAAATATTGAAGAAGGAGATATTCTTTTAGTTAAAGATGGAGGTCCAAATTTAATCGGAAATACTGCTTATATTACTGAATTAGATACGAAAATAATAATTCAGAGCCATATCTTTCAAATAAAAGCAAGACCTAATGATGATTTCATTGATTCCTATTTGCTTTTATACCTATTAAAACTCGATATTGTTTTAAAGCAAATTCAAGCAATCACATTTATTCAAGGAACAATCGCAACAATAGGTAATAGAATCACTGAAGTCACTCTCCCAATTCCTTCTGATATCAATAAAATAAAAGAAATCTCAAATTATATCAAGGAAATTATTAAAAACAAGGTTTACACGCGAAAAAGAATTGCTAGTTTATCTAGACAGTTTTTTTCCTATTAAATTTAAAATTTTATGTATTATTTTTCCTCAACTTTTCTATTAAGAATTATGACAGATAGGAATAGCGTTCTTAGCTCGGAGTAAGAGAAATGATCATTATTCCCCTCTTAATAATTCTATCTCGCTATTACATGGGGGGTGTGGTAATTCTTCAGGTTCTTGTTGATCAGTAAATCTCTTCACGGAAATTGTATAAACCTTATTGCAATTTCTACAAGTATATCCAATATTAAATGAATTGTTCCCACAACTTTCGCAACTGAAATATTCAAATTGTTCTCTTTTAATTGTGTGAAGAGCTTGGCAAGAACTACAATACACGCCGATTTTTAAACTTTTTTGGGGACTATCTAGTAATTTTTTATGTATAGTAGGCTCTTCTCTTAATATGGATGGAGGTTTGGGAGGCGCTTCTCTTAATATGGATGGAGGTTTGGGAGGCGCTTCTCTTAATATGGATGGAGGTTTGGGAGTTTCTTCAGTTAATATGAATCTATTTATAGAGGCATCACGCAGGGTTGCAACACTTTCAATTTCTTTTTTTTCTGGTTTTAAAGCGGAATATAATAAATATGCGCAAACAACCATTCCCATTCTACTAAAAACTAAAATAATCCCTAGAGGGATTAAAGTATCACAAATTGCTATTATGATAAATAAAATGAAAGACAACGAGATCCTTAAAGCTTTTTCTCTTAAAATGCCAGGTGACTGTTTTGCCATTTTTATACTGCCTCTTACAAGAAATATAAATGTGGAACCCAAAAATATGGCAATCAGTATGAACAGGGGATGCCTATAGACAAAAGTAGTATCTAGATAAGCACCTACTTTTTTATACGTAAAAGCATCCATACCCAGAATCAATGTTGGATTTAAAAAATATAAAAATAGTAATATTTCAAAAATTATTCCTAAAATGAGAAAAATAGATACTAATAACTTAGTTTTATCAGGCATAATTAGTTTTGAACTAAGAAACATGGCAAAGATAATAGATGGAGCGACCCACATGTAGGCTAAAATCACGTATAACTCTCTTGGCTCTAGATTACCTAATCCTATTGTTACCCATATAAAATCAACGGCAGGACCCAACCATAAAAGACCTGTAAATAAACCCATGAGTGAACCATGAATGAGAAACTTTGCCTCAATTTTTCTTGCTTTATACATCATTACTAATGAAAAACTACAAGCAAAAATTACAATGAGCAAGGCTGAAATTCCATTTATAAAGCCATAGAATTCATCTAAAGATTGTTCAAAAAGCATTTAAATATTTCACCACATTAGATTTCCATTAAATTCATTCTATTTATTCTATTAGATGTAGGAATATAAAAAGCTTTAATTATTATTGTTATATAATTAATATCAAAAAAACGATTAATTTTTCAAAAAAAGGATCATTTATAAAATCTATCCATTAAAAGCACTCTTAAAATCCTTCTACCCTTTTTTCTTCGGCTCTTATCTTCAATTCGCCATATTTCGAATCTGTTAGCATCGGATTTTTGTCAATTTCTTTTATCTATTAAAGATTGGATTTATCATATTTTGATAAATCATCAATCTTATCAAAACCTCTTTTTCTTGAATTTAATAACTATTATATCTGTCAAGAAGAAGTTTTAATAATTCCTTATTAATAATTTAAAACTTATAGAAATATCAAAATTAGAGAGCGGGGTGCTTTTTATGAAAAAAATAAAAAAAGCGGCTATTTTATAATTAATCCTTCCTTAAAAATATTAGCCGAAAAAACTTTTTAAATAAATTTTTTTTTAATGTGATATAATTGAGAGATCCTAAAGATTGGAATAAATACATTCGGCTTCAAAGGTATGAGAATTTAGCAGAAATGACCTTAGATAGCATTAAATTATATAAAGAAAAAAAGGTTTTTAAATGGTTCGCTGAAGATGGTGAGACTATTAAATCCATTACATATAATGAATTCGGTGAAATTATGAGGGATATTTTTTATGGATTGCATTCATTAGGCTATTTAAAAGGAGATCATATCGCTATTTGTTCTGAAACTAATAAAGAGTGGGTTTATACGGATTTAGCTTGCCAAGCATCGGGCATTGTCATTGTTGCGGTTTATCCTTCTTTAAAACCAAAAGAAATCGAATATATATTAAAGGATTCTGAAAGCAAGGCGATTTTTGTAGACAATCAGAAAAACTTGGAAAAAATCTTATCAATTGAAAATGAATTACCGAATTTAAAATATGTATTTGTCATTGAAAATTTTAATAATTCCCTCAAAAAAGAAAAAATTATTTCTATTGATGTTCTAATTTCTAAAGGAAGGAACTCTCCTCAAAGAAATTCGACCCTTTTTGATGATACTGTAGCTAACATTAAGGAGGATGATTTAGCAAGTTTAATTTATACCTCTGGCACAACTGGTATCCCCAAGGGAGTAATGTTAAGCCATAAAAACTTCATATCAAATGCAATAGCCTCTTATGCCATTACATCAACAATGTTCAAGGATTATAATCTTTCAAATATTCAATCAATCACATACATGCCATTTTCTCATTCTTTTGGGCGTTCTTCTGAAGAATATTCCTTTTTATACGCTGGAGCTACAATTAATTTCGTTGGAGGAAAGTCGCAAAAATTAATAAAAAAAGCTTTTAAAACTTTTAAGCCCACATTAATGCTTGGTGTACCTTATGTTTATCAAAAACTTTTTAAGACTATATTATCAACAGTTAAAACTGAATATCCTCCACCAATACAAGAACTCTTTTTTGATGCAATGAAAACTGGAAGAAAATATTATGAGCTTTTAATAGAAGGGAAAGAAGTTCCAAAAGAAATGGAAAAAAAATTTAAAAGCTCAAGAAGACTCTTAGGAAGGATTAAAAAAGAACTTGGGGGTAAATTAATGGGTTTTATTTCTGGTTCCGCATCGATTTCACCAGAATTAATATTATTCTTTCTTTCTGCGGGTTTTGATATTGCTGAAGGATATGGACTTACAGAAGCCACGCCAACAACTCATGTAATGAGAACTGAACATAATTCTGATTTTAGACCTGATTTCAATAGGAAAATAGCCCCTTATCAAAAAATAGGGATGTGTGGGCCACCAATCGAATTTCCTGGTAACCCTTATGAGAATGTACAGCATAAACTGTCAGAGGAAGGAGAATTATTAATAAAAGGACCCAATGTAATGCTAGGATATTGGAAGAAACCAAAATTAACTGCCGCCACCGTAGATAAGGATGGATGGCTTCATACGGGAGATCTTGCTGAGATTGATGAGGATGGATATGTAAAAATAGTTGGCCGGGCAAAACTCATCATAAAATTAATGACCGGTAAGATGATATCTCCAATTCTCGTAGAAAATATGATAACTCCAGCTTCTAATATTGTGGCTCAAATTATTTTAGTTGGCGATGATTCAAGAAAATTTTTGACTGCGATTGTCGTTCCTTATCAGTTTCAATTAAGAAAATTAGCAGATGAAAAAGGTATCGAATATAATGGGTCTTGGAGAGATCTAATACAAAATAAAGAAATCTTGAATGCAATAAAAGAAGATGTATATAAACACACTACGGAAGTGACTGAGTTTTCTCGGCCTAAACGATTCGCAATAAGCTGTAAGCATTTCTCCGAAGCAGAAGGATACTATACTCCATCAATGAAATTTAAGCGAAATAAGATTTTCACGGACTTTAACCACATCATTGATAAAATGTATGAAATCAATGGAGATTTCATTATTATGGAAGATAGATTAACAGATTGGTACGATATGAGTATTTTAACTTAAGGAATTCTTTTTTTTTAAATATATTTACTTCTTATATTTTCACGAAAATAGATATTTATGACTAAATTTTTACCATTTTAATTATCATAAAAATCAAAGCTTATTAGAAATGAATTATATATTAAATTAGAGATAAATAGAAAAATAAATAAATTTATTGTGAATATTATTGAGTTTTAAAACATTGGGAGTAAGCGTCAAAAGCGTTGACGCACTCAAAAATTTGAACATAACTTCTCCTACTCCGGTACAACAAAAGGCTATTCCTTTAATTTTAGAGGGCCAAAATATAATGGCTCAGGCTAAAACTGGAACCGGAAAAACATTGGCTTTTGTCCTGCCCATAATTGAAAAATTGAAGTTCTTAAAAAACGAGGCACTTATTTTATTACCTACTCGTGAATTGGCAAAACAAGTTAATCAAGTTATTGAAGACTTAGGAGATAAAAGGGTTAAATCTACTACGATATATGGAGGCGTTTCGATTAATAACCAAATAAAAGAATTGGAGAAGGGTGTTAATATTGTAGTGGGTACTCCAGGCAGGATCATTGATCTTTACAAGAGAAGGAAACTAAACCTGGAGAACGTCCGGTTTGCGATCTGCGATGAGGGAGATCGATTATTTGACATGGGGTTCGCTCCAGATGTTAAATATATTTTATCCAAAATTAATACTAAGTATCAATTTATGCTATTTTCTGCAACTTTAGATCAAGATATAAGAGATTTAGTAAAGAAATTTACCAGAAATGAATTTAAATTTCTTAATCTAAGTCGTGATAATCTAACTGTAGGAAATACTATGCAATTCTACTATTTAATTGACTTTTACGAGGAAAAATTTAAAACTTTCCTAAAAGTATTGCGACGGGAAAAAGCGAAGTTTGTTTTGGTATTTATCAACACAAAAAAAACCGGAGATTGGTTGAATAACAAATTAAGATCATTAAAATACTTTAATTATAAAGTTGGCTTAATTTCGGGTAATTTATCGCAATTTCAGCGAGAAAAAATATTAAAACAATTCAAGGATCGAAAAATTACTATGCTAATTGCGACTGATGTTGCCGCTAGAGGGCTTGACATTGATGATATCACGCATGTAATTAACTATGATATTCCTAAATTTCCAGAGAATTATGTACATCGTATTGGTCGAACTTCTCGAATGAATAAAAAAGGTATTGCAATAACCCTTTGCGTGAAGGACGAATACGAATACTTGTGCCATATTGAAGGATTGATCGATAAAGAAATTAAAAAAAGAACTTTTGGAAAGCAACAACAAATGAGAAGAAGAAATACTGTTCCATTTTAACTTATTTTTATATTTTATTTTCTACTAATTGAAGGATTTTATGATCTCGCTTGTCGGAAATTGAAGCACTATTAGATAAAGATGAAGAAATTTTATGGAAAAAATCTGAACAATGCAATGTTATCGCAGGGTTCTTTTTTTTTCAAATATTTTTTTTATTTTGTGGAATACTTTTGGTTTTCTTATCAATTTTCTTTTTCCATGTAATAATGTCAGATCTCAGGGGTATTCTATTTATTTTAGGAGGGCCATTATTGTTAATTATATCTTTCCAATTTCGAAAATTTATAATAGAAATCCAAAAAAAATTAAAAATGTCGAAATCTGAACTAAAAAATTATAATCAAATCATAATCCTAACGAATAAAAGATTATTTCAACGATCTTATAGGAACTTTTTTTTTTTTGAGAAGGATTTTTATGACAAGAATCAGATCCAAGTAGAGGAACATGCGATTTATTTTAATTTAAAACAAATTCAAGCGATATTCTTTGAAATTGGTAAAAAATCAAAAAAATTTAATGAATTGGCCTTTTTTTTAGATTTTGATTTTTCTTATTTTAAAGCACCCTTCCGCAAAGCTACTCCCGCGAGCTTAACTTTAAAAAAAGAAGAGCTCTTTAAAGTAAAAACCATATTAGATGGTTTACTTAAAAATTATCAAAAAGTCAGCGATCTCTTTAAGAATCAGTTCTATTTCTCAAGTAATATTAAAATTCCTGAAGAGAGTTTTATTGAATTAAAATTTGAATACATTTAATATTGTTTTTTAGTTTTATTATAAATCTTTAGAGCATATTTAATTAAATACAACTTCTTAATTAATATAGACAATGGATTATTTTCATAACTCTGAAAGCTTTGATATTACTCATTTAGTAGATCAATATAGTGGTAAAAAATTAGAAGATTTTTTTCCCAAACACAAGATTGTTCAGAATGAAATGGGCGAATTCGTGGAAATTATTTGGAAAGAAAATGACTTCTCCCCCGAGTTAGACTTGTTATCTACAAAAAAAAACCTTCTACGTAATCTTAAGATAGTATATTATATAGGGGAAAATATTGAATCTAATCTAAATAAAAGGGGAGTAAATACTCTTTTTGATTTAAAAACAAATATAAGATATAGAGATTCTGCTAATGAATTATTAAAATTAATTAAAAATAAGGATTATAAAACACTTAATAAAAATAGGTATATTTACGATATAGATGTATCCTTTTGCTTCAGTTTAGAAGAATTACTTTTTCTCGATATTGAAACTTTAGGGCTATACGATAGCCCTATGATAATTGTAGGTGTTGGATTTTATAAAAATAGTCAATTTGAAATACAATTATATTTTGCAAGAGATATTGGAGAAGAAATCGCAATCTGTGAACATTTAAGAAAGAAAATACTTCCGAACTTTAAATGCTTCATAACTTATAATGGAAAAAGTTTTGACATCCCCTATATAGCAAATAGGTTCTTGTATTTTTTTGATGAGAATCCAATGATTAGTGAGAATGATACTCCATATGAAAAAATCAATACTAAATTACATCATATTGATCTATACCACAATTGTCGTCGGAAATTTAAGGGAAAGTATAATCGTTATACTCTAACGAATATGGAAGAAAAATTATTAAATTGGAAAAGAAAAAATGAATTATCAAGTAATTTAGTGGGAATGTGTTATAGAAAATATAGGAAAAATCCTGAAAGGTATGTAGGATTAATTAAGGAATGTATTGAGCATAATTATTACGATGTGTACTCAATGCCACTTATTTTTAATAAACTCTTAAAAAGTTAAAAAAACCCCCCCATCTTATGCTGTTATAAAATTCTTTATGACATTTGTAAAATCTTCATCTTCAAAAGGTTTTCGTATGAAATCTTTTGCTCCTTTTTCAGTCGCCTCTAATATGAGTTCTTCTTGACCTAAAGCACTTACAACCACAATATTCGCGCCTTTATCAAATTTAAGAATCTCCTCTATGGCATCAATTCCACCTTTATCAGGCATGACTAAGTCCATAGTGACTAATCCTGGCTTTAATTTCTTATATAAATATACGGCTTCTGAACCATTTGAAGCTTCTCCAACGACTTCAACATTAGTAATCTTATTTAATATCTTTTTTATCTTTACTCTAATAAAAAGAGCATCATCGACAATGAGATCTCCTAATTTTTTCACATTTGACATATATCTTTTTTTTTTAAATCAATACTTTTAAAGGAAACATAAGAAAACCTATTTAAATATTAACTTTTAAAAAACATATTAATAATATTAATCTCGAAAATAAGTATAATTTTTAATCTGAAAAAATGCTTGAAAAACTAAATGATTACGATGTTACTATTGAAACTCATGAATCTATTAATCAGAAATTGAAATCCTTAAAGCAAAATTTGTCTAAAAAAACTAGTTTTCTTGGTGTTGATGGTTATGTTGATTCACTTTATTCTATTTGTCAAACACGAGAGAATGCAACAAGTTGGACGAAAATGGATAGTATGAGCACTTTTAGCGAATTACTTATGAACGTTGCGGGTAGTTCTGCAAATGTAGAGAGGATTCTGAAAAGAAAAATCTCGGGTGGCTTTGCTCCAAATAGTTGCAAGGCAATTAATGGGCTAGGTATTAAAGTTAATTTGATTGCTGCTATGGGATTCCCTGAAATTGATGATAATTTCAAATCCATTACGGATAAGGAAAATATTAATGCCATTTCATTTGCTAACCCCGGAGAGACGGTTGGGTTAGAATTCAACGATGGTAAGATAATGTTAACTGATTTTGAGAATATCCTCAATATTAATTGGAATTTAATATTAGAAAGAGTGGGGCTTGAAACTCTCATCGAAAAGATTGAAGAATCTGAGATATTAGGATTTGGTCATTGGTCATTGGTCCCGCATTTAGAAGAAATATGGCATTCTTTATTAAAAGAAGTCTTCCCTTTGATTAAAAATCTGAAAAATAAATGGTTTTTCGTGGATTTAGCTGACATTAAAAAGCGTGTTAAGGAAGACATCCTTGGAATGTTAGAGATTTTACAAAAAATCGATAAAAAGATTCCCGTCATATTAAGTTTAAATGATCAAGAAGCAATTAAAATCTCAAAAACTTTAGATGGAGTAAAAATGATTGATTATAGCAAAAAAGATTTTAAGGATTATGTAGAAGCCGGAAAAAATATTAATCAGGAAGTTAATATATCCCATTTAGTCATACATTCTCCTCATTTTGCCACGATAACAACCAAAGATAATCACTACTGGGTAACTCAAGGATTTACTTCAAAGCCAAGATATACTACTGGAGCAGGAGATTATTTTCATTCTGGAACTGCTGTTGGATTATCATGTCAATTAACTCCTCCAGAAGCTATTCTAATGGGAAATGCCTTAACTTCCATTTTTATAAGAACCGGGAATTCCCCTGATATTAATGAATTACTTCAATTCATTAAAAATTACATGGAATACATTGAGGAGGATAACCCAAATTTTCCATGATAAATTTAAAATTTATAATTATTACCAATGGACTATTAAATATTTATATACAAAAAATAATATAATAAATCATAATACTATAATAAATTCAGAGTGAGATTGATTGATTTTACAGGATATAACGGAAAAGGGTTTATCTGGCTTATTTGCTCCGTTAGGGGGTTTATTTCTTGTTTGTTTAGGTTTTATCTGGATAATTTTCGCATTACATGAGGCTGTAAGAAGAAAATCCTTCTTAAAAAAGAAGGTGGAAGATTGGGATTTTCCGATTACTAAATTCCTTAAGATTCTTTCACTTTCGGGTATTATCGTAGGAGTCCTAAGCATTTTAGCGGGTATTGGTAGTCTTCTTTTTAATGAAGCCCCGAGTCTCGCATATCAAGCTCAAGTTAACAATACTCGCAATATTTTTACTTGCTTTTTATTAATAATTCTTGGTATCTTGACTTTTTTTAAGCCATTAAATGATTTACCTATTGCGAGTACTATTGGTGTATTAGTATCAAGTGTGGTTTGCATTATTATTCTATTTTTAATTCCCGATTCCGCTATTAAACTTATTGATGCAAGAGTACTAAAAATTGGTTTAATAATCATCTTTCTTATTATTTTTGCAATCGTGGCAATAACAGTAAAATTTTGGACAGCAGGAATAATGGGCGTTAGCAAGATCCTGTCATGGCCACCATTAGCATTAATAATTGCATTATTATGCTTGATACAAGGATTTATGTTATTAGTACTTGGTATTTCAATGATACCTTAATTTCTTTTTGTTCTATTGGTAATCGATAATCCTTAGAAAAAGGAAAACCTATGGGATGATTTTTTATTTATTTCACCGATAATGTCATTTTTTAGATCATATCCGCATTTTGGGCATTTCTTATCATCGGAAATATTAATATTGGTAAAACTATATCCAGCTCTTCCTATTAATAAATGTTCGCATTTTGGGCAATATGTATTCCCTCCTTTCTCGTGTCTGATATTCCCAACATAAGGATAATATAATCCTGCTTTCTTTGCAATATTATATGCGAGTTCTAAGGTTTCAGCAGGAGTTCTTTTCTTGGAAGGCACTTTATAATCCGGGTGGTACGCGGAAAAATGAGTTGGGGTATTTTTTCCTAAATTCTCTACAATCCAATTACATAATTTCTCAATATCTTCTTTACTATCATTTAAATCAGGGATGATTAAATTGGTAATTTCTATATGAATTCCGCCTTTTTTGAAGGATCTTGCTGTTCTAAGGACAGGTTTTACCGATTTAACACCACATATTTTCTTATAAAAATCATCTGTCATTGCTTTAATATCAATGTTGACAGCATCAATCCCTACTTCGATTAATTCCTCAGTGGCTAATGATGTTGAATAACCATTTGTAACTAAAATTGTCTTTATCTCATGTTCCTTAAGAAGTTTTGTTACATCTAAAACCCATTCATGCCAAATTAGGGGTTCATTATAAGTAAATGCTAAAGTTTTTGCTCCGCTTTTTACCACCTTTTTTACTAATTGTTCTGCTGTCAATTCAGTCAAACGATTTCCATTTTCAATAGGACTAGTTTGACTTATAGACCAGTTCTGACAGTTTGAACAACGAAGTGAACAACCGAATGAGGCAATCGAATAAGCCGTAGCACCTGGCCAGAAATTATAGAGAGGCTTCTTTTCAATCGGATCTAAACTTCCCGAAGAAATTAGAGAACCATAAATCATAGTATATAGCTCTCCATCAAAATTTTTACGAGTGTTACAAATTCCTACCTTTCCTGGCAATATAACACATTCATTTGCACAGACTTGACATTTTACTTTACCATCAAGCTTTTCCCAAAGCCTTGCTTTAACTTTCAAATCTTATCACTTATTATGCATATATTAGTCATGCATTCTTATAATCTTTATACTTATAATCATGAGTAAGGTGTAATTCTCCATTTATAAAAAAAAAGAAATTAATTTGACCAATGGAGAGATAGAAAAAATCATTAAAGAAAAATTAAGTTATTTAAAGGATTTAGAAAAAGAAGGTAAGGATTCTCACTATTTTAAAGAATTAAGCGATCTTGCTCTATTGCAATTGGAACTTGGACAATTTTCAGAAGCAGAAAGTAATTTCTCTACTTGTCTAAAGCATTTTAAAAACTTAAAGGATAAATTAGGTCAAGCTGCCATTCAGGGCATATTAGGTACATTATTTTTCAAGAAGGGAGAATATCATGAGGCTATTGAGCATTATAAAAAGGCTAATATAATTTATCAAGAGAGGAATCAAATTTCTGAGCTAATCATGTGCTTAAAAGGGATTGGTAATAGTTTTATTAAACTGAACCATCTTGATGATGCTTGTGATATTTTCTTGGAATGTAGCGCAATTTGTTCTGACACTAATGATATCTATAGTCTATTAGATTGTTTAGGAAATCTCGTGTATATTCATGAAACGCTAGAAAAGTGGGATGTTGTAGAAGAATTATATAAAAAATCTCTAGCAGCTTTTAAGGAGCTTAATGATAGTAAAGGAATTATAGTTTCTAATTTTAATTTAGGGATTTTAGGAAAGAAAAATCGTGATTATGACAAAGCATTAATTTTTTTTAAAGAGGGAACAAATCAAGCAATTGATTCTAATTATGCTGAATTAATAATTAAAGGTTTAGGATATATTGGTGAAACTTTATTTTATTTAGGTAAAGTTAAAGAAGCCAAAAATGAATTTATCCGAGCTTTAAAACTCGCTCAGGAAATTGATGCTAAAAATGCGATTATTCAACTAAAAATCTTGCTAAAATCTTTTGGATTGGATGATAATGATATAAAACAAGAATTGAAAACATAAAAATTTTAACCGTAAAAATATTATTAAAAAAAATAATCAAAATAAAACCAATTATTAATGAATTCCTGTCCTTATTGCAAAAATCCTATTGAAGGAAACGGGGAATTATGTGCCAATTGTGGTAAACCCCTGCTAGCTAATATGGAGATAAATCCTAAAAAAATAAAATCTCCATTTTCCAATGACTTAAAACAAGTATCGTTAAGAGAAGAATTCTATCATAAACCATATTACTATATAGACGAAGCAATTGAGGAGGAATTAAGTGAAATAACTAAAGAAATAGAAAAAAAAGAAACAAGTGGAGAACCGATACCTGGTTCTTTACTATTAAAAAAATCCGGGCTATTATATAAGAAAAGAGAATTAACCGAGGCATTAAAAACATTAGAAATTACATTAAAAATTTTTCAAGATGATAAAGATTTATTAAATATTTCTATAGTAAATAATGAAATGGGGATAATTCAAGAAGAACTTGGGTTTTTTGATGCGGCAGTTTATCATTTTGAAATGGCTATAGAATCCCTCATATCCTTAAATGATTTCTCTCGTCTCATCCAAGTTTATAACAATATCGGTAATGTTTATTATCTTTTAAAGGATATAGAACATGCTTATGAATTTTATAATAAAGCACTGATATTAGCTCAGAAAAACAATCTAATTTTAGCCGAAATGAAGACGGCCAGTAATTTAGTCGATACTTTATTTATCCTAAAGGAAAATGACCGGATTGAAAGAATTCTAGAGAGGAACTTAGGATACTTTAAACTTAAAAAAGACATTTATGGAACTATTATTACATTATCAAAACTCGGTAAATTCTACTTCAATCTCCGTGAAGATAAATCAGACAAAGCTTACGAATATATAAATGAAGCTATAAAAATGATTAATAATTTGAGTAATGATGGTCAGGGTTTGATAGTAATTAAGGCTCAATTAGAATGGGAAAATATTTTTTACTTAGGGAGACTATATTTAGCTTTTAATGATTATATTAAAGCAGAAAATTATTTTTTAAAAAGTCTGGAATCGATTAGAACCTTTGAAGTTGAGGATAGTATTAATGAAGGAATCGTACTAGAGAATTTAGCACAACTATATGAACTTAAAGGAGAATATCTCAGATCAATTGAATACTATGAACTATGCGCGGAGATTTACTCTAAATATGGTGATGAATTTAAAAAAGCTGAATTAAAAACTAAAATTGCTCATATCTACGCGGATTTAATGGAAGAAAAGTCCGAAAGCATAAGATTTTTTGAAGAAGCTCTTATTATCTTTGAAGAACTAGAATTTTCAAAAGAAATGGCTGAAGTTTTACACAAAATAGGAGATATTTACATTCAAAAAAATAATATTGAACTCGCATTATCAAATTTTAAAAGAGCTAAAGATATATTTAACGAGCTTCAGGATCAATTCAATTCAGAATTAATAAACGAAAAAATTAGATCCTTAGAGTGAAGTAATAAGATTTATTGGATTAATTTTAAAGACTCTCTGAATTCACTCTCTTTTTGTTCATCTAGGAGTTTTAGATTTCTTAGGATTGATATGCCTTTTTGAATTTTTTTTACAATAATAGGAACCTTTAAAAGATTATTATTTTCACATGAAAACTCGAAATTTGAGCGAATTTTCATATCATCTTCTATTTTTTCATTTAGGAATGATTGTAATTCAATGAATACATCAGAAACCTCTTTATAAATTGAGTCCTTAGTAACATATCCAGGAAAAACAATTTTCATGCGCTCTTCCATCATATCTTCATCTTCTATAAAGACCGCATATAATGGAAGGTACATCCATTGAATTGGTTTCGAAAAAAATTCTGCTTCAGTATCTTCTAATGCCCATTTTTCTAAATCCTTAGCTTCTTGCAAGCAATTTGATCTTTTAACTTGCAGAATATCGGTAATTTGTTTAAATAAGCTTTCAATTTGATTTTTATGATTTTCTAACTTAATAATCTTCTCTTGTTTTTCTCTTTCAACTTCAGATAATTGTTTATCTCTATCAATCAATTTAATATTTAAATCTACAGCCCGTTTCTCCAATTTATTTTCTGCTTCTATATCTATTTGTGTAGAACCTGCAATATATTCAAGATATTCTTGATAAGTTGACTCTATTAAATCCAAAAACCCCTTTCCTTTTTCCCTTAAAAAATCAAAATGATTTTCAAAATCAGGTTGGATATCTTCAATATTTTTAGATTTTAAGGTATCTGATATACAAAAAAACTTATTTCTTTTTAATGTCTCCTCTAAAGTCCTTTCAATGCTTTTAAATAATGACAATATGTTTTCTATTACTTTCTTCTTCTCACTTACTTTCCATTGTTCGATATTATCTTGAAGTTTCTCCATTTTCTCCTTTATCTGGCCAGAATCAATTTTTGAAGCGGTCTTACCTAAAATAGATGAATATCTCGAATCTAGGTCTTTTAATTGTACATTCAATTCAGTAATCCATTTCTCGATATTTTTTTCAATAAGCTCGCTAACACTTTTCCATCTTAAGGAATTTCCCTTCATATCTGTAATTATATTTCGGAATTTTTCAGATAGATTAAGAGCTTGTTCCGTCGATAAAGTTGTATCTAAAGGCATGTAACCCGTTATTGGCATATTTTCTAATTGAGGCATTAATCCTTTTAATGTTTGGAGGAATTCTGGATTAATTAAACCCTCAATTTGTAGCGTGCGGTACTCAGATTCCTCACTCTCTCCAATCTCCTCTGCTTCTGAATCTTTATAACTTAAAACTTCAATGATTCTATTTAATTGATCAATATCCCCTCGATTGTCAACATTTCTGAGAATATGTCCAATTAATGCTTGTCTTGGAGGATTTGAAAGCTTTCCTTTTTTAGAGAATAATTTCAATCCATCTAATATGATGTGTGTTGAAATGATCCCTTGAATTGATAAAAAAGGCCATAATAACCTCGAAAAAGAAAGAATTTTTTCACCTTCCTTTAAATCTTTTGTTAAAAGATAATAAGCTAATGCTAATCCTGCCTCTCCTTTAATAGGAGGTAGAATGCCATCTTTTCTTAAAAATAATGGTAAGAGATATTGGTTACCATGAACGGACATCTTTCTATTCTGATTTTAATTAATTTTTTTTATATCTAATACTTTGTTTTAATATAAAATCTATTTATTAAAATTTATGTAATTAATAAAAAATATTTTTAGCTCGGTTTTTTAATTTATTTTATATTTATTTATAAGGGCATAAAAGATGTAAAATACGTATAAAATCCTCAAATAAACAGCTTAATTAATAATAATCATAGGAAATAAAAAGAAAAAAAAACAAGAAGTTATACAAGTAAAATAGAAAGTAATATATTTTTCAACTCATATCATCTACTACTCTTTTTATTCCCATGAAATACATAAATCCTATTCCTGCAAGTAATGCAATTAATGCACCCCAACCCCTTACACTATCAAATACAGGTATTACATCAAGTAAATGTAATATTATTACTATTACCATCATAATTACATAAAAGATAATTAGGGAAAGGAAGTATATAGGTTTCATTGCCATTAAATAACACCTTATTTTTTTTAAACTCTATTTATTATATTTAAAAAATTGTATTAAATATCTACTTTCATCTATATAAAAGTTTTTTAAGATTAATTTGACTGCTCTATTATATAATTATTTATGAAGAACTAAATAATTTGGCATAATTGCAACGAGTCTTAATTTCTGGTGAAAATGTTTTATGTTTTACGATGAATTTTATTAGAGCGCGCTGAAAGTCCTTAAAAGTAGGAAAGAAAGTG
>JAEOTJ010000427.1 GCA_016839905.1 Promethearchaeota archaeon | reverse complement strand
TATTATTTCAATTATTTATGCGGGAACTCTTGTAAGCGAGCCTATAAAAGTAAAAAGAAAAGAAACGTTGATACAAGCAATAAAAAGTTCAAAAGAAATTGACCTTAATCTAATTAGAAAATATTTAGGAATGAATAAAGAGATATTTTTAGAGAAGTTTCCAAAAATGGCGGAGGAGTATGGTTTTTCAATCGACAAGCAATACTTACATTTTACAGCTGATAAAGAATCTGATTTATTAGATGCAATAGAAAAGAAATTTGTAAAAAAAGCAGAAGTAAAAAAGAATGTAAAGAATCAAAAATAATCCTAAATAATAACTGAGAATATAATCTAAAAATTAAAAGGATGAAATATGATGTTAAATTTTGAAAAGGAACAAAAAGTAGTTGAAATTGGAGATATTAAAATCGGTGGCCAACCAGGCGTGAATCCAATTGTCTTAGTTGGAACCGTCTTTTATGATAAACATCCAGCGTTATTGGACGAGAAAACTGGAAGGTTTGATGAAAAGATTGTTGAACAAGAATTAAATGATTTCATTAGCGTGATTGAAGAGAGTGGAATGCAAGCCATAGTTGATGTCGTGGGAGGATATCCCGATGCACTCATTAAAGAGTGTGAATATGTAGCAGGTATTGTTGATTGTCCCTTTTTAGTTGATGGTTTAAATGATTCAAGCAGAATTCCCGCAATGGAAGGTTTAAAAGAAATAGGACTACTTGATAGAGCAATTTTAAATAGCATTGATGAAAATACTAATGAGGAAAGTCTTATTAAATTAAAAGAAATTGGGGTTAAAAATGCGGTTTTACTAACCTTTGGGAATCGAGCGATATTTCCTCAAAAAAAATTGGATCTCTTAAAAAATAAGTTAATACCAGCGGCAGAAAAAGCTAATATTAAAAATAACATTGTAGATTCAGCCGTCTTAGATTTAACATCAATAGGTATAAATGTGGAAACTACTAAATTGATAAAAAGTGAATTAGGATTACCTACGGGATACGCCCCTGCAAATGCAATATATGGATGGAGTTTTGTTAAAAAATATGGAGATTCTGCTAGATGTGGAGCGATTGCTTCTTTAATGACAAATTGTGCAGATGCGGGGAGTGATTTTATTCTATTTGGTCCTGTAAAATTCGCTAAATGCGTAGTTCCTTCAATTTCATTAATATCTGCTTTAAATTCATACTATCGTAAACGAATTATGCGAAAACCAATATCAGATAAAACACCATTAAAAAAAATATTTTAAGAGAGATATCTCATAACCAAATCACTCACTTCATTCAAAAAACTAGGTAGATTTTTATTGATTTTTTCTATTTTTTTCTCATCATCCAATAAAAATAAGAAAAACATTGACTGATCAGAGATTCGTACCTTTTTAAATAATACTGTAGAGTTAGCAATATCATACATTGCCTCATCCTCTTGTAGGGTCTTGAATTTAGCAAAGATTTTATATAACATCGTAAATTGAGGTGCAGTTATTTCAAAAATATTTCGAATATTCTTTTCATCACCATCATATAATTCCGAAATATTTAATTCTGTTAATTCTTTTACTTCATTTGAAGAAAAATCTGCTATTACTAAACCATCATTATTTACTATGAGTGTTAAAAGAATCCCTGATCGTTCTGAAAAATTTTTAAGTTTATAATTAATTAATTTTCTATTGGGACTTAATTTAGAAATTCCAGAAGAAAATGATTTTAAAATACTGAAAATTGAGAAAATGCTAGTAATAAAAATTTCAGGTTCTTCTTCTAAATTTATTTCTTTTATTTTTGATTTTATAATTTTTACATTCTCATTGATTTCATTAGAATCTAAAATATCAGAATCTCCCTTTGATAGAATTATTATTAATGGGGTTTTTTGATTATATTCCTTAATTTTTTCTAAGATGCGATTAAGATATTTGAAACTTTCATTAAATCTATCCTTATTTATTACATCTATAAAATAATAAACCAAATCAGCCTCATATAAATATATTTGGGGTTTTTCAAGAATTTTTTCTCTTAAACTTGTTTGACCTCCTAAATCCCATAAAAAAATAGTCGCACCAAGGGCTTCTATGGAACTAAGATTTGCTCCACGAGTTGGTTTTAAACCTATTAATTTAGAATATTTTCGATCTACTGATAATAAATATGAGGTCTTTCCTGAATCATCTAAACCAGCAAATACAATTTTTAGTTTTCTTTTATTTATAATGGGAGTATATGGTCTTTTTTCCAAATCTATTAATTTCAAAAGTATATCTCGGAAAACTGGCTCAATTAAATCTTGAGGAATAAATTCTTCTAAAATTTCATTTTTAAATTTCTCAAAAAATTCATCAATTAAGTGATTAATTTTATTAACATTATTATAGAGATAACTTCTGCTATTCTCGTCAACTAGAATAGAAAGAACTATAGGAAGGGGTTTTTTTTTAAAGTTAGTTTTTAGAAAACGAAAATAAGAAAGTGAAGTTAAGTTAAAATCAGGATAAGGTAAAATACCAGAATGTTTAATTTCTAATGAATAATTATTTTCAGTAAATGGATTATCACCATGCATTAAACTTAAATTTTTAATTGAAATTTGAATATAATCCCGTAAAGTTAATCCAATATTTTTTTCTCCTTGTTTTTTTAATTTTTTAAATTCTTCTTCTTCAATCTCTCTTGGAAAGATGTATTTTGGTTGAGGTCCAAACTTATCATATGTGCTTAGCAATAATCCGCTAATTAATGAGGAATTAAGTAAATCTTCCATAATTTTAATTTCATTTTTATAATTTTATTTCAATACATAATTTTAAAGAAAATTCAAATTAATATTTTTATTTTAATTTAATATATGTTAAAAACTATAGCAGAAGGTATTCGAAAAAATAAAAATATCATTGAAAAGAAGGAAATTAAGCCTATTGTTCAATTTATTAATTCAAATTCATACAAAAGTTCTAGAATATTTACTGATATTGGCGAAGATTCTGCAACTATTGAAAACTCTGATAAATATATTCTATGTACAACAGATAGAATAAAAACAAGTTATATAGAAAATTATCCTTTTGGTGCAGGTTTTAGCTCGATTTTAGTAGGTGTAGATGATATTTATGCGTGCGGTGGGACACCCCTCGCAGCAACAATAATCATCTCTTTTAAAGATATTGAAATTTGTAAAAAAGTGATAGAAGGAGTAATTAAAGGTTCTAATTTATTTCAAGTACCAATTATTAGGGGACATACGAGTATTCGTAGTAAGTGTTATGAATTGAGCTCTACAATGATTGGAGAAATTAAAAAAGAGAATTATCTTTCAGCGGGAAATGCAAAAATAAACGATAATATTATATTAGTTGTTGATTTTGAGGGAAAAATAGCAAAAGCTAATAAAATGTATTGGGACACCGTGACATTTAAAAATTCTGAAGAAGTATTAAGAAAAAGAAAATCAATGAAAATTATTGCTGAAAAACATCTTGCTAACACTTCAAAAGATATTTCAAATGGAGGAATTTTTGGCACCATACTTCAATTAATCAGATATTCCGAAGTAGGTGCCAATGTGAATATAAATAAAATTAAAATGCCTCAACTATTAATAGAACTTAATTATTCGTTAGAAATGTTTGTTCAAATGTATTTAACCTCATCCTTTATTTTAACTGCTCCAGAAAATAATTGTGACTCAATAATTAAAGTATTTAATAATCAGGGATTAGAAGCAAGTGTAATAGGAAAAATTATCCAAAATCAAGTCTTAAAAATAAATGAGGGAAAAGAATCAATTGATATTTTATGAGTTATTTAAACTATTCAATTGGAATTTTACTCTATGCAATATAATTTTATTTAATAATTAAATTAAAAAAAATTATTAAATATATTAGAGAATATATTAAAAATCAATAAATAAAAAAAAAAAAAGATTTTTGACGTGTTTTTTAAATGAAATTTTTTAGAAATAACAAATCAAACATAATTTTATTTATTATGATATTAAATCCAATATTTTTTGGTATTTTTATGGAAATAAACCTCATTAATAATAATTCTCATCATAAAAACATTACTATCTCTTCAATAACATTGACTCAAAATGGAATGACTAACATCTCTGTAGAGAATAGTTCTCCTAAGTTTATATGGATGGAAGGTAAAATGACATTAAGAATAACTTCAAATATAACAGCCAATATTATATGCAGACTAAAGGATTCAAATGGTGGAAAAGATTTTAAAGAGGTTTCTAATAACGAAGAATTAGAAGGAAAAGGGAAAACTCAGAAAATAATATTAACAATTAAACCAAAATTCACAACAATAACAGGGAGATTTGAATTTAATTTAACAGTAACTAATTTAGGGAATGATGATCAATATTCTGAAAAAATTGAGATTATATTAGGAATGGGCAATCTATTATTGATCGCATTTTTTTCAGAATTTGGAATTGCTATAATTATAGTCCTAGTAAAATCTAAAGGGATCGGTAAGGAAGAAGCAAGTTTTGTGGCAAGTGTAACTCAAGTAACACCGAGAAGCAGTTCCCTTCCTGCGGGAAAGATAAAATGTCCGGAATGTGATAAATTAATTGATGAAGGTTTAACCTTTTGCCCCGAGTGTGGTAAACGTATTCCAGAGTTTCTCAGATATCAACCAAATCCATAATCTGGAATTTAGTAAAAATGATAATGTATTTAATTATAAACCAATTTTAAAAATCAATATGATATTTTTAGAAGTAAATTTACCAGATACGCCTGGAAGCCTAATAGAATTGATAAAACCTGTTTCAGAAAATGGAGGGAATATCTATTCTATCCTCCATCATCACGATAAAATAATAAAAAATATGATTCCTGTAAGTATTATTTTCGACTTGAATGAAGAATTAATTGAAGTTAGTTTAAATAAAATTAAAGAGGAATTAAATAAAAAAAATATTGAAATTGAAAAAATCACGCTTGGAACTGAAAGAAGACATTTAATTATAATTTTAACAGGGCATGTGTTTGATACAGATATAGCAGATACGATAAAACGATTAGCATTGAAAGATATCAAGGTTTTAGAATTACAAGCTAAATTTACCGAACTTGATGAAATAAGTAACGTAAAGTTAAAAATAGAATTTCCAGAATCAATGACTAAGAGTGAATTAATTGAAGAGCTGGAAAAGATTTGTGAAGAAAAAGATCTCTTTTTAATTAGGATATAATTATTATCTAATAACTATTTATTTCCTTAAAGAAATCATCTGGATCACCGATTCCTGATCTTAATAATTCAAACTCTTTATGAATTTCTAAAATTTTACTAGTAATCTCTAAATAAGAAATATCTAATTTTTCTTTGAACCTCATCCAACATCCTAAAGCATCGGAATAATCTTGCCATCCCCCATATACTAATTTACTAAGAATAAAATCCTCTTTTGAAACAATCCAACATTTAAGATCAAATAAGGTTGCCCTTTCTCTTCTTTCCAATGCTATTGGCCCAATTCTTTTATACTTACTTTTATTAAATTTATCAATTATATAATTATCAAATTTTACAGTTTCATTTATATCAAGAAATTGAATTATTTTTGTATCTTTCGCTAATAATTCAGTAGTCTTCCAATCTTGCATTGAGACGAAATTATTCTCCCGTAAATGTGTAATATAATCCTCAATATTCATTTTAACTGCTTGAATATCAATTACAAAATCAATATCTTGAGTAACTCTAAAGGTAGTATAAATACTTGCTAAAATTCCTCCAACTAAATAATATTTTATGCCTTTTTCATTTTCACATTTTTCGAGAAAGTCTATAATCTGCTTAAATGCTGATGTAAAAGATGGTTCCATTTTTTATTTCCTCCAAGCTTTTTTATTTAATTTTTCCCTCAATTTATACATGCTGATAATGATTTCTTTTCTTGTCTTATTTGGATGTAATTCCTTTTCAGTTTTAATATAATCATTTATACCATATTCATATAATTCTATAAACATTTTCTCTAATTCTTTTAGAGGAATCCTTTTCATTAATTCTACTCTCCCCTTAAAATCTCTCATAAGTTTCCGATAATTGTCTTTTTCTAATTTATTCATATTTTTTAGTTTAGATTATCTTCTAACAAATCCATATTATTTCATATTAATAAACCAATATTCAATTTAATATTAAAGTTTTAAATTATTATATCTTTCTATATAATAATCTCTTAGAAATTATTTTTTATTATTATCGGATTTTTCTGTGAATAAAATGGAATTAATAATTGCTATAATTGGACTTGGTAATGTTGGTACTTGCTTACTTCAATTATTAAAGGAAAAGAAAGAAATTATAAAGGAAAAATTTGATTTTAACCTTAAATTAAGTGCCGTTTTTGAGAATGATGGCGCTCTGATTAATGAGAATGGAATTGATCTAGAAGAGCTTTTAAATAAAGGAGATAATTTTAGGAAACTCCCCTATTGGAAGAAAGATGTCAAGGCAATAGATATTATTTCAAAATTAAATTTAAATATTTGTATTGAAACTACGCCCACTAATCTAAAAACTGGGGAACCTGCATTATCACATATTATGGAGGCTTTGAATAATAATATCGATGTTGTATCCTCAAATAAGGGTCCATTTTATTTAAAATATGAGGAGATCAAGGATTTGGCAAAGGAAAAAGGCTGTTTTGTGAAATATGAAGCTACAGTCGCGAGTTGCGTTCCAGCATTATCAGTTAAGGAAGGATTAGTTGGAAATGAAATAACAAGTATTAAAGCAATTTTAAATGGTACATGTAATTACATTCTTAGCAGGATGACAGCTGAAGGAGTTTCTTTTTCGATTGCTTTAAAGGAAGCTCAAGAGCTTGGATACGCAGAAACAGATCCCACGCTAGACATTGAGGGGTATGACGCGGCTGGAAAACTTGTAATATTAGCAAATGATTTACTTGATTGGTCAAAAACAATCAGCGATGTTAAAATTAAAGGAATTACACAAATCACGCCTCAAGCATTAGAATTAGCCTATTCTGATGGATATATCATAAAACATTTGGCCATTGCTGAAGATAATAAATTAATAATAGAACCACGCTTAATCGAAAGAGACTCTCCCTTGAACATCAGCGGGAATTTAAACGTAATAGAATTACAAACAAAACATGCTGGACCGATAGTTCTAATGGGCAGGGGTGCTGGAGGTTATGAAGCAGCATCCGCTATTTTAAATGATCTCATTGATATTGCAAAAAAAAAATGGCACTTACTAAAAAAAAATTTTTAAAACTGTTTTAGAATAAAATAGTAATAATACGAAAACATTAAGAAATAAATGCAAGCACTTATGGTCACCAACGTTATTAATATTACATAGCGTTTATTCCATATCTCATCTTTAATACTTGAAAGAAATATAAAAAACATAAAACTCCACACCATTAATTGTGCAGTCTGAAATAATTGCCAACTGAGCAAGTACGTTTGAATTAAGAAGGGGAAAGTTTCGCTTGAAGGATCCTCGTTATATAACCAATTATCAAGCATTTGATTCAAGTATTCAGGAAAAATAATATATGGAAGGCAAATAATTATTAAGGGAATTATGAAATATACTAAATCCTTTAATTTTATTTTCTTGCTAATTAATAATATCAATGGAAAAAAAATAACAAATACTTTAAATGTTGCCAAGGCAAATAAAATGCCCGCTAACCACTTTCTATCTTCTTCCACTTGTAAATAGGCAGCAAAAATTAAGAAAGTAATTAACCAATTTGTATTATTTAAATACATATCAACAAAATAACCGGTCCCTGTAAAAAAAAAGAGATAGAATACATTTGACCTTTTATTTGTTATTTTATAGATATTATTTGCAATATATATTGTTGAGATAAATCTTAAAGCATCCCAAATATAAACACTAATATCTAAAGGAATTAAATAAAAAGGAAAAAAAATGAAATACCAATGATAAAGATAAAGTGCCCTTTGAAATAATATATAATCAATATTATAATATTTAAAAATGCCTCTTCTCATTAAAGCATAAAGAATTCTGAAATCAACATCTCTTGCTTCAATCATATCTCCATATTTTCCGAATTCTGAGTAAGAAATATAGGAAAACACCACTCTCAGAATTAATAGAGTAATTGTAATTGAAATTATTACACAGAGATATAATTTAAGAAAAGGCTTCTTTTCATTTATTAGATTTTTCATTATCGGAAAAAAAAATATATTATATTCTATTATATACTATGCTTATTTAAGTGAAGAATTAAACATAAATAATTTGCATAATTTATTGTTGCTTTAATGATTTTTAAATATATTATAACGATTAATTAAAAATAATAATATATAGAGAATATTAGCAGGGCTCATAATATGAATTTTAATTTTAAAAAGGAAGTCAAAGGAGTTATCTCTGTTATTGGAGCAAGTGAAATAAATAAAGATATTGAAAATGTAACAATTGAAATAGGAAAATTATTAGCCAAGAACAATTATATTATCGCATGTGGGGGATTAGGGGGCGTAATGGAAGCTGTTTGTAAGGGGGCGAAAGAAGAAAATGGTTTAACAATTGGGATTATCCCCTATAAGGATAAAAGAAATGCGAATCCATACATGGACATTATCATCCCCGTTCCTTTCGACCAAGCCAGAAATGTAGTAGTGGTACTTTGTGGAGATGTTATTTTGGCAATTGGAGGTAAAGCAGGAACACTATCAGAAATAAGTTTTGCTTGGATTTATAATAAGCCTATCGTAGCATTAGCAAGCGTTGAAGGTTGGTCTAAAAAATTATCAAATGAGAAGGTTGATGATAGACGAAAAGATATGATTCATGGCGTTTCCACACCTCAAGAAGCTATAAATAAAATAAATGGATTAATAAAATCCCTTTCAAGTTATTAATTTTAATTAAACCATACTTTTTCTTTCCACCATTTCACAAGCGAGTCGGAAAAATATTTCTTCTACATTAAAACCAGTTTTGGAAGAACATTCGATATATTCTAAAAATTTAAACGATTCACATAACTCTTTTGCATAATCAGCAGATATTTCTCTCTCATCAGTAAGATCACATTTACTTCCAACCAGTATTATTGGCAAGGGGCGCGCATCTCTGTCAGTACATTCTTCTATTACTTCCGCCCAATCATCAATACTATTTAAACTTACGAATCTAGTAGTATCAAACACAAATAATCCTCCCCTAGCTCCCTTTACATAGGCAGGTAACAAAAATCTAAAGCGATCCTCGCCCGCAAAATCCCATATCTGTAATGAGACGGGATTCTCCTTTATTATAATCTTTTTTACATTGAAACCTACGCCTATAGTCATTATCGTACTCTCAGTAAAAACACCTGTAACATACCGATTAATGAGGGTCGTTTTACCTACGCCCCCATCACCGAAAATACATAATTTAAATGCAGTTTTAAGCATTGTTATATATTGATAAAGTTTATTCTTTTCCTTTTAAAATAGATTCTGAATGAATAAATCATTCATTATTATATATTTTTTACTTTGAATTATATGAATATATTTTCTTTTAAATGCCAATATAATTAATTTTAATTTTAAACTACTTGTCATAATTTTCGATTAAGATAATTTTATTTAGTCAAATTTTATTTAGTCTATAGAAAAATTACAATGTAAAATTATGGAAAAACTTCAAAAAATTAGTAAAGAGATTCAAGAAAAAAAGGGTAAAGAATGGTTAGGAATACTTCCTACATCAGAAAAATATCTTCAGACCTTTAAAAAGTATATAAATCATTCAAAATTAAAAAAAAAGCCCAATTTAGCTGAAAAGTTAGTAAAAATATATGAAGATTCAAAATTGAGTAATTTTTTGAAAATGGAATCAATGATTCGGATACTCGATCAACTTAAAATTCAATTGGGAGATGCTACATATATTGAAGATAGAGTACAAAGGAGAAGTGTAAAGACTACTCCTCAAAAAAGAGTAATTGTAGTGGATAGTACTCAAGAAATTGATAAATTAAAAAAAAGGGTAGAAAAATCTATTGAGACTTCTCCTAGCGGGAATGTCGAAAAAAGTTTAACAACATTTTTAGAGTATTTAAATAATCCAGAGCTTGAAGATAAATTGACCTTGGTCGAGGAAATGGTAAATTTGTTCAATTCTATAGAAGCTACTGATTTTGCTAAGATGCAAGCATTTGATAACATGCTAATTAAGATAGGAGTAAAGCTTGGATCAAAACCTACCTTAATACAGAGGGAAGGTAAGAGTGCCCGACGCGAATGGGCAATAAAGGGGCTTGAAAAGAAACTTGAAAAATCTAATGATGATCTAAAAGAAATTAACGAACTTCTTAATAAAATACCGGTTCAGTTTATACCTGCACTTGAAGGTGAGCTCTATAAACTTAGTCTTGATGAGGATGATCCAGAGATTATTTTAAAAGAACTGGCTTCACTTACTCCATTTTTAAAGGTGCTTTCAGAAATTAATCCTGCTAAACTTTCCTCATGCCTTAAATCATCTAAGTACTTTTCAGTAATAGATTTATTCAAACTTGTGGTCGAAAAAGCGAAAGCTAAAGATGCTCTCATATTAAACTCACAAGAGAAATTCATAAATTTTTTCTTCCCCGAAAAAGAAGTAGAAGAATTCGAAGAATTAGAACCTCTTAAGGTA
>JAEOTJ010000426.1 GCA_016839905.1 Promethearchaeota archaeon | reverse complement strand
TCCTTTTTTCTTCTGTTTTCTCTCTTGGTTAAGATAGTTATCCCGACAAGCTTGACTACAAAATTTTTTATCAGTAGGCATTGCTTTACCACATATTGGACAATGACTATGAGGACCCCATTTTTTTTTTATTTGATCTTTCCATGAAGATTGAGACATTTTTTAACTCGAGTTTAAGAGGGTTAATATAGGATAATAAAAATTAGAAGATTAAAATAATTTACCAAAGATTTTCATTCAGTTATCATAGTACAAGTTATGTCTTCTTCACCATTCCAATATTTTTCAAAATCCTTTAGATCTTTGCCAGAAATAATTCTTATATTAAGTTTACTTCTTTTTAATATTTGTAAAGAAACTGCATCAAAAATGCGATATTCACCTGCTGCTGCTTGCTTATTTCCGGATGAATTAATTATAATTTCTTGTAAGTCAGTATAAGTCAAGTGTTTCAACAATTTAGCATCATTAAATTTCTTTGGATCTTTATCATAAATACCTTCTACATCTGTAAGAATCACTAATTCCTCAGCTTTTATAAACTCGGCAACTTCGAGAGCAACTGACGTTGTAGATTGTCCAGGCTGCAATCCTCCCATTGCAATAATTTTTCCAAAAAGCAATGCTGTAGAAAGTTCTTCTAATGATTTTGGAACTAAAGGATAAGCTAAATCTTGAAAAACGGATAAGAGCAATTTTGCATTTATACGAGAAATATCAATTCCAAATGTATCACATAATGCTTCATTGCTTTGAAAAGATCTTACTGCATTTATATATTCCCTAGCGATTTTGCCGCCACCGCATATAATGACATGAGTTCCCGAATATTTAATCTTTTTAAAGATTTGGCAGAAATTATGAATCTTTTCCTTATCAATTTCTTTATCTTCAGTAAATAATAATGACCCCCCGATTTTTACGACAGTATTTTTAACTTTCAATAATAATCACATAATAAGATTAGTTGATTAAAATTCAACCATTATTGAAGAAAATTATTACTATAATATATATTTTTAATGATCTTTAATATTACATTCTAATAAGATAAAAAATGCTCAAAGAATTGGTAAAAATTATATAAACTCTATTGAAACTGGATTAAGTGCTGATCTCTTGATTGGTAGAGGTTTTTATTATTTATTAGATTTTATTTGAGTAATATCTTGAATTATAACTTGAATTAATATTTCATTATACAACCTGACTAATGTGTTAGATAATTTAACCCAAATTGTTCTCCCTTCTTTTGTAAAGCACTGAATTTCAATAGGTAATAATTTTTCTCCTTTTGTTAGTTGTTCATACACATCTTCAAGTATAGAAAGGTAATTAGGTGGGAAATTGATAAATTCGAGAAACTTTTTTCCAATTAACTCGTCCTTTTTATAATTAAATAAATTTTCAGTTGCACAGTTACATTCAATTATTCTTCCTTTAAAATTAAGTAATATAATTGAAGATGGAGATGTTTCAAACAAGTGGTGGAACTTTTGTTCAGCATCTTTTAAAGCAATTTTTTCTTTTAATAACTTCTCTTCTAAATCCTTTTGGAAATCTCCTGTTTTTAAAATTCGATATGCGATTTTAAATCTTTTTAATAATTCTTCCATTACATTAAGCTTTGCCATATCAGTAGTAGAAATTTCGATTAAAGGCGTTGGTTCAGGAATTTCGATAATGGTGAATAGGTTTGCTAATCTGTTAATGTGATAAAAATTTTTTGAAAACACTTCAATCCATTTGGATTCACCTGATTTTAATAGAATTCGACATTTATATCTTGTTGTGTTGTATTTCTTCTCTTTTAGTTTAAATTCAATTTTTCTTTTAACAATAGGTAAATCATTAGGATGTATTACCTTCATCCAGAAATTTTTTTCTTGAATCTCATCAAAAGAATATCCAAAGTGTTTTAGAACTGTGTTATTTGCATAAATGATTCTACCATCTTGAATAACTCCAATTCCTAGTAATGAATTTTCAATAAATTCTGTTTCAGAAAATATATTTTTACATATTTCCTTATAATTTAATGTCATTTTCTAGCACAATACTTAAATTAATTTTTTAAATTAAGATTTTTTAATATTTGAGAATTATTTCTTTACCTATTTTAAAGTATCTTTTTGATAACGAAGTGAATTTCATTTCTAATTTGATAACATTTATGAGTTCTTCTAAAATATATTTTTTATTTCTTCTACATTCAATACAAATATATAACTCCTTATTTAATAAAGGAGGATCATCAGCAAAATTTCCAATTGAAAATGAACTTATAGAACTACCAAATAATAGCTTGTAACTTCTAACAATTTTATTTTTTTTACCACAAATCTCACATTCTCCAGACATTTCAATATAAATAGTCAGATATGACATGAAAATTCTCTTTAATAGAATTATCGAAAATTAATTTAGTTCGATAGAGTGAGACGAAAAGCTAAATTTCATTTAGATTACATAATTTATAAGATTGAAGAAGAAAAGTGAGATTGACCTTATCTAAAAACTAGTCTAAAAATTTAAATACAAGTTATCAACTTCAGATTAATTTTCTGTTCTTTGAGTACATAAATCAATTGCAAAAGATAATTATATAATAACGAGGAATTTTTAAATTATTGTCAGACTACTCGGTCAGACATCCTAAAAAATCAGACCTCCACTATTTACCTTTTCATTTATTGCAGTTATTTCAATAATTATAAAATTAGAGGGAAAAAATAATACCTAACAATAAGGATTTATTTCAGTTGTTTTTAGAATTATCTTCAAAAAAAGGTTCACAATATGCTAAAGAAGTGAGTAATAGGCTTAAAAATGGAATAATTAAAGAAAAATTCGAAAATTCTTTAGATATTTTATATACAATGCTATGGAATATAATGCAACTAAAAACCGGAGCTAGAATAGGGATGTCAGTCTCTATGGATTTGACTCGAGAAACTTCTAAATTGTTTACAGAAAGAATTAATAAATTACATCACATACTAGGAGTACACCGAGACATTTTAGGTGAGATATTAGTAGAGAAAATTGGTAAATATTTTGATATTATTGCTCCAACTGGACTTCTGGATCCTGATGAGTTCTTAAAGTCAGATCTCGCTTTAAATATATTAAAGGAATTTATAAACAAATATAATAGAGCTTCAAGCTGTTTTGCTCATATTTCTCTCACCATAAAACAATTAACAAATATTCTCACGCTTGAAGGAGATTATAAGAATCCTCAAGTAATACAAGATAAGAAATACTTAGAAGCTCTTTTAAAATTGATGATTATAATATCAAAACCACAAAAAGGGATTTATGATTTCTTTTCCTAATATTTTTTCTTATTAATGGAAGTTATAATAATCTACTAAAGATTTAAATAAATTAAGTAAGATCGAGATATTAATTCACTTTTTTGTTATTTTCCACGAATTCCAGCAAACATTGATAAAATTTCTATTGAAGTTCAAATTAGCATTCCTTAAAATTCAAATTGAAAAGGTGATTACATTCTTTATATTCTAATTTTTTATTTTTGAATAATTTTTAGGGAATAACTGACATTAAAGTTCCTTTTATTTGTAAAGAATTACGAAAAATTGAGAGATTTAAAGAAACACCAATAATTGCAGTAACTTCTTTTGCTATGGAAGGTGATCGAGAAAGATTTTTATCAGCAGGATTTAGTGATTATATCTCTAAACTAATAAGGGTCAAAGAATTTATAGAAGTTATTAGAAATTATTTATAATCATAATAGTCCAAATCAAGATTGAATCTTAGAACAAGTTATGTACAACTACTCAGAATTATTTACATTTAATTTTTTACTTCCATATATATTAATACTTTTGGTGATAAATAATGTTTCCAGTTAACCAAAAAAATAAAAACAAATGAGAAATTAATCAACTTTTTTAGTCAGAATATGTTCTAACAGTATTTTTATCTGTAATTTTACTTTTTCCGTTGTTATTAAATATAAAGCTTTAATAATTTATCCATCTAACTTTATACATAAAAGCAAAATAAAGTTAATTATTATGACTCCTGCCTACACCCTGGATTTTTGTCTTTTGGTAGTGTAAATTTTTACATTCTGATTTCGCCCTCCTTCCCCTATTGTATTTTTCTGACGCGTTCTTGCGTCTCGTTGGCAGGAGTCTCCTTTTAAATTGTGTTTAAATATTACTTTTTATTTGAATAACTAATAAAGTACGTAAAATTTTGGGTAATTTGGGGATATCTCACGTTTTGATACAATGGAAGATGGTTTAGGGACTGGAATAAATTATATAAATTGTATTGAAACGGGATTAAGTGCTGATCCCTTAATGATAAGGAGAATTTCCTTCCCAAATAACAGAGTTTTTTAACTGTGTCGAAGAAAATATTAAAGCAAAACCTTATGATCCAGACACTCAAAAAACTATATTAACTGCTTTTAGACGTCGAATAGATGAATTTTTTACAAATCCTGAGATTGAAAAAACTCTAAGGTTTTATACGGAAAATTCAAAAAATGTTCCAGAATGGTTTCTAAAATGGAGGAGCGGAGATGTAGTATTGATTGATTTAACTGAACTGGATAATAAAGAACAACATTTAGTAACAATGCTAATTTTTCAAATGATAGATATTTTGATTCCTTTTGATAGCTCTAATAAATTGAAACATCTCATTGCCATCGATGAGGCACACAGAGTTGTAGGAAAGGCAAGAGACAATGATCCTGAATCAGCAGAATTTATAATGAAAAACAGAATCAATGCCTTATTTTCAAATACTATTGAAGAATGTAGATCTAAAGGTTTAGGAATAATTATCTCAGATGTAAATCCTTATAGGCTTCTTGATAGTGCGATAGATTCTGCAGGGATAAAAATATTGCTCCGCTTAGGATACCCAAGCAATGAGATTTTCACGGGAAATGTAAAAGAAAGAGAAATGCTACTTAATCTTGAAAGCAGATATGCGTTAGTTTTAAATGGAACCAACGGTGAACGATATTTAATTAGAACTGCGGATGATATAGATTCAAAAAATGTAGCTATAGATTTATAAAATAAAAACTAACTGTTTAAAATGGGAATAGGTTCTAAAGAAAAAATTAATGATTCTGTTAAAGAGGATAAGGAATTTTTAGATAAAGAAAAAGACAAGAAAGAATTCAATGAAATTTCAAAAAGAGGCGAGACAAATGATTCGAAAGATGATAAACGTAAAAGTTATGATAATGATAACACGCTAATACAAGAGATACAAGAAGAGAGAAAAGAAAGTAAATGGGGTAAGATCGATTGGAATAAAGATATTTCCGACGAGAAAAAAGAGAGCAAGTGGGATAAGATCGATTGGAATAAGGATACTTCTGAAGAGAAAAAAGAATCTAAATGGGATATGATAGATTGGAATAAAGATATTTATGACGAGAAAAAAGAAAGCAAATCGAATAGTGAACATTCTGGTAATAAAAAAATAGAGGGATATATAAATGACAATTTAAAAGATACTATGATATTTGTCGAAGTTGGTGATAAAAAAATTAAAGGATTAAAAGATTTTAATAAAGATTTCGAAGCTAAAGAAATAGAGGAGGTATTTTTAGAAGAGAAAAAGGATAAGTTAGAGAATAAATATGTTGGTGAAAAATGTTTTGATGAATTCAAAAAAGAGACTGATGAAGAAGGGGTAGAGGTAGATTTATTAACAGGAAAAAAACAAAAACTAGAGGAAAGGGAAAATGATTTAGGTAATTTAAATGATGTACGAGTAAATAAGGAGAAAGTGGATATAAAAAATGAAATCAATGAGAAAAATTATGAGAATTTATTGAATAATGATCTGCATAAAAATTTTAAAGAACCTTTTAATGAGACCAATAGGTATGCCAATTGGGGTACTAAAATCAGGAAAGATTTCATAAATAAAATTGATAATGAAATTAACAATAAAAGTATTAAAACAACGGAAAGAGATTTATTAAAACAAATTAAGCAAATGTGTGATGATATTAAAGTGGAGAATATAGATATTAAAATTGAAATCGATGATAGAAATCATGAGAAATTATTGAAAGAATATAATATATATTTAGTGGTAAATACAATAGAGGGGAAGGTTTATATCGGTAAAACAAAGAAAGATATCGAAGAAAGATGGCGGGTTCATTTAGATAAAGCAAAATATATTCAAAAAAAGAGGGAAAATGGAGAAAAAGTATTTACAATGCATTTCACAAATGCTTTGATAAAATATGGAGAAGAAATATGGAAAAAATATAGAATTGACATAGCATTTACTGAAAATGTACTTAATCAAAAAGAGAAATATTGGATAGCTCTTTTCCGTAGAACTTTAGGTAAAGATAAAGTTTATAATGTTCATGATGGAGGAACCGGTGGAAAACCATCAGAAGACACGAAACTTAAAATGAGTAGTGCAATGATACAGAAATGGAAAGAGGATGAATTCAAGGAAAGAAATAAAAAAGAAATGAGTAATGGAATGAAAAGTTGGTGGAGCAACAGAGAACACAAAGAAATCGAAAATCATTGTAATAAAATGAGTAATGCAATGATACAGAAATGGAAAGAAGATGAATTCAAAGAAGGACAGAGTAAATCAATGAGTAAGAGAATGAAGAAGAAATGGAAAGAAGATGAATATAAAGAAAATAAGAGTAAATCAATGAGTAAGAGAATGAAACAGAAATGGAAAGAGGATGAATTTAAGGAAGAACAGAGTATAATAATAAGTAAGAGAATGAAAGAATGGTGGAGTAACAGAGAAGAAAATAGAAAAAATGGAATATATTTAAGAAATCCAATACAAAATAAAGCAGAATTTCTAATAGATATACAAGAATTAACAGAGAAAGAATTAATCCAAAAATATAATAAAAATCCGAATACAATAAGAAAAAACATACAATACTTTCTAGGTAAATACATTAATACTTTACGTAAGGCAAGAAAGTACTTAAAAAACAGAAAGTGATGGAACTCTTTCTTTTAATAACTAAATAATAATGATCTGAATAATTATTATTATTAAAGTTGATTTGGTAATTTAAGTTACATTAGAATGATATTTAATAAAATTAAAAAAATTGCAGTCGAAATTCCTCACAGAATATCTGGATTTTTTGAAATAGTTGATCAAATTAACGGCGTAAAAATCAAAGATCCAGTAAGGATCGGATCCCGAGGTGCTGGTTTTTGTGTCAACGCAAAAGGTAAAACAGAGATTGAAGCTCAATTTATTGATAAATGTAATGATACCGAGACTGAGATTTATATTAATGACGAAAAATTAAATCAGAAGGCAGAAACGTCATATTTCATTGTTGATTATTTGAAAAATTATATTAAAGAATCATATAAAATAAGAATTAATCATTTTTTTGAATTACCTGTTGGATGTGGTTATGGAGCTAGTGGTTCTGGGGCACTAGGAACCATATTTGGTTTAGATTATTTGTTTAATTTAAAAT
>JAEOTJ010000425.1 GCA_016839905.1 Promethearchaeota archaeon | reverse complement strand
TATCTTCATACATCTCTTTAAAATATTTTAAATCCTCAGCACATTCATATAAAAAGATTAAATCCTTAACAAATGCCATAATTTCATCTAGAATTTTTTTATTCATGTTAGAGAAGGATAAGAAGTCTTTTAAAAAGAAGAACGTGTCTGTTGTGCTGAAGGGGTTTTTGGGAAAATGCCTTGAGAAACTAGAATAAATGCCAAAATTAATGATAATCTTTTTAATTAATTCAACATCTTTTATTTTAAATTTATTTTGTATGAGCTTCATATTTGATTTTAAAATAGAAATATAGTAAATAATTTCTTTAATGAATTCAGGACCTAAATTTTCTTGGCTCCTTAATCTTAATTCTTCCATTATCTTAGATGTTTTTTCTAGCTCCTTTTGAGTCAAACTAATTAAGCTTTTATTGTCTATTTTTATTTTATAGTCTTCTAGAAAAATTTTATGTCCTTCATCAAAAGTCCTTTCAATTTCTTCTTGAATTAAATTTGTCTTGCTATTTATTTTAAGTTTTTCATCCCGCGTAATGAGAATATCATTATTATCCAAGAAGACTATTTTTGCCTTGGTAAAATACTTAGATCTCTTTGTAATTTTATTGAAATCCATGTTTGAAGTATCCACAAAAAGCTCATTTGTTTCAATAAAATCTTTTATGTGCTTAAAATATGCAGATGTCCCTTTAATTGTTTCTTTTTTGAGATTTAAAATTTCTTCAAGAGATAGTTTTTTTTTTTTTAATAAATAATCCTCGTAAAAATCTTCATCTAATTGAAAAGAAATTTTTTCTCTTGCATCATTAGTCTCTATTGATAAAAAAGTGGTTGGTTTTGGTTTCAAAAACTCATCAAACTTCTTCCTACTAATATAAAAATTTAAATAATTGTCCTTATCCGTTTTTATATACTCTCGTTTATCTATTTTGTCCTCAAATTCTAAGAAGGGTAAAACTTCTTTATTAAAAGTTATCAAAATATCATAAACATCCTTTAAATGTTTTTTATGAGATTTCATTAAAGAATAAATTTTCATAACAGCGTATTTTCTTCTTTTCAAGATAAAGTCTAATAGTCGAGGAGGGGCAATTTTTTGTATTGTAAAAACTCCGTTCTTGATCGTGATTATATGTTCTTTAAGATATGTTATCTTTTTAAATTTAAATACAATTTGATCTCTGATTGGGACTTTAGTATCATCGTATAAATGAATTAAATCAAATTCTTTTCCGATAAATTTTGTCAAGTTTTTAGAAGACTTAAAATCAAATTGAATTATTTTTTCTATCTTATTTTTTTTTAGTTCTTGAGTAATTTCTTTTTCGATTACTTTAAAATTAATTAATTTTCTATGTCGCTTAGGCTTATTTTCCTTATATTCTTCCAGTTTTTTTTGAGTAAAGTGTGAAATAATGGCAACTTTATCTTCTCTAATATTTAATTCGAAGTGAACTTGCGATATATTAAAATCAATTAGTTCTTGCAAACTTTCATAAGTAACCTCTGCCAATCCATCATCATTAACTTCTAAGTTCTCAATGAGTACTTTTTCCATGATATTATTCTATTTTTTATACTATTTAGCAGCATTATTTTAATTGGAACTACAAAAGATATGGTATAAGATACATAAAAACATTATTTAAATCTATTAAAGTTTTTTAAATACAAAAAAAAATCTTCAATTATGTAAACATTTATATAAAAAAAAATACAACATATATAGTACAATCATAAGGATTTATTGGGAAAAAGGTAGTAATTTTATTGTATTGAGGTAAGAGATAAAATTATTATTTTAAAATAGGGAATTGATAAAATGATGGATAAACTAACTATGAAACAAGGTCCGGTTTCTATAATGGTCGAAATTATCAGAGACAAAGAGAAAATTAGGGCAAATTTTGATAATTCTTGGTTAGGCATAAACTTTATACAAGAGGAAGCGAAGATAAGTGAAATTAAGGAGAATGGCAGCCAGATTTATAATAAAGAGTTAATTATAATTTAATATTTTATTTTTTTTATATCTTTTTTTTAATTTTTACTATATTTCGATTCTAAATTAAAATAGACTTGATTGAATAAATATTTATAAATGCAAAAAACCAAATAATAATAAGTCCTAAAATAATTAGATTTCATTGTTAAAAATAATAGGTAATAGTAATGGTTAAGAAAAAATCTTTTAGTTGTAGCAATAATTACTGCTTAAATTTATCAAAAGGGACTATATTTCCCGTAAAGATGCCTCAAATGAATACAGTAAATAGCTACCCGAAAAAAGACTTTAATTCGATGATTAATTTATCGTTGATAATTGATCGTTGGCATAAAGATCGTTGGGATGAGGAAGGGAAGATCATTGAAAATATATCTGTTAGCACTAATAAAGTTGCGAAATATGATACTATGAGTCTGCTAGATACGGCAAGTCAAGTATCTTTAATTGATGATAATCTCGTAAATTTATTAAAAGCGGAAGATCAGGTCAATTGTAATGAAAGTCTAAGAATAAAAGATTTAAGTGGAGATCTTACTAATGCTTGTTTGATAAGAATATGTATTAAATACAGGAATGTTAATGAGCCGTGTGATTTCTTTGTGGTATCGAATCTTAAAAATAGAGTCGGAGCTCCATTATTAATCGGTTCCGATATTATTAAGAAAGAAAAAGAAATTAGTGGAAATTTTTTAGTATTCCCTGAAGATAATGAAAATATTAAGTTTAAATTAGAAAGAAAAAAGAACTTTCCTATTCATTATAAGCCAACCATTAAAGGAATTAAAGGGGCTTTTAAAGAATTCGGAAATTTTCAAGATGTGGCTGAAAAATTTAATTTATCTGCAAATCAAGTTTATAATGCCATTCAGAGGGATAAAAGATTTAGGAATGATGCTGAATATTGTTGCTGGGTTTTAAGTAAGCAAGCAAAAATTAATACTAATTGGTGGGAAGATACAATCGAGAAATTTCAGAATTATTTTATGATGAGGGATGCACATGCAACTGAAACGAGTGAAAAAAAAGGTGGAAAAAAACAAAGATTTGCTTTAAAAGAGAAGATGAAAAGTGGAATGACAAAAATAGCAGGCTCTAAAGTAGGAAAAGGTTTAAAAAAGGCAGGATCTGGAGTTAAAAAAGGCGTTGTAAAAGGAGCAAGTCTTGCAAAAGAAGGAATTCAGAAAGGAGCTAAAAAAATCAGAGAAGGAACTAAAAAGGCAGGAGCATATGCTAAAAAGAAAATATCTGAACAAGCAAGTATTAAAAAGGGGATATTTCCAATAGAAATTATTTCTTCACAAAGTTGGAATTTAGGAAATTTAAGAGAAGCAATTGAGGATGATGTAATAACTAGACTGGAAGCTTTTGGATTAAAAGTTAAATTTGTTAGCTCCGAAAAGGAAAAATCTAAAGAAAAAGAGAAGCATATTAAATTAGGTCAGCTAAAAATAATTATTTCTCATCCTGGACCTAAAAGAAAGATAGGTGGAGGGCCTTGGATATTTGTAGGCAAGGTGACTTTTAAATTAGATGGAGGGAGATTAAAGATTAAAGGATCCATTCAAACTAATCCAAAACATACCAGGGCTACATATATGTCCCCTACTAGCAATATTCACCCTAATCAGCTTTGGGAAAGAGTCAAAGGAGCTTTAAGCGACTTGAAATAATGGATTTTTTATGATGAATTACAAATAATCCAAATAAAAAAAATAATTAGTTTTTTAAATGGTAAAATTTAACTTTAAGGAATTCTGGAAGGAAATTAAAGAGCCTAATCTTATCATAGATGCAAGTGAAGAAATCTTAGCTATGCTAGAGGTCTTTGAATGCCTCATGGACATCACCATCATAGATCATTTAAAGGACGAGTATCCTTCAGTTATAGTAGGGGTGGCCTTATTCCGACTCTTATCGCTAGATAAAATTGATATAGTTGATGATAAATTCTTTATCCTAAAAAATCAAGACCTTATAGAAATTGAAGCTGTAACGTGAAAATTTTTTAATAAACCTTAATGAAATATTCCTCAGTTAATATGCTTGTCCATATTAAATCACTTGTATCAACTACCGTATTAAAACCTCTGGATTCGTTAAGTACTTGAATCTCCCTAATGTCCCCTTTATAAACCGCCTGACATCCACGAAAATATTTATCCCAAACTGTAATGAATTCATTTCCATTAATATGATAAAAAGAAAAGATTTGCTCCCCATTAACCAACCCTTCAATATATTCTTTCATATACGGAGAGGAATTATTAAAAAATATCCTAACAATTTCTTTATTTTCGGAATTCAT
>JAEOTJ010000424.1 GCA_016839905.1 Promethearchaeota archaeon | reverse complement strand
TTTCTTTATCAGAAAAGGTGTATGATTTATTGAAGAATGAGAAAAAAGAGGGAGAATCCTTCTCAAATCTGATAGAAAGATTAATTCTTAAGAATGAGAATCCATGGCTGATGATGCAAAATAAATTTGATCCAGAAATATGGGAAGGATTAAAAGAAGATTTAAAGAAAAACCGAAATGATAATTTAACAGGGAATAGACATGAATAAAATTATTGAAACAGATATAACAATTGATTATTTAAGAGGAAAAGACAATAACATTAATAAAAAAATTGTTAAATTAGTGAAACAGGGGATGAATTTAAGGCTTACACAAATAACGGCGTGTGAATTATGGTATGGAGTATATCGTTTGAAATCAAGAGAAAAAAGAATAACGGAAGCAAAAAAGATTAATAAATTCATATTAGGTTTCCCCAATGTTTTAACAATAAATAATGAATCAAGTAGAATTTATGGTGAGATAAGTGCAGAATTAGATTCTCAGGGACTTCGAGTGCCACAATTTGATGTTTTAAACGCTTCTATTGCAATAGCTAATAAATTCATGTTAATAACAAGAGATAAAAACCATTTTCCTCGGATTAATAACATTTCAGAATTTGATTTTTTAGAATTATGGGACTAATTTCTTCACTTTCCTAACATTAAAAAATTTTATATTAGTCCATAATCAATCAAAAACTTAAATTTATAATAATAAAACCCATTTTTTGATCAATAGATATAGAAATTCATTTTTTAAAATTGGTGTTAAAATTGGGAAAAGTAAAGTTAAAAATTAAACCCCCCAAAATGGGTGAAAGTATTAAGATTCATACAGTTTCTACAATACCAGAAGATTTCAATAAATTTTTAGATGATTTTAGTGATAAATTCGTAAAAACACAATTCGCAGCTGCAATTTCAGGTCAGCATTTAAAACCGACACGAGTAAAAGAAAAAGAAAAGGAATCAGAAGAAAAGTACAAGAAAGAAACAAAATTAGGTCATGGTATGAAAACAAAACAAGAAGAATCCTATTTAAAGAAGCAGGTAAAATTCAAATTTGAGATAATGAATATCGACTTCATAGTTAAGTTTGAGTTTGAAGAAGTAGATTCAAATATGGACATATACTATAAATATAAAGTGAAAGGCGGTGGAATGATGTCTAAAATGATCGCAAAAGCGATGTCAAAAGCAGCGGGAATGTTGATGATGCAAGGTGGAATAGATGCAGCCAATAAAGCATTACAATAATTTCTTCTAATAATATAAAATTAGAAATTATATTATCAAAGGGTGGAGGCATCTTGCTAATGCATAGAACTATCGAAGCCCTCAATAAGACTTTAAATTAATCTTTATCAAATATTAATCCATTATGAGTTAAAAACATATATTTTATATTCTTTAATCTAAATTGTATTATAATAACATAATTGATTAATAAAGTGTTAAAAGGAAGCAATATTTTGAGTAAAGATAAAAAAAAAGTTTTAGGACAATATTTTACCTCAAAAGAGATCGCTGATTTACTGGTTAGCATGATTTCAAGGAAGAATGATACTCCGAAAATACTTGATCCTGGAGTAGGGGAGGGAGTCTTTTTAGAAATGCTCGCACATCATGGATTTACAGATCTAAATGCCTATGAAATAGATGAAAACCTCTATAAAATCGTGAATAATAAGTATCCTATGTTTAATATAAAACTTTTAAATTTTCTTAATAGTTCAAGAGAAGATAAGTATGATATAATTATTGGTAATCCTCCATATGTTCATTGGAATGACATTGAAGAAGAAACATTAAATATTTTAAATAATAATGAGTTTTGGAAGCCTTATATCAATGGTGAATGGGATTTATTATATGCATTCATCATTTGGTCTGTTGAAAAATTGAGGGAAAATGGAGAAATCATATTTATTGTACCATATTATTGGTTTAATTCAACCCATGCTTATTCATTAAGAGATTATTTAAGTCAAAATGGATATTTTAAGGTAATTATACATATGGGAGAATATAAGCTCTTTCCAGATTGTGCCCCAAATAACATAATATTCAAGTATGTTAAGAATAATAATCAAAAAAATAATAAAAAGAAAATTAAGGTCATCGAATTTATTAAAAGAAAGGGTAAATTAAATGAAATATTAGAAAGAATTTGGGAATTCTTAAAGAAAGAAGTAGGAGAGGATTATATTCATGATGATGAGAATTTCAGGTTTTTCTTTCAAGATAATTTTTCAGACAATCTTTTTTGGTCTTTAATTAATTATGAGGAACATTTACTAATTAGCAGTATTGAAAAATCGTGTATGAATAATGTTCCTAGTATAAAACTTGAGAATTTTAAGAGGAATCAAATAATAGATTCCACAATGAGCAATATTAGCATTCCCGTTAATCATTTATTAGATTCTAAAGATATTAAAAAATTAAATCAAAATATCAAATCCTTCATAAAGATCAATGGGAAGTATTATTCAAAAAATAAGGGAACTAATTATTTAAAACTCAAGCAAGTTTTAAATGTAGGAGTTGGAATGGTTACTGGATTTGAAGAAGCTTTTTTCATCAATGATGATTTCATCAAGAACTTATCTCAAGAAGAAAAGGCCCTTATTGTTCCTTTCGTAAAAGGTAAAACTTGCCGCAGGTTCTGGTTGGATGAGCCAACACGTTATATCTTTGCTGATGAGATTCCAAATGAAGAAGTTTTGAGAGCTGAATATCCCAAGATACATGAACATCTCATTAAATACAGAAAAAAATTAAATACAAGATACAAATCTAAGAATATCCAGTTTTTTCAATGGGCTACGGTTAGGAATCTCCCTTTATTCAAGGATAACTTAAATAATGAGAAAATATTTGTACCTTGTTTAGATCGTCATAAAAAAAGCCGATTTTCCTACACGATGGAGTCTTACTATGGTTCTGGAGATGCTTTAATCATTACAAAAAAGAAGTATCCTAATATTAAAGAGAACTTAAAATACATATGTGCTTGGTTAAACTCAGAAAAGATTAATGAGTGGTTTAAGCTAAAAGGGCCTAAAAGAGGACATAGAACTTCATATACTCAAACCAGAGTCGAGGAGATTCCTATTAGATTAATAGATTGGGAAAATCCGGAAGAAGTAAAAATTTATAATAACATCATAGAGAATTTCGATAAAATCTTAAAGGAAAAAGGAAATGAAGAAATTGATGAAGAACTGAATAAATTAATTAATCAACTCATTTCTAAATAAGCATTTTCTGGATTAGAATTTAAATTAATGAATATTAATAAAACTTTTATTTATA
>JAEOTJ010000423.1 GCA_016839905.1 Promethearchaeota archaeon | reverse complement strand
GTATGGCAAACTATCGTCCTAAACGACAATTCTATAAGAAGGATAAGAGATATAAATCAGGATATAGAATGACAAAAGAAGGAGAAGACTATTGTTGTCAAGTTTTTTGTGTTCTTATTTTAATTGGCATCTTAATTGCTGCTGCCGTTTTAACCTTTGGTATTGCTCTTGTTGTTTTAATTCCAATTTATCTATATTATAAGAAGCAAAGCGAAGAGAAACAAGCAAAAGCTCAAAAAATGAAAAAGGATAAGCAAACTATTATTGATGGTTATAATGAAATTAAAAAAACCTTTCAATATGTATGCAGAAGATGTCATAGCGGAGTTAATCTTGATAGGGCTTCAAAACCAAGAAAAGTTAGCGTTAAACCGAGCGAACCCGTCTCGACTAAGAAAATCTTTTGTGAATTATGTGGGGCTAAAAATGAATCAGATGGTGAATTTTGCTCAAATTGTGGCAGCGAATTAAAAAAGTAATCCTCAGTTTAACTTGAAGATAATATGCCTTTTAATCAAAATCTTTTTTCATACTTTCGTATAAAACTTTAGCAATTTCTAAATCCAATGCAACGGTTGCTTCACAATCTTCATTTTCTTTAGAAAATTTAATTATATAAATACCTTCCATTTCGATTTCTGTCTTAATAATTGGTAAGTCATAATTGTATATTTCTGTTTGCATTTTTTTATTGACCTCTCATAAAGAAATAATTATTTTAATGTCACGAATTGAATAATCAAGTGTCTATTTAAATAAATTTGATAACTAAAGTTTTAGCTCTAATCCTCATCAAATTGTTTAGAAAACATTTCAGGATAAATAGGCTCCATTTTTTTTGAATATATTTTTCGATTTATCCAAATTCCATGATCATCGTCCCATTTTAAGTTCTTTAGCGGGTTATATAATTTAAAGAAATCTTGAGTTTGATAAAGTGTTTCAATGAATTCATTAGTATTTATCATATCAGTTAGAATTATATGCCTTTTGATTTTAAAAAGAGATTCATGAAAGATATTTTTACAAGAAAAGGTAATAAATTAATGATTACTTCTAAGAAAAGAGAAAATTTTCAAAGAATCTTAATATCAGGGTCTAAACCTGATTCTCCACGTAAAAAATCTATTAAACTGGGAATAAAATCCCCTAAAACATGTCCAATATGCGGAAGCTCAGAAATAACCGGAAAGTCAAAAATTCATAATCTCTATGACCACCCTTTAAAATTTATGAGAGTCTATCTTTGTTCAGAACACTTAAAACTGGAGATAAAAGAGAAGAATACTAAAGGATTTTGGATTAAAATCTTTTCTACATTTTTAGCATGGATTATATTCTTATTCTTAGCAGACATCACTAAAGAGTTTCTTTTTTCTTTGCTTTTCTTTATAATATGGGGAATTTTCTTAGCATTTCTGATTCAACCCGGAATACAAGATAAAATTAAAAAAGAAAAAATCATGAAATTTATTTTTTTTGAATCATTCAGAGAAGGATCAATCATTTCCGTTAAAAATTCTAAATGGGTTAACGAATTTGAAAATATTAATCTATATTATGAAATTCTGAAAGAAGCCGATAAGGATTTGATATGTTTAGATAATTTAATTTTCTATTATAGAAGGAAATTTGTAATTCTTATTATAGTCTCAGTTATATTATGGATAGGATCATTCCCCTTAATAGCCATTTTAAGCATTCAAATTGAGATGTTTTCCGCAATATTGGTAAGCATTTACTTAATGCTATTAATGTTTATATTCATAATAGCTTTCTATATCAAGATTTCCTTAATTAATATTAGATTTAAAAAAATGAAATCTGAACTCTATGTTCATAAATATAGGAATAACATAGCGTTATTATATTGGGAATAACTATTATATATAATCATAGCTTTTGTTGAATAATGATTACTCATTCAGAGAAAAGGATACATTTATTAAATAGAATGATGAACGAGGAATCTTGCTTTTTTTATAGCGTACCTTTTTTGATTTGAAATGAAT
>JAEOTJ010000422.1 GCA_016839905.1 Promethearchaeota archaeon | reverse complement strand
CTTTTACACTTACAATTGCAAAGTCTCTTATAGTTTCAGATACTGTTCTTTTTCTCGCATATTTCGCATTTATTAAGTCCATATAGATTGCATTGAATAAATATGAAAGGGCTTCTTCCAATCTTTCCGAATCTTTTAATATCTTTAAATTTCTAATTTTACTTTCAAGAGGTAATTCAACTGCTATAGACTCTTTTTCTTGCTTTTTAAGGAAGTAAATTCCATAGACAACTAATACAATCACAATAATTATAATTAGCGGAATGATAACAATGAAAAAAGCAAGAAAAGGAATCGCCTCATCTCCTCCTGCAGGAGGTTTAACTTCTGGGGAGCCTTCTAAGATTAGGATGACTTTTGAATCATTTATGTTTTTTCCAGATATGGTATCGACTTCAACTACAAGATTACTTATTCCAATACCTTCAGGAATGGTACAAGTATAAGAGAAGGTACCATTCGCTCCAGTGGTAGTTGATCCTACTAAAGTTGAATCTAAATAGAAATTAACTAATCTACCGTTTAATGATAGTGATGGATTCCCTACTGCTTCAATATTACCAGAAATTGAATATTGTTCATTTTCAGCAGTTTGATCTTCTACATTCCATGTACAAGTAATACTTGAAAAAACATCAACTATTATAGGGGGGTTAACTGTTAAATTAACTTCTGGTAGGGATGTATAATTTAATAATAATGTTAAATTATTTGTTGAGGTTTCTGGTATTAATAAATTATCAGAGAAATAACCATTTGGATCTGTAAATATGGCACTAGATGTGATAAATGACGTGTTATACCAAGCATAATTAATAAAAACATTTGGTATGCCTGTTCCGTTTTTATACCTTAAATAACCCTGTATTGAATAAGTTTCAGTAGGAATTTTTGGAAGGGTGTCCATATAAGTGATTTGGAGATTTGATTGAGAACTTGCATAAATGATATAATGGTTTAAATACGTAATTGTAGCAGTGCTGTTTACAACAAATACTTCTATTTTATGCGCTGTATATATATTTAAATTATCGGGAATTGTATAATTAAGTGTAAATTCTCCATTAAAATTAGTAAAGTTCCAATAATTGGATTTCACTAGACCATCAATAATCAGACAAATATTATAATTTGGTTGTCCTACTCCATTAGGCGGGGGAACTGGGACATATAATCTCCCTTTTATTAATATTGATTGATTATGATAATATCTAGTATTATTTCCAGTACCTACACTCGTTATGTTTAGATCTGCCCAAGCTTCTGATAAATGAGGATCTTCAACTATTTTTTGATTACTTGAGGGTATTTCTGAACTATAACTACTATTAGAATCATAAATATTAACTAATAAAATTAATATAATCGAGGAAAATAATAGAAAAATCGTTTTAAATGATTTTTTCTTTCCTTGAATCGAATTTTTTAATTTCATTATTATTATCACCATAATCATTACAGATATTGGGCTTGTGATTGTTGTATATAATATCCTTCAGGAATACCATAAGTTTTTACTGGATCGAATGTAACAAATATATCTGAGTCCTCTCTATAATAATCCCAGTAAGGAGTATCTATATTTATTGTTACATTAAATACTCCAGAACTATCTGTAGCATCTGTTACATTAACTACTATGCCTAAAGATACATTATAGATAACAATATTAATATTAGCAAAGCTAATCCCTGTACCATTATCCCAAGTTAAATTGCCATATACGTATAAAATGTCACCATTTTGCCATTTTAAAGGAAAAAATGATTCATACAGGGTATGATTCCCGCGATTTATTATACTTGTACTTGCTGAAACGTTAATAGTTATGAGACTACTACTACTCCCTCTCATATAATTTGAAAATACTACTTCTGGTGTGTTTACACTTCCATTAAAATCAATTCTAGCATAATAAAGACCTTGAAGACAAGAAAGTTTTGCAGAGGATATGAAAAATGAAAAATATCCTGTTCCAGTTGTATAAAAATTATTACTTACAATATTAAATGAACTTTCTTTGTGGATCATATTTTCATCAAATATTTGAATGGATACATTCATTCCACTTAAAAAATTACCATTATCTGATACATAACCATTTATACTAACAGAATTTACATTTCTTTGAATTTGATAATATGTATTTGATGGATTAATATTGAGGGATCCATTGATAACTATGTAAGTCTTATTATGGGTTGCAAAAACTTGTCCAGCTCGTTCATACGTGATATTTATTAAATGTAATCCTGAGTGTAAGTAAGGAGAATTAGTATTTATGATAAAAGTATGATGTCCGTTGTCCAATGCCGTAAAAGCATGAGAATCCAATTCAGTATAATTATAGATGTCAAAGATGCGTGCAATATCCCCTATTTGTGCTTTTCCTGTCTCGTTAACCCAGATATCAAAAGTCATCATTTCTCCACGAGAATATCTTTGAGGATAAGAAGGTTCATAATAAGTTAGGGATGTGTAATTTCCTTCTAATTTAACAATCAAGCTGATATTTTCAGAATTTATAACTTTTAAGTTTAAAAATTTGGTATCACTAAAATTACCGACCGATATTGGAACTAAGTTAAATGTGTGTTCATATCTACTATCAAAATCATATGAACTTAAATAATCAGTATTTGGAGAATCATAAATTACAGTTCCATTAAAGTTGATTCTAATAGTATAATTTTTCTCAGGAGTTAAATCGGCTACACGATAAACTAAGAAAAATTCTCCCGAGCCATTTAAATAATAACTTCCATAAGTCTTGACTAAATATGTTGTTGTAACATCAGTGGGCCCATCAAACAAATACACGTATATTCTTGAATAATTTAGCGGATTGTGATTTAGGGTATCCCTTACTTGTCCTTTAATAAAAAATTCCCTACCATATATACCCGTGCAATTAATCGTGGATGGTGAGGGTCCAGTTTCTATATTAACACTGACATTTGAATTTAAAATGAAATAAGAATAATTATATACAATTTGAATTCCCTTTTGTATTTTAACTTGAATTAAGTGAGGTCCAGCAACAGTATTGCCATCTGTGTTATATATTATGCTTGCTCTTCCATTACTGAGTGGAACAGATCCAATTAGATAATCATTTTGTGTTATGTCAGTAAAATTGACCATTTCTCCATCTTTAATTAAATCTGTACCCCATTGAACTTCTACAGAAAGATTTACAGGATTATTTCTATATATGACTGGATTATTAAAGTTATCATTAGGTATGTCATTAATATGAAAATTAAATATGAAATTGTCTGGATCTTGTATGGATAAATTAGTTGGTAAGATAGAAATGTTTGATAAAGAAACTATATTAAAGAGATGAGGATTTTTGAAAATTGCGAAATTAGTATATATAAAGGTTCCGTTAAAAATTATTCTTATTGAATAATCCCCTTGAGGTGTGCCAGGGTTAACCTCAAAAGTAAAGTTAAAGGCTCCATCAGCAGAGATATCATAAGTATTTGAACTTGGATTTAAATAATTGCTTTTATCTTGACCATCTTTCCATAATTCTAATTTTATTCTAGTAAAATTCAATGGTTTATTATTCGTGGGATCTGTTAAAGTCCCTGTAACATTAAATTGAGTATCATCTGAACCGGTACCAGAATCAGTTATGTTAATTTGTGCTGGTGTTGGCCCAGATATTATGTTAATCGAAGGAGTTTCATTAAGAATGTAATAAGAGTAGTTATTCTCTGGTCCTACAGAGACTCT
>JAEOTJ010000094.1 GCA_016839905.1 Promethearchaeota archaeon | reverse complement strand
ATTGAAGTTGAATCAGATATTTTATCTTGAAACGTGAACTTACTTTTCCATGCGATGGTATTTTCAATGGGAAGTAATAAAAGAACCATTAAAAAAGGTAAAAAGAATTTTTTATGCGTCATGAGTAAATATTCAGTTATTTCAAGATAATTATAATATATAAAAAAGGAATATTAATTTTTATTTATTTTTTAAGATTTTATTTCTCACGAAATTTATTAACCCTTCAGCCGAAATTAGTTCATTTAAAAATGGAGGCATCCGTTTTATATTATGTTCTTGGTTTTTGGTTAGATTTTTAAGCATTCCCCCTTCAAAATCGATTTCTAACTCATCTCCCGTGTTAATTTCATTTATACCTTTGAATTCAATTATAGGTAAGCCAATATTTATAGAATTTCTAAAGAAAATTCTAGCAAAAGAAGGAGCAATTATGCACTTTATTCCTGCTGTTTTTAATGCGATAGGAGCTTGTTCTCTACTTGAGCCACTTCCAAAATTGGAATCAGCTACCATTATAGAATAATTTTCTTTTTCAAGTTTATTATTGAATTCAGTATCCAAATCTTCCATGCAATGTTCTGCTAAAAATGTGGGATCAGAATCTACTAAATACCTAGCGGGTATTATTAAATCCGTGTTAATATTTTTTTGGTCATACTTTATTACTTTTCCTTTCATAAATTTCACCTTAATTTATTCATAATTCATCTGGACTAGTTATGTATCCTTTTATTGCGGAAGCCGCGGCTATAGCTGGACTCGATAAATAAACCTCGCTTTTTACATGCCCCATTCTCCCTATAAAATTACGATTTGTTGTAGATATTGCTTTTTCACCAGCAGCAAGTATGCCCATATGACCTCCCAAGCAAGGCCCACACGTAGGTGTTGAAACTACTGCATCAGCATTTAAAAAGATCTCAATTAAACCTTCTTTAAGTGCTTTAAGATAGATTTCTGGGGTACCAGGAATGATTATGCATCTAATATTTGGATTAACCTTTTTATTTTTAAGAATTTTGGCTGCAATCCGCAGATCCTCCATTCGCCCGTTAGTGCATGACCCTATAACAGATTGATTAACATGTATCTTCATACCATCTACTTCTGAAATGGGTTTCGAATTTTCAGGCAAATGTGGTAAAGCCACTTGAGGCTCCATTGTATTGCAATCAATTTCGATGATGTCATCATATTCCGCATCTTTATCGCTTTCATATATTTTATAATCCCCTACGTTTCTCTCTTTTAGGTATGCCTCGGTTATTTTATCAGGAGGGATGATTCCATTCTTACCTCCAGCTTCTATTGCCATATTACACATTGTCAGGCGATTTGCCATGGATAAGGTCTTTATAACCTCTCCCGTGAATTCCATTGCTTTATAAGTTGCACCATCCACTCCAATTTGACCTATGGTATAAAGAATTAAGTCTTTTCCAGAGACCCACTTATTTAATTTGCCAGAATAAATGAATTTTATTGATTCAGGAATTTTGAACCAGCATTGTCCCAAAGCCAAAGTAGAACCTAGATCAGTTGAACCCACACCCGTGGAAAAGGCTCCAAGCGCTCCATAGGTGCAAGTATGAGAGTCTGCTCCAATAAAGACTTCTCCGGGAGATACTAATCCTTGTTCAGGTATGAGACAATGCTCAATTCCTACCCTCCCTACTTCAAAATAATTTAGAATTTTTTGTTCATTAGCAAATTGTTTAAGGATTTTACATTGTTCTGCTGAGGCAACATCTTTATTAGGAGTAAAATGGTCTGGAGTCAATATAATTCTTTTAGAATCAAATACCCCTCTGCCTGTTCCTTCAGTAATTTTATTAAATACATCAATCGCAATAGGGGCTGTAATATCATTTGCAAGACATTTATCTACATTAGCTAAAATGAAATCTCCAGCAGATGCTTTCTTTTGTTCCGTGTGATCTCTAAGTATCTTTTCCGTGATTGTAAATCCCATAATTTAAAACCTATAGATAATCCTTCTCTAAACGTAATAATTAAATTATTCAATAATTCATTCTATAAAATTTTTATTTATTAAACAAAAAAGAATATCATAATTTATCTTTTATTTCTTCTATTTAATTCAAATAGTTTAATTTAAATGCCTAGCTTTACTCAAATTATCTTAGAAAGAAAAGATTAAAATTAAATTGGTGAAATTCATTACTGAAATTCTATTTTAGAAAAAAAATCTTCAGTAAGAATTCCAACTGTCTAATTTTTCTCAAAAATCATTATATTTATCTAATTATCATCAATTTTTCTTACTAACTCTTTTTTTTTTAATTCTTTTTCCTTCTTATATTCCTTTTTTTTCTCCTTGTATTGAAAATAATTTTTATAATAATCCAATTTTTTTTTCAGGTTTCTCTTCTTCTTTTTTTTGTATTCTTTTTTAGTTTTCTTATAGCTTTTCTTAGCTTCTTTATAATTCTTTTTTTTTTCTTTATAACGCTTGTATTTTTTTTTTATATCGCGCCTTAGATTTTTATTGATTTCTTTAATACCTAATTCAGTTAACTGTGCTTTAAACTTATATATTGATTCAAATTTTATTCCTATAATTCCTAATTTCATTGCAGGGACTAGATTTCGAAGTTTATCATCAATAAAAATGCACTTTTCAGGTTTAGTATCTAATTTCTTTAAAACATATTTGTATTTCTTAGGATCTGGTTTAATAAGTCCTATTTCATTAGATAAAAAGACATTATCGAAGATATCAAAAAAACCTTTTAATTCATTGCTCTTTGAATGAATACCGAACGTATTAGACATTAAACTAACAGTATACCCCGCATTATGTAATCTAATAATTATTTCTTCCATTTCTGAAGAAAAATGAGTGAATTGTGAATACCAATGGAACCATAGTTCTAAGTAATAATCCACATTTACTTTTTTTGATGGTAATTCCCCCCCTTCTTTTTGATAAGGATAATAATATTTATTAAAGATTTTTTCCAAAAACTCTCGTGCGCTAATTATTCCAGAACTTAATCTTCGCCTTAATTTTTTAAAATATGGATTATGAATTATCTCAAGTTTAATTTGTAAATCGTCTTTTATTATTTCAAATAAGTTCTTTATGACAAAAGTTTTTTCAATCATTACACCTCCAAAATCAAATATAAAGTGTTTGATTTTATAGAGCTTTACTTTTTGCCGTCCAAAAATATCTGAAATGGAAGCTTCATTCGAGTAATTTAATTCTTCTTGAGCACTCATATTAAAAAAAAAACTCCTTTCTTATATCCATTATCAAATATTTTCAATTAAAAAAGTTTTTCTCTTTAATTAATATAGAATCAAAAAATCTCATCCAATAATTAAAAAGAATAATAATATAAATGAACCTAAATAAAGCGAAATGAATAGAACTCCTGCCTTTTTATCCACCTTTCCTCTTGCTGCTACTATAGAGAATACAACGATAGACGCAAAAATAGTATAAAGGATTGTAGGGATTGCTAACTCTGCAGATACAGCTTGTGGAAAAAGTACTTGTCCTATTCCAATGGAAAGAGTTGCATCAACAATGCAACTACCAATTACATCTCCGATTGCAAGACTCTCTTCCCCCCTACGTAGTGCATTAATGTCAACTGACAATTCTGGAAGTGATGTTCCGATACTAACTATGGCGAAACTGATGATGTATTCATGAATCCCCAATTCACTTGAAAGCATTATTACTGAATTAACTATAACAAACGCACTAATAGCCACTCCAATGAAACATGTAAAAGCAACTGTAGCATGAAATTTCTTACTCTTGGCATCTTCATCTATTTTCATCAAATCTACTCTCTCTAAGAGCACATCTTTAGGCATTACTTTAATTATTAGCAGAAAGTAAAATACCAAGCTCCCAACCATGAATATTGCATCGAGTCGAGTAATAAATCCTTTACTAACAATGATTAAAACTACGATAAGAGCTAAGATCTCACATGCTCCCAAAACAATAATTTGTTTTCTTTCTACCATGAATGCTCCACATATTAAAGGTAACAGTCCAAAAACTAAAGTTAATTGAGTTAAACCTGAGCCTATAGAGTCTCCAACATCAATATCTCCATGACCTAAAGCACATGATACGATTGAATTGACTATTTCAGAAAGATCAGTACCTATTGATACTAAAGTAACTCCGATTATAAGAGGTGATACCCCCAAGGCAGATGCAAGGATGGCAGAATGCTTGACAGCGATATCACTAGAAAATATTAAAAGTATAATTCCACCAATAAGAAATAATATCGCAATTAGAGCTCCAGACATTTTTCAATTATTTTTTTACGATTCTGTTAAATTATTCCCATTATTAAATTCTTTAATTATATATATAAATGTATCCATTTTTATGACAAAAATTTGCCAAATTAAAGGCAATTTATTGACAATTTTAGGATGATTTTTGGATGGGTAAAAATATTTATTAAAAATTAAGGATTAAGTTAAGATTAATGGTTGATGAAAAAAATAAAAATATGCATGAATTACATGTTGTTCTAGAAAAGGAGATCTTTGATAAATTAGAAGCTATTAAAGATTATCATGGAATAAAGAATCTTACTGAAATAATTAGATTCTTAATAACTAAGGAGCATAGAATAACAAAAAAATCCGAGTAATTTCAGTCATTTATTAAATAATCGTCATTATAATTAAACATCTTAATTTTTATAGAATTCTCTCCAATTTTTTAAATATTTTAAAATTTAAATATAATGCTTGAAATGATTAATTGATATTGTTATGGAAAGTTATAGAATTAAAGATCTTGATTTTGAGAAGTACCACGGGAATGGCAATGATTATATTTTAATAAATGACATTAATTGGCAAATACCAGAGGATAAAAAGGCAAGTTTAGCTAAAAAATTATGTGAATTTCATTTTTCTATTGGCGCGGATGGATTAATATATGTGTGCAATTCGGATAAAGCTGATATCCAAATGCGAATTTTCAATGCCGATGGTTCTGAAGCAGAGATGTGCGGAAATGGAATTAGATGTTTTTCAAAATATGTGTATGAACATGATATTGTAAAGAAGAATGAAATTAAGATTGATACCTTAAAAGGAATTCTTATTGCGAAACTCAATATATTAGACAATCTGGTTATAGCAGTTCAAATTGATATGGGAGCACCAATTTTAAAATGTGAAAATGTTCCGGTGATTTCGGTAAAGAAAGGAGATACATGTTTGAATGAACCAATACAAGTATTTGATAAAGTATTTTACTTTAATGCGGTTTCAATGGGAAATCCCCATGCAATAATATTTGTTGAGGAACAATTAAATGATGATGATTTGAATAAATATGGTGGTGCCATTGAGCCCCACTCGCGCTTTCCAAATAAAGTTAATGTTGAATTCATTAAAGTGATAACTGAAACCGAAAGTGTTCTAAGAGTATATGAAAGGGGAGT
>JAEOTJ010000421.1 GCA_016839905.1 Promethearchaeota archaeon | reverse complement strand
CATTAGCGCCATTGATGGATAAACGTCGGTACGTTGAAAGTATTATAGCAGGTATAAGGATTTATGCACATGCAGATTTTCGGTTATGTGTCACTATGAACGCTGATTCTAGTACATATGAAATCCCAGAATATATTCAATCTCGTCTGCAACCTAAGATATACATCGAATTTCCCAATAAAATTGATGAAATAAAGATTTTAAAATACAATTTACCATTCGCTTCAGAGGAATTATTAGAATATTGTGCAAGCTTCCTTCAAAATGCTCATATACATGATGAACCTTATACCGTTAGAGATGGCATTAATATTTTAAGATATTATATTAAATCGAGATTAATGAATAAAGAAAACCAAGATATCATAGAAAATAATACATTAGAAAACGCAGTAATTCAAATATTAGAAGAAGCAGCTTTAAAATATTTACCTGGGAATTATGAAGAATTCATGAAGCAGCAAAAAGATTCAATATCCTTTAAGATATTCAAAGATTTTGAAGAAGTTAACGATGATTATGATAAATTCATAAATAAAAACAACAAGAAATCAAATGATTTAAATCCTTAAAAGTAAATAGTTATTTTTACTCAATTCCTGACTATCCATTAGGAATAATTTATATTAATGTTTTCTAATACACTCGACAAAAAAGTTTTTATATTATTAGGTTCTTTTTTAACATAATAGAAATTATAATAATGTGTTAAATCCTTGAGTAGGAAATCAATTAAGAAATATTATATTTCAAAGAAATCAAAAATTTTGATTAATTTTGATAAAAAAATTGAAATCTTTAGAAAAGTATTATTACAACAATTAGGTACACCTAAAACTGAAGAGATTTTAAGAGAGGTTAAAGATGTATATGAAACTTTAATTCCTGAAATTATTCATATTGAATCTGAAAAGAATTTTATATTACGAGATTTTAAAGATATAGCGATTGCTTTAGCTTTTGTAAAAGTTATGAAACGAGTTAAATATTCAAAAGAAGAAATTGCGGTTTTCATTTATGAACTACAAAAAGAGATGTATAATTCTGCTATAAATGGAAAAATGAATTTAATGCGAATATTATTCAACGCTTTACATATTTTTCCATTAAATAGAATATATAAAAAAATAATAAAAAAATATGAAAAAAGTGCTCAAAAGAGAGAAAAGACTTCGAATATCCAAATCCGCTATGTAGAGGGTGATAGAGAAAATTTTGATTATGGTATTGATATTCTAAGCTGTCCTATCTGTGAGTTATGGAGAAAACATGATGAAATTGAGATATTACCTTATGTTTGCCTTTTTGATTTTTTTAAAAGCATAATGACAAATTCAGGTTTAATAAGAACAATGACTTTAGCTGAAGGAAAAGAAAAATGCGATAACCGATTTAAACGAGGAAGAAAACCACAAAATAAACAGAAAACTCAGTTTATAACAAAAAAATCTCTTTTAAAATAGCGATTTTAAAAAAAAATGTTATTATATAATTGGTTTTTGACTAATTGAGATGCTTGTTTAGGCTATTTCATCCCTACCGTTTAAATAAGCGCATAATTATACCTACCAATGTAAGTACAGCTAGTAATATAGATGATGCACATGTGATTATAAAGGGACTTATTTGATCGGCTGGAGCTGACACATTAGCAAATGCTTGTAAAACTAGAGGCAACCATATCGATATTATAATAATATATATAACCACTAGTCCTATCCCTACTCGATCTATTAATTAATATCGAGGACTATTGACTCCCATCACTCCAATTATTGTGAAAGTTTCGGAGAAAAACCAGTTAATAACTGGCATCATTAAAGCCAGAGCAAACGGAATTATGTATTGCATTTCAAGTTCTGCGAGAAGATTGGGAGCTAAACCGATCATGACTACTAACATCATCATTGAAAGCACCGTTATTAAGCTACTACATACTAAAATAAGAATATTACCTAATTTTGCGAGTTTCATTATCAATCACATAAAAATTTGGATTCGTGATAATATATTAAATGATGATCTATTTTAAGTTTAAAACAAAATTTTTGAAACAGATTTTAATATATAAATTTACTTATTTAAAATCAGAAAATGGGTATTTTTTAATCCCTAGTTCTGTAAAATATAATGTAAAAAAGATTCAAATGGATGACAATCCTTTTATTAAATTTAAGAATATTTATGTTATTCCTACTTTTCATTCGCGTATCGAGTTTGCGAAATTGGTTCGTACAGCTCTATTTAGTGTATTTCCCGATGTAATCGCAGTAGAATTACCAAATAATATG
>JAEOTJ010000006.1 GCA_016839905.1 Promethearchaeota archaeon | reverse complement strand
CCTCAACCCCAAATGGCACCACCTCAACCTCAAATGGCACCACCTCAACCCCAAAGGATACCTCCTCAACCTCAAATGGCACCACCTCAACCCCAAAGGATGCCTCCTCAACCCCAAAGGATGCCTCCTCAACCTCAAATGGCACCACCTCAACCCCAAATGGCACCACCTCAACCCCAAATGGCACCACCTCAACCTCAAATGACACCACTTCCATCTTCACCTAGCCAAATGCCTCCACCAATGCCTGGGCAAGCAATGACCCAACAAACATCAATGCAACCTTATTCTAATCAAATAAACATTAATTCATTACAAAGCCAAAGAAAAGGTATAATTCTAACACCTTATATTAACAATAACATTGAAGGAGGGAGAGTTCAATTAAGTTCTTCTGCTCTAATAAAATTAGGTCTTGGCATGGGAATGCTTATAGCTTGGGAAGATCCTTTAACTCGAGCAACAGGATCTGCAAGAATAGATGTAGCACAAATTAATGCTAATGAAATTAGAATGAGTAAAGATACTAAAGATGAAACTAATATTCAATCACAACAAATTGTAGTATATTCTACCGAACCCCCAATTACAAGAGCTTCAGAAATAAAACTTCAAGTACAGAGCCAACCAGGGCTGGGAGGTTATTGTCGTATAAGTCCTAGAACTCAACATACTTTAACTATTCAGAATAATGATGTATTAGCATTTGAAGATGAACTTACAGGTGCCAGCGGTGCAGCAAAGGTTCAAATTGTTGAAAATGTAAATGCTAATACGATTGCAATCGATAGTGAGATATTAGAGGCTTCAGGCATTGGTAGTTTTGAAGTAAAAGTCTCAAAAAATCAAAGACAAGTGATTCCCTTACAAAGTATTTCATTAGGAATTTCTCCAATATCGGGGGAAAATATGTGGGAAATCATAAGTACTGTAAGACAAGGTGTTGATCGATTAAAAAATTGGATAATGAATTATATCATCTTTAAAGGAATTAAACTTAGATGGAGCGAAGCAAATATAGCTTGCTCGATTGTAGATTGCGTTCCAGACTTAGCTGGAGATATTTATGCCCAAGTTACTCCAACAACTACATTTAACTTGAGCCCAATAGGTTTAATTCCATTCAATGCAATTCTAATAATTGATATAAGTAGGTCAATGATGGCTCGAGATGTTGAGGTTAAAAATATTGCGCCGGCAATTGAAGGAATTAAAGCAGCGATGGAATCTCGTGAAATTCAAGAATTTCTTAAATATTTTAAAGAGGGAACAAACATACCTCGAAGGATAGCTGCTGCTTTTGCTGCGGTATTATTCTTGAGTGAAAAAGTAGGACGTGGTTTTGGAGAGAAAGTATCAGTAATTAGGTTTGCCGATGAAGCTCAAGTGCTTCCTTTTGGAAATAGTGCCTACATGGATTCTGCCAGTGGCAAGAAAGGTGTTTTGGAGGAAGCCGCAAGGATAATCGTTGATAGAATCGGCAATGCTTATGGACAATCAACAAATATGGGGCTATCGATGCTTAAAGCTAGAGAAATTCTCCTCCAATTTGATAGTATTAACCCAAACCAACCTACAATGATCGTTCTACTCACTGATGGAGTTCCCACTGATGGCGATAACTTTTTTCAAGCGGTCAAGCAATTTGCTGATAACAAAAACGTTATCGTATACATTGTTGGTTTAGGGAACCCAGATCGGGAGTTAATGAACCGAGCCGCTGGAATGTGCGGTGGAGAATATTATGAACCGCAAGATGCCGGCGAATTATTGATTTGGTATTCAAAAAGAGCACGAGATTTGACCGTTAAATTAAAGGCACATAAACAAACAGGTCTTTAATTTTTTTATCTTATTTTTTTATAATATTTTTTCTACAAGCATTTAATCCAGATATTTTTTTTAATTAAATGAATAAGAAAATGGTAAAAAGAGTTATTATAAAATCTATTAATTTAAATACATAATCATTTTAATAAATATTATAAAAAAAAATAAGGATTTGCATTAACCATGAAGGAAGTAAGGTTTTTAACAATTGATAATAGGGGAAGGATAGTAATTCCTAATATAGTTCGAAAAACAATAGGAATTACAACAAATTCACAATTAATGATGGTTTCAGATTCAGATTTGAAAGAAATTAAGATAACGCCTATTGCTGTAGGTGATGAAAAGAAGTTAATAAAATTTAGAATAACAATGGAAGATGTACCGGGTTCTTTAGCCAAGATCGCTACTGCTTTTGGCGACCTTGGAATTTCATTGATCTATGGTGAGTCTATGATCATAGAAAAAGATAAGACCGCTATTTGGACGGTAATTAGTCCTTATCCAAAGGAGATTGATTTAGAAGAATTAAAAGAAGCTTTATTAAAAGAAGGAGAAGCATTAAAAGTTGACTTGCTTCCATTATCATGAAAAATTTACTATTAGGAGTTAAAATTAATAAGTTTAGGCTCAATTTTTTTAAATATTAGTTAACCGAAATAGATTTATTAAATAGTTATTATATTAAATAATAAAACAAAGATAAAAAAGAGCTATATATATAACATGCCTAAAAAGAAGAAGAAAAGTAAAAAAACTTCTTCAGATTCAGTAAAAAAAGAAGTAAAAAAAAAGAAAAGTGAACCAACTTCTTTAGATTCAGCAATTAAAGAAACAAAAAAAAAGAAAAGTGAAAAGGTTTCTTCAAAGTCAGGACCATCACCGTTGGAAGAGATGGCTTTAGATTCAACACTTAAACAAAAAGGACCAGTTTCTTTAGATTCAGCAACCGAGGTAACAGAAGAAACTAAATCCGCACTACAAGGTTTATTAAAGGGAGTATCTGAAGGGGAAGGATATTTTCAACGTAAGGAAAAAGGAGATGAAATTATAGAGCCTCAATTATCTCATAGTGGTAATGGACAAGGTGATAATATATTTCTTTCTGCTGCGGATTTTATATCTATTGGTACTAAAAAGAAAAAAAAGGCAGTAAAGGAACAGCCGAGCTTTTTAGAAAAATTTGATGATAAAGAAACTTTAGAAAGGGAATATGCACAACTCGAGGCAATGGAAGTAAAAAGGGAACAAAAAGGGGCTCCTCCATCTACACCTATGGCATCATCTGCGCCTATAGCCCAGACACCTCCACCTATGGCAAAAAGTTCGGATATTTTTGATAAATTATCAACATTTTTTGAAGTATTTATAGAATCTTATACTACACGATATCAATACTGGGAAAATAGCATATCTAACCTTTTAGGAATTTTAAGAAAAATGAGGAAAATAACAAAGAAAAATACTGAAGAATTAGAAGCATCAATAACCAATATATTTGATGTAGCTCAAGAAGGATTAAATCTATTTAAGACAAAACGAGATGAAGTTGAAAAAGTAGCCGGTGTAAATATTGAAAATATGTCCAGTGAATTCAGAAGAGTATTAGGAATGCTTGAAATGCAAACTAAAGAATATCAATTTAAAAGATTATCTGATGAGTTAATTCATCTACAAAAGATCTATTCTTAATAATAAATTCATTCTTATATTAAAATGTCTAATAATAATATCGAGAGTACCTTACCTACATTAATTTTAGATGTCGGGAGCAATTCTTTTAGGATGGGATGGGGGGGAGAAGATTTTCCCGAAATTATTGCACCAAGTGTATATGTAGATGCTTCCGATTATATTTTTAATATGGATATTGTTGATGGTTTAGAAGATATTTTTTTTAAAGATAAGCTCGTTAATGAGTACTTGTTTGGACGTGAAGCTTTAAGATATCAAAATATTTTAAATCTGCATGAATTTTGGAAGGAAAGTAATTATAATATTTTAGAAAAGTTTTTTCTTTATTATTATGGACAATTGAATATTACCCCTGAACTACAATTCAAACAACCAATTGTAATTATAAGTCCCTCTTTTATGACAGAATTAGAAAAATCTAAATTACAGCAAATATTTATTGATAATCTTAAGTTTCCCGAAATTTTATTTTTATCAGAAAGCCAAGCGATTCTTTCAGCATTACAGAAAACAAGTGGTGCTGTCATTAATATTGGTGAAAACCATACTTATATTACTACTATTTTACATGGATTTACAAATATAATGGCTCGTGATGTTTTTCCGATTACTGGAAAAGACTTAACAAACTATTTTTTAAATTTAATTCTAACAGAAAAAGGTTCAGGTAGAAATCTTTATTTCGATAATTGGCTTGCAAAGGAGATAAAGGAAAAAACATCTTTATGCATTTTAAATGCTGAGGAAGAAAAAAAGCGAATTAAAGAAGGTTTGACTAAATATGATCAGCAAATTAACTTTCCTGATGGTTCTGAATTAATCATCAACTCTGAAAGATTTATGATTGCTGAAACATTTTTTAATCCTTCCTTAATCCATATTAATTATATTAGTCTTGCCGAAGCAATTTCGAAAGTAGTAAAAACCTGGGAACGGGAGAATTGGGAAGAAATAATTCAAAATATAATCATTTCAGGAGGGACAAGTATAATTCCAGGAATAGCAGAAAGACTGAAAATGGAGTTATTAAAATTCTTTACGGATAAAATTAAAAATTCTATTAATGTTATTGCTGTTTCTGGAAGAGAAAATATGGGTTGGATTGGAGCATCTATCTTATATTCTAAAGGACAATTAACAAAAGGATGGATACAAAATCCTCAAGTTGGAGAATCTAAAGAAGTAATTGATCAAGAAAATCAACAAAATCTAGAACCTAATAATTAATATTTTTAAAAAAGGGATTGTTAATGTCAATCAGATCTGATTTAAAAAAGGAATTTTTAACAGATTTCCAGCAAAGGATTCTTCAAGGAAGAAGATTACTATATGCTGCTAATCATAGATGGGCCGATAAACTCTTTACTGACCTATATTTTAAGGTAGAAAAAACTAATTGGTTAGATATTCAAAAGAAAAGGCAATTCATAATGATAATTTCAAATTCTTGGTGGCTTTATATTAATTCTTTAACACGTAAAGAAGAAGAGGGAGAAGTAAAAGTAGATCTCATCAGATACATTGATGCTTATAAACGCTTTTTCTCATTCTTATCAAAATTAGATGATTTTTATCTTTTTAATAATTTTTGTACAAAGCTTTTAAAGACTTTTATTTCAATGGAAGATATATCTACTGAAGGAATAACAAAATTTATAAATTCCTTTTCAAATGAACTTAAGGCAAATGAAGAATATTTAAAATTAATTGAATTACAAATTCTTTTGATGTATTTAAGAAAATCCGTGATTCCTTCTGAATTATTTCACTTAAGTATGGAGACCCTTGGGAAAACAATTTTTAAACTTGAACCCACTAAAAGAGCTTTATTTTTATTTATATTTATAGAAAACGTGAATATAAAATATCAACTTATTGATGATTCTAAAGAATTTGTTAAGATCATACAAAAATTACTCACAAACCGGCTTTCAACATATTTAAAGGAAGTTTTCGGTAATTTAAATAAAATTAATATAAATGAGAGAAATTTCAGCACAATTTTGACTGAATTAGAAGAATTAATATATTATTTAAATTATATTGGTGAATCATCTTGGACAATTATTATAGTAAGAAATCTCTACTCCAAATTTCAAAACTTTCAATCATTTGGAGATGCAATTCAGTATATAAAGAGATTCATAGATTTTTCTCTTTCTCGAAATCGATTTGACATTACATTTGAAATCTATGATTTCTTAGAAGACATATTTATGTACCAAACGGACTTAGGTTATGATAACATATTAATAGAATTATGGGTTCAAGCATGTAAAAATTTTGTAGACATGAAAAATAAAAAGTATTTACTCCAATCCTTAGAAAAATTAAGTACTCATCTTAAATTACCTACTAATAATGCTCAAATTTATCATTTTTTTTATACATATAATTATCTTTGGAAATTTAAAGGAAATTTTTTTGCATTAGAGAAAAAAGATTTCTGGAGGATGATGTTCTATCGTGCTTTATTTGAAGAAAAAGATTTTGATCTTGCACAAAAAATCATATCACAATTAGATCAAAATCTAGCAGTAAGGCTAACAGATCTCAATACCCTATATAATTTAGGAGAATCTCTAAAAAATGAAATTTATTCCTTTCAAGAAGAGTTCGAACATGGTATTGAGTTCGATCCTAATTTTGTAGTTATACAAATGATTTTAAGGATAAATTCAGAGGGAATGATTTCATATAGGATGGTTTCAGCAGAGGGGATGATTGTTGAGGGAAGAATTATTGATGAATTATGGAATGATATTCATATTACTGAAATATTTAATGAAATGTTTTCAAATAAACGAGATCCAGAATTTAAGTTCAATTTAATAGATTTTGGGAGATTATTATATATTTTTCTTCCAGAAAATTTAAGGGAATTATTAAAAAGATTTAAGATCGTTAATTTAAATCTAGTTCCTCAAATTTATTTTATAATTGATTCCATCTCAATTCCTTTTGAATTAATTTTCGATTCTAATAATCTTTTCTTACTAAAATATTCTAGCGCATATAAAATAGGAGAGGCTCCACTAGGGGGTATTACTTTTGATTTAGATTTTCGTGAAGATTTAATAACGCCTTCCAATAAGGAAATATATAATGTATTAATAATAGATGCCAATAATTCAACTGGTCCTAAAAAGTGGAACGATGAGATAAAAAATAAAGAATTAATCTTTCCATTTCGTGATGGAATGGATGAATTAAACTATATTACGAGTTTTTTTAATAATAGAGATGAGATTAATCAAATTAATTTATTATCAGAAGCAAATTCGACTCGAGAGAATATTCTATTAAATCTTAGCCAAGGGGCTTATCACATTATTCATTTTGTAGGGAATGTCTTTTATTCAAGGGGAAGTCCTAAGGATAGTTTTTTCCTTACAAATGATAATAATATAATTACATTTGATGAAATTCTTGATTCATTAAATAAAAATCAATCTAAATTGCAGCCATTACTATTCTTTAATACTCAAATTTACAATGTTGATGGAAAAAAAATTATTAATGCTTTACAAACATTTGGTGAAATTGTAACTCAATTTAATTATGATAGAATAACTGGAATTGTTTCTAGAAATTATCCAATATTTAACGCAGAAACAAAAAACATTACAGCTAATTTTTATGAATATTTATTTAATAAAAACAGCCAAGGAGTCGCACTTCTTAAAGCACGACAGCATTGCATCACTCGCAAAACTATGGATCGGTCAGAGGATCAGAGTAAAGTATCGGATGCTAAAGGAGATATACTTAACATTGGTATGGAAACTTCTTTAGCAATCTCTAGCTATGTACTTTTTGGAAAGCCTTGGAAAAAATTATGAATTT
>JAEOTJ010000420.1 GCA_016839905.1 Promethearchaeota archaeon | reverse complement strand
ATTAAGAGAACCATTTCAAATAGCTTGGTTAAAGAAATTGAATATTGATGTAGAAGCTTTTATAAATAATTATGATAATGTAAAAGAATCTCTAAAAGATAGAATGACATATCGATCCCTGTTCCGACCCTCTTTTAGGAACTCGTTTAGAGATATTTTTAGGATGATCTCAGGAAGGATGGATTTTTCAACTCTCGAGGATGAAATTCACGTAAAAATAATGGAAGACCTAAAGCAGACATATGGTTATAAACTAGATCCTCAGAAGCAACTCTCATTTGAATATCACTTGACGATCTTTCTTTCCAGGTACATTCAGGAATGGATTAAATTAACTGAGAGTAGAAGGGAAGATGATAAAAAGATAGAAAAATTAACCGAAAAGAATGCAAGTGAAATGGCAAGAAAATTTGAAGGGCATATAGAATATAAAGTAGTAAAGGCGGTTTGGTTGAATCGCTTCACTAAAAAAGCCAAGAAACTTTTTAAAGAGAGATACAAGAGATTTCAAAAAAAATTGAGGGAAGATAAAATCTATTGCGAGAGTTTTTTGGAATACTTGCATTGGTTAGTCAAGATTAATTTTGAAATATTAAATGATGGTCTTGAAATATCCGATCTCCAAGGAATTAAGGGTGAAATAGCGCAAGATTTGATCAAGGAAGGATTGTTAACTCATGAGATAAGAGAAAGCATTCCAAATTTAAAAAAAAAAAATGAAGAGGTTAACTTATCTAGTTTTTCTTCAAAGAATCCATTCAAATATGAATCTATTTCAGCTGTTAAGCCTCTATTTGATGATGGTAATAGCGAATTGAATGCTGGAATGGATGTATTTAATGTAGTAAGCTTATCTGATTTGAAAAAGAAAAAAGTCCCCGTAATCCTCGAAGGTATCAAGTCCAGAAAGAGAAATGAGAGCATTTTAACTCGAAAATTTGCGTTGATCCCTCAAGGAAATAAAATCCAAAAAATCAATGTCATTAATGACATTCGGGAGCAATTTATCAAATTTCGAGACCTTCAGAACATATTTTGCGATTTTTTCGTTAATTTAATTAGAGAAGACCCTTCCATCATCAATAACCTGCCTTGGGAATATCCTAATTTCCATTTAAAAATTATTAAAAAACACAGAGATCATTTTAAAACCTTAAAAAATGAAGGTAAAATTCCGCAGAATGAAAAGCTTTTTACTAGTGCAAAAATGAGGATTATGAAGTATTTCTATAGTTATTACAGCGATCCCTCTGATCCTTCAAAGAATCTTAGCCAATTTAAGTCAAATTATCGAAAAAAGGACGCGCATTATTCATTCTATGAGCGTGCAAACCAGAATGCAATCCAATATCCTTTTTATGCGGTTCGCAATTGGATCATAAGAAATGAGCGTTTGAAGACCATTGCAGGAAGCTTAATCGACCTGCTTAATTCCAAGCGACAGCGAGCAATATACCATCGAAAACAAGACAAGGATGAGAGCGTATCAGAATCCTCTTATACCTTGAAAACATTTTTAGGAAGAAAGCCGTTCCATAAAGAATTTCTCAAAGTCTTTTCAAGTAAGGCTAGTAGAAACATCTTTGGAGAACTTGATCGTCCGTCCTATGAGTATCTCAAGGGACATATAAGTCAGCTAAGAAATCTTATCATTAAAGATGAAATTTTGGAAAATACAGTGAAAATATCCATAAAAGACATTATTGAAATTATGAATGATGATCCTGGAGCTCTTGATGGGTATTTAGACCCTATTCTTAAAGAGCATATCAACATCCAAGAATATTTTCTCGGGTTATTTGTCCGCGTAGTACGGTCTCGGACGACGAAATATGCCAAAATGAGGTTAAAAAAGGGGAGACCGCTTTATGGTACCTCCATAGAAGTTTCTCTTGTTAATTCTCTTTTCGATAAATATGAATTCAATGACATCCAGCAGTTTAAAAAAGAGCGGGATTTGGTCATTAATAAGAATATAATTATGGGAGATGAAGGATATAGAAATTTGGATTCCAGCGAGATCAAATCAAAAGTATTGAATATACTTTCGGAGTTTTTCAATTCAGTAATGGAGAATCCCAAACTCCGCGCTACAAAAGCCATTTTCAAGCCTACTTTCCCTCACATTAATTTTCAATCCTTTAATTTTGCGGGATTCATTCATTACATAAGCACCAAGTTATTTTATGAAATTAAATCTCAATTTCAAGTGTTATTCCTATCATTAGGGGAGGCGAACAAAATCAAGGAAAAGCTCATTGATATTCTTCAATCGCTGCAGGGTGAGATTTATTTCATAAATTCGCCTCCTAAATTTAAAGAAATGACGATTCCTCTAATTCAGCCCGAATATATGTATGAAATTGATGGGGCTGCTCACACGGCGCGATTTGGAATGATCAAAAGAAGGGGAAAAGAATACGTCCTTAAAATCTCGCCTAAACAAGGGAATCGCTTTAACCAATTTTATGAGCCCCATTTTGAACAAGATAAAAAAGGTCAATATAAATATAATTTAAGTAATCCGGTTTTACAATTGAAAGGACGCAAATTAATTTTGTGCCAGCCGTTTAGAATGAAAACGGTCAGCGCTAGCGCCCCTGCTTCTGGAGCTTCGGCTTCCAGAATTGAAGTAGGCGTAGACTTGGGCATAAAACATCTTGCGGTCCTATCAATCATGGATAAAACCAGCCCCCAAGAGCCGAAAGAACTGAAACGATATTTTATCAGCCAAAAAACTCTCCATGACATGAGATTCAACGATTCCACTGGCAAGTTTGAAAGGACGGATAATCAAGAAAAGCCTACCAATATCAAGTTAAAGCTGATTAATCTCCGCAAGCAGCATAAAATCATTCAAAAGAAGCGGTCAGACTATGAAAATCGACATCCCAGGGATTACAAGAAGAAAATCAAGTGGTATCATCTTTCTAAGACGGAATCTTCCATTTGGAATAAAATACACCAAATTAACGCCGATATCGTGTCCCGGCTTTCAGGGCTCATTGTTCGGATAGCCTCCTTTAATGGAGCCTCGAGCATCCATTTTGAAGACTTGCGATGGTCCCGCCATCAACCCAAGAGAGAAAAAGGCAAGTTCATTGCATTTTGGCAAGTGCATTGGTTCCATTCCCAAGTGCAACAGAAAACGACTCAGAATGCCTCTCGTAAGGGGATTCAAGTTGTACTCGTGGATGCCAGTAATACCTCCCAAGATTGCGCCCATTGCAAGCAGCGCGGCATTCGTCATCCCTCCAATATCAAGTTATTCACGTGTCCTCATTGCAATAAGACCGTCGATTCCGACCTCAATGCTGCTCGAAATATTGTCAAGCGAGATACCGTAAAGATCTTGCCAGTATCATTCTCGTCTGAGTATCTGTGCTCAGTCGATGGACTTCAGTAACAGTCCACCATATGTCCACATTTGTGAACATTTTAAGTTACTTTAATTTTTATATTTCTTATTATAAAAATTAAACTAAAGAATGAAGGAATTATTTACAATAAAAAATGAAGGAAATAGAGGATTTCCGAGAATTTAACGAATTTTTCAAATCATTTGAAAAAAATATTATCACTAATAACTTGCAAACAATTTCTAATTCCTTAAAATCAATAGATCCAAAGGAAGAATTAATTTTAAAAAGTTATCACAAGCGAAAAAAGGAGGGCGTCTATTATACCGATGAAAAAATTACAGATTCCATCTTTTCTGAGGCTTTACTACTATTCCTTAAAAAAAAAATTAGTTTTATTCAACTTAAAAATGTTAAAGATATTTTTGAATTAAATTCTGAGCAAAAAAAACAAATTTTCGATATTCTATTAACTATTACAGTGTGCGATCCTGCGTGTGGTTCTGGAGTCTTTCTATTAAGTGCTGCAAAAATTCTTTTTAATTTAATAAAGAAGATAAACCCGCAATTAAATAAATCAGATGTTAAAACTAAAATTTTAAAGAACATTAACGGCTTGGATATTAACGAATTTGGAATAAAATTATGCATTTTAAAATTATTCAAGTGGTATTTCAAAGATAATGAGGCTGATTTATTTAAAATAATATCTATTCTCAAATCAAATTTACGAGTAGAAAATAGTTTAACTGTTAAAAACTCATCTAAATTTGATATAATTATTGGAAATCCCCCATATGGAAATATATTAGAACAAGATGTAAAAAATATCCTTAAAAAAGAGAATATTTATTATAATGTAGATATTTATTGTGCATTTTTATTGAAAGCTCTTGATTGGAGTAAAGGGCTAATAGGATTACTTGTTCCAAAAAGTTTTCTTTTAAGGCAAGGTTATATTGTATTTAGAAATAGACTTTTATCTACGGCTAATCTTTTGAAAATCTTCGATATTGGATCCAAACTTTTTAAAAGAGCAACCAACGAGGTTCAAATTGTTTTTTATGAAAAGAAAGAAAGTAATGAAAATAAAAGCTTAGAAATTTACGATTATCCTGATAAAAAGATAATTTCTTATAACAATAAAGATATAGATAAACTCAAGATATGCTTCAATTTGAATTGTCCATTATGTGTAAATTCTAAAAAGTTATTTGTCTATACTTTTAAAAATAAATGTCCTTATTGTGGATCAAAAACGGACAAATTATTTCGAATTAGAATAAAACCTAACGATGATTTATATCAAATAATTAATAGGATAGAAAATGCTGGAGACCTTAATTATTTAAATCCTATAGACTTTCCAAGAATGGTACGTGGAGAAGAAGATAAGGGTTTAAAAGAAGTAAAAAATATTCTTAAAGATAATCTTGAGGGCTCATGTTTTTTTATTAATGCTAAAGATGATTTTAAATATTATTTTATAAATAAGCGTAAATCTCTCAATATCGAAAAAATTGATAGTTTTTTATTGAAAGGAGAGGAATACGAATATTATGTCAATCCAAAGCTTCTCATTAAGCATAATAATATTGTTCCCGAAGCTATTTACTCCGAGAATAGTATATGTTTTACCTCCTCAATATATTCCTTACTTCATGATGATTTAAATGAATTAAAATATATTTGTGCGGTTTTAAATTCTGCTCTAATTCAATTCTATTGTACTTACGGGATAAATAGTCAAAAGGATACTACAATTAACTTAAATCAATATATGATTAGGCATCTACCTATTATTAAACCTGAAGAAAAACTAAGGAATGAAATTACTCTGAAAGTTGATCAAATAATTAGAAAGCTCCAAGAAAATAATGGAGAGCTGAACAAAGAAATAAATATTATACTAAAAAAAATTGATCAAATTATTTTTAATCTTTTTTCTTTAAATGAACAAGAGATAAATATTATAATTTCTAATATTAAAGGTAGAATTAATTATTTTAATAAATTATATAAATGATAAGCAATAATAAAACTAAATTGTGATTATAACTTGCCAGTATGTTGGTTTTGTGGAACAGATTTTGATAACCTTCAATTATGTCCACAATGTCAACAAAACTACTGTTATTATCATTATGAACCTTTAAATCATGATTGTCCAGGAGAAAGCATTCAAAATCCTTATAAAATAGATACTAGTTCTATCCTTGATTCACTCCCGGCTTATGATTATTCAAAAATGAAACCACTCTCCCCTTTTATGGAATATGAAGCACCTCCTTTAAAAGACTTATATCAATGTTGGCACTGTGGTTTAAATTTCAATGATGCTTTTTTTTGTGGAAAATGTTCTCAATATTTTTGTATTAGACATAAAGAACCTGCTGATCATAATTGCCTTGATTTAATTGATACAATTAAGCAAAATCTAGAGCAGGAAACACCTAATTATTTAGATCAATCAATGGAACGAGAATTATCTCCGGTAGATGAAATTTCTCAAGAAGGTGCAAGGATTAATTTAGATCCACGAATAGTAGATAAATCAAGTTCACTTCGTTTTATTGAAGATGCTTCATATCTAGATATGGTTGAAGCTGGTTCAGATATAATTACTGAAAGGGAAATCACAATTAAAGTTGTTATTAAGGATAATATTGTAATTAATAGAAGTACATTAACATATATTACAGAGCACGCAAGGAAGTCTGGAAAACTTGAATGTTTTGGATTAGTATCGGGTGAAAGGCTTCAAGATGGAACTATATCTAAGATCACTGGTAATGTTCCTCTAGCGCTGGGAACTTCAACATTTGTCAATCCAGACTTTAGAATTTTTAATACTGTATTACAAAAATTTGAAAATAGAAAAGATACAATAGTAGGTTGGTATCATTCTCATCCAGGTCCAGGGGCACCTACTTTTTCATGGGGTGATCGAGAGAGTCATAAGATGTTTAGAACATTTTTTGGTTATAATGATCTTTTTAATTCAGTAAGATGTGATGTATCCAAATCGAATTTAATCAATTTAATAATGGTCATTTCAAGGTTTAGTTTCCCAGAAAGATCATATTTATTGAAAGTTATATATTCTATTCTTAACCGTACGAGGATTTTAACTGAGATAAATAATCATATCGCTAGGGTATTAAAGAGTTGTTATCAACAAATTGGTATTGACCCATTAAGGCCATCAATTACCAATAATGATGATATGAAAAAAATTTTATTAGATCTACCAAGTTGTTTATCCTCATCCTTTCCTAATCTTAAAAACATCATTGATAAGACCATTAAAAGAAATAAAATTCGTCTTCTTCCTTTACCTTTTAAAGATATTCCTTTAGCTGGTTTTATTGTTTGTCCGGAAATGAAAAAAATTGCGATTATGGATTGTAACCAGGAAATTAATCCAATGAATTCTAATAAAATTAAAGTAAGTTGGTTATATTATCGTATTAGGGTAAATAATGAATAAGGCTAATACTTTCCTATCTCTTTAGTAAGTGTTTTTGAAATGTATATTTTAAAACATAGAAACAGAATTAGATAGAAAATAGGATAAATCAGCATTATGGCCTAAGCCATAATTCTAAACGATAATGGAACCATTGTTCACACATATGGCGGAACGCCATATCATCCGAAGATGGCCTGAAATATCCTAAGTTAATTAATCACTCTTAGTTTATAAAGTTTAATCTTTAGTATTCATATTTATACCGCAGTTCTGACAAGTATCACATAGGGATTCTCTCACAGTTTCACTTTAAAATGGGCAAAATTTAATGGTTTCCATAGTTTTTATGATTTTAAAACCTTAAATGTTTCATAAAAGTGTGAATATCTTTTTTTATTCACCATAGTTGCATATGCACATCGCCCCTCGATATTCTTTACTAATTCTATGAAGTTTGGGTCATCTTTGTCTAATTTACTATTCTTTAATTCATGAAGAGCAGCTCGTAATCTTCGAATCCACACCCTCGGTAATGCGAGATAATCTTTATGAACAATAATGCCGGTAACCCTTCGAGGTTTGAACATTCGTGAAAAATATTCTTTTTTCTGATTAATACTAAAACCGTGGCCAACGATTTGTTTTTGAATTTTATTAAGGAAGTCTTTTGTTATTTTCTTTTCGCTAATGCTAGAAAATGCGAGGTCATCAGCATAACGGGAATATCTAAATTTATTTTTTTTTGCAATTGAGTCTAATTCTTCATCTAAATCAATACAAGCTAAATTTGATAATGCTGGACTTGTAGGGGCTCCTTGAGGTAAATAATGAACATTTTTTTTTTCCAAAATCCATTTTCTTTTATTCTTTGAATATTGCATTGGGGGTGCAGTACATAAAGCTGTAAGGAGTGATGCTATAAGTCCTGAATATCCCATTCTCTTAAAGATTTCAAGAACCTGCTGAAACTTAATTGAGGGAAAGAAGTTCTTTAGATCCAAGCTATAAATTAGTTCTGCATTTAAATGTACCTTAGCATTAGATACAATCGAAAAATCTTTCTGGAATCCATGAGAAGATGAACTTGGTTTAATTTTTTCTAATATTTCATGATATATTTTATCCTGAATGGATTTTAACTCCTTCTTGGGTGCTAGAATTACACGTACTCCCCCAGTTTTTTTCTTCAATTTAAATCGTCTATAATGAAATTCCGAGGGAATAACTGTATTTTTCGCTATACAATATTTCATTAAAACGTGGACATCTATTTTAAGAAAAGAAGCTAATTGCGAAGGATTGTTTAATTTTGGTAATCCTATTTTTTCCAAATCATCAATTTTAGTCTTTAGATTCTTTAAATCTTTTTTAAATTTTTTTAGATTATCCCCTAAAGACTTGACTTTTAAATTATCATCTTTTTTTGGCATTGACTAATTTATATACTGCTTCTTTTTTTAATCTTTCTCTTTTTTAAGGAGGATGTTAATAAAAAATAAGATACAAATCCTATAGTCACTCCAATCAAATCTATAATAACATCATATATATCAAAGAAACGATTAGGAACAAAATATTGATGGATTTCATCTGATATGGCGAAAATTGTAGTAAAAATTATCAAGAATTTCACATCTACTTTTTTATTAAATCCAAAGGCTACAAAAAAAGCTAAAGCAGCGAACTCAATAAGATGTAATATTGTATTAATATCAAGATCTATCGGAAGTCCTTCTGGGGGGGGAGTGGGGAGTGGTTTGCTTAATGAAGAAAAATAGATTATTAT
>JAEOTJ010000093.1 GCA_016839905.1 Promethearchaeota archaeon | reverse complement strand
TGAATTGGCAAGGATATTCCTTGGATGGGCAAGCAAATAAGACCATTTTAGGAAATACAACAATCCCAATGCCTTCTGATGGCTCCCATTCCATTCAAGTATTTGGAAATACTACTTCAGGAATGATGCTTGCATCAGATATAAGATACTTTACCACGGATTTAGAACTCATTTTCATACAGGCTGGAGATCCAATGACAATTGAACGCATAAGCACGTTAGGGCTTCAACTTGACATTGAGACTAATGCTCCAGGATACATTGATCTTGACAGGACTAGTTCAAACTTGGTGGGTATAGGCATTGGGGCCACTTTCCAAGCGCATTATTTCTACAACATCACGATTTTTAATTTTAATATGCAAGAAGATGATGGCATCGTGAGCAGTGCCACGGTAAGGTTCTATTACGATCCAAGCCAAGTACGAGATCCGCAAGATCTACGAGTGCTTAAATATATATTTGACATTGGTAAAGCAATTTGGCTATGGAAAGATATTGACATTATGATCAATACTGAACAGCACTACATCGAATTCTCTACCACGGATTTCTCGGTATTCTGCTTGGCAGAGATTTCAGGTCGGGAGCCAAATTGGCTTTGGCTCTTTCTCGTGGATAATATGCTATTCATCATCATTCTGAGTGTCGTTGGAGTGGCAGTTCCAACAGCTTACATCATCACGACCAAAAAGAAGAAAAAGAAAGAGGGCGTGTCAAAGAAGGTAAAAAGGCTGGGTGATATTATAGATTCAAAAGAACAAGCTCAGAAGAAAAGGGAGGAATTACTGAGGAGAACGTGGAGGCCTCAAGAAACTATTGATACCACAGAGGCATTTTTAGAAAAAGTCCCTCCAGGGGCAATAGTGGAAGAGAGGAAAATTATAATTCCTAAGAAAGCCTCTAAAAAGAAAATAGTGGAGAAAAAGGTACAGGTTGGAACCAGTGCAGAATTAGAGGCCGAAAGATTAAGGGAAATTGAAAGAACTGAAAAGGAGATGGCTATTCAAGAGAAGCTCGATTCATGCGTGGTTCATAAAGGAACTATTGAAGGTATCAGTTATGTTTGTCCAAAATGTCATGCCAAGTATTGTTTGAATTGTGCGAGAACTTTACAACTGAAAAATGAAGGATGTTGGATATGCAGCACACCGGTTAAAACTGAAGGTGTCAAAATAACAGAAGCTTCTCAAAATCTAGGTATTTTCCAAGAAAATGGAAAATCATTAGGTGCATTCATAACTAATAAAAACATAATAAAATTGTTTGAAACTGAAAATATTTTAGATAATATTGACCAATTAGAAACAATTAACATTACAACATTATCAAAAGAAGATTGGGATAAAATTGAGAAATTAAACCTCTCAGGTGATGAATTAGATGATTATGTTAAAGACATATTAGCATTGACACCTGATGAAAGAACGGCCTTAATTGATGAAATGACCAAGATAAAGCAAAAGAATTTAAGTTTTGAAGATATCGAGAGAGAAAAATAATAAAATGACGGAAAACCTCTTAGATTTGGAACCTTTAGTATTTGATATACTCAAGGATTATTTAAATCGCAATAGACCATTCCACATCGAAGAGACTCTCCCATTTCTTCAAATAAAACTATCAAAAAAATCAGTAAACCTTAATAATGAAGGGCTTAGAAAGATTTTACTCTCATTAATAAAGAAAAAGATGATCGTAGAAGGATCCACCTTATCTAAAGATATCATACTTGAAAACTCAATGAGAAAAAAAATCCATGACTATATAATCGGTAGTAATGGAGTTTTATTTAATCAAATAATCCAAAAATTAAATCATTCAAATTATGTAATTCATTGGCATGTAAAAATTTTAAGTAAATTTGGATTAATTCAGAAAGAATTTATAGATAACCACTATGTTTTTTTCAATAGTGAATTAAAACGACAAGATCTTAAAAAAGTTTATCTTACATCAAAAAAAATTTGTAAAAAAATTATTGAGTATTTAACTTTGAATGATTACGGAATAACTAAGGGTAAGTTAGCTTCTGATCTCAAAATACATCGAAAAACAGTCGAGAAATATTTAGAATTACTAAAAGAAATTGAATTAATTGTCAAAGAAAAGATTTTTAATAATTACCTCTATTTTTTAAAGATGTAGATGAATGATTTAATTCTATTTTTTTTATTATCATTTTAATAAATTTATTAACAGATCTTATCCTGTTGAGCTATTGATTTACTTTTCATTTCCTGGATGTAATTTCTTTTTTATCCTCGCTTTCTTTATCTGAAGCTTGACTAAAGCAATAAAGGGAGATTTTATAATTGGTCAAATACTTTTTATTTTATCAACAGTCTTTTATTATATATTATATTTTTATAAATTTCTATAACTAATAAAAAAAAGAGATATTATTTATTATAATTTAAAAAGGTAGAATTAAAGATTGATATAAAATAATTGGAGATGTTCAATTTTAATAAAAATCTCAATTTTTTGAAGGAAAAGAAAATTTTTTTTTTTGATTTAGATGGAACATTATATCTTGAGGGAGTATTATTTGATAAAGTTCTCGAGTTAATTGATTTAATGAAAAAATTAAAGAAGCAATTCTTTTTTCTTTCTAATAATTCAAGTATCTCTACAGAGGATTACTTAAATAAATTAAGATACTTCGGATTAGACATAAGTATAGAAAATATAATAATATCTACACATCCTACTATTCAATATCTAAAAGAAAATGATATAAAGAAAATTTATCTACTAGGAACAAAATCATTAGAATCAGAATTCAAACAAAAAGGTTTTGAAATTACGGATAAAGATCCAGAAATCCTTGTCTTAGGTTTTGATAAGGAACTCACTTATGAAAAACTTGAAAAAGCTGCATATTTCCTACAAGATGATTTACCATTCATTGCGACCCATCCTGATAAAGTATGTCCAACTAAAAAAGGATATATTCCCGATACAGGGTCAATGATCGCATTACTTTATGAAAGTACTGGTAAAAAGCCACGAATCCTTGGTAAGCCCAATAAAGAAATGCTTCTATTTAAATTAGATGAATTAGGATTATCTCCTGATGATGCAGTAATGATTGGAGATCGTTTATATACTGATATAAGGATGGGAAATGAAGCAGGAGTAACAACTATTTGTGTTTTATCTGGAGAAACCTCAAGAGAAATGATTGAAAAATCTCTATTTAAACCCGATATTATTCTTAATGAAGCAATAGAATTAATAAAAATATTAAAATAATTAATAAGATGTTAAATTGTATTTAAATATGATATTTCAATATTCAATCCCTGATATTCTTAAAATTGGGTTTGAAATTATTAATACTATTTATTTTTTCTTATTATTCTTGATTATAATTATTCTTTATAATATAATTTTAACATTTTTTAAAGATAGAATATATTTGAATGCGTTTCTAGAACTTAAAGATCCTAATGTTATTAATATTGAAACTTTAAAAGAAATCCCAGTAGTTAATATTATTATTCCTGCTTGGAAAGAAGGAAGAGAATTTAAAGAATGTCTATTATCTATCATAAATTTAAAATATCCAAATTTAAAGATTATTGTAAATGCGGGAGGAAATGAAGAAACTATAAATATTGCTGATTCATTTAAAAAACACGATAATTTTTTAATCCTAAAACAATCTGGTGGCAAGGAGAAAGCCTCATTAGGCAAAATCAAAGCTTTAAATGAATGTTTAAATGAAGTTACAGAGGGCATATTATATTTTATAGATGCAGATTGTTATTTAACAGATGAGATTTTATTAAGAATGTTATATCCAATTGTTAATCTTAATGAAGATGTTGTTATAAGCACTTTCAGACCTTTAAAATCACAAGAAGGGAAGAACCTTATAAAATACTTACTGATTAGTCGAATGAATGCTATTAAAAAGAAGTATTCTCGTTATAATCACACCATCGTATCAGGATCGAATACTTGTATGACATTAGATGTAATTAAAGCCATTGGTAAATTTAATCAAAATAGGACTATTGGAGAAGATATCTCAAGAGCAATGGATATTATTTCTAAAGGATATAGAATTTATGGGTTAGTAGATTATCGGAGTAGGATGTATAGTGCATATCCTAATAATAATAAGGAATTTTATTATCAGAAGAAAAGATATTTGGAAAATTCTTTAAGACTCTCTTACAAAAAGAAAAATAAAAAGCAAATATTAAGAGTGTTTATATTAACATTGGGTTCAATTTATCTCTTAATCTTTCCAATATTTCTATTTCTCTCAATTGGTTTATTTTTCATTGGGATTTGTTTTATTATTCATCTTTACTTGACAAAACTCCGAAAATATATATTTTTTAAAAAAATAACACAAGATAAAATTAAAACAAATTTTCGTAAAATATTTTTTATTAAAATGTTCTATTTTCTCTATATAGACATTTTTTTTAATTTATTAATGCAATATAATTCTATAAAATATTTATCACGTTTAAAAAAAGAAACAATTGGTTAGTTCATTATTTATAATAATTTTTTAAAGAATTCATAAATTTTCTAATACAGAATTAAATATATCCTAAGAATATGTCAAAAAATATTATAATTATTGGTGGTGCTGGTTTCATAGGTAGTCATTTAGTTGACAAACTCCTTTTAAAAGGGCATAATATAACGGTATATGACAATCTGGAAGATCAAGTACATGGTAATCTAAATGAACCTCCAGAATATTTATCTAAAAATGTTAATTTTATTAAAAATGATATTCGAAATAAAGATGAACTAATAGATGCATTAAAAGATATTGAAGTTATTTATCATTTAGCAGCTATGGTTGGAGTTGGTCAATCTATGTATGCAATTGATAAATATGTTGATGTAAATACAACTGGTACTGCCCGTCTTTTAGATCTACTAATTAATAAACCCAATAATGTTAAAAAATTAATTGTATCATCCTCAATGTCAACTTACGGTGAGGGAGCTTATAATTGTGGAGATTGTGGTAAAATCGAACCTAAACTCCGGAACTTAGCCCAATTAAAAGAAAACAACTGGGAAATTAATTGCCCTAAATGTGGAAAAAAGGCAAAACCCATTCCGACTGATGAAGAAAAACCACAAGATTGTACTTCAATTTATGCATTAACTAAAAAATCTCAAGAGAAAATGTGTATGTTAATAGGAGAGACCTATGGTATTGATACTACTGCATTGAGATTTTTTAACGTATATGGTAGTAGACAAGCATTATCAAACCCATATACAGGAGTTTGTGCAATTTTTTCAAGCAGAATATTAAATGGGAATCCTCCTTTAATTTATGAAGATGGAAACCAAACTCGAGATCTTGTTAATATCTCTGATATTTGTCAATCACTAATTTTATCATTAGAAAACAAAAAAGCTATAAATGAAGTATTTAATGTAGGAACTGGTAATCCTGTTAGCATTAAACAAATAGCAGATGTTCTAACCAAGAATATAAATCCTAAAATAATTCCCCAAATTACGAATCAATTTCGTCCAGGTGATATCCGTCATTGTTTTGCCGATATTACTAAGATTTCCTCAAAATTAGGATATACTCCAGAAATTTCATTAGAAGAGGGAATGAAAGAACTAATTAGATGGGTAAAATTACAATATGGGAAAGTAAATGATAAATCTGAGTTTGCAAATAAAGAATTAAAAGAGAAAGGATTATTGAAGTAAGCTGATACTCATTATATATAACTATATAGTATTAGAATTATAAAATTTCGTATAAAATCCGAGAAAAATAGATAATGAAGATATTTCAATTATTTAAGAATCTAAAGTTAATTAGCATAATCAAAAAAGAAGGATTTATATCTTTTTTTAATAGAATATTGGTTAAATCGAAGAGATTAATATTAATGATACCTCTTATTTATAAAATAACAAAAATGACTAAAACATATAAAATAGAAAGTTTATATAATTTTGTCTTAATGAATGGGAAAGGAATGATTTATACAAAGCAAGTTAAATCTGAAATTATTAGATTACTAAATATTCTAAGAAAACAAAACCTCCGCTTTATTCTTGAGATTGGTACATTAAAAGGGGGAACACTCTTCTTATTATCGAAAATTTCATCAAAAAATGCTCTGATAATAAGCTTAGATTTACCTGGTGGAAAATATGGGGGAGGATATTCTATATTAAAAACGTTTCTTTATAAATCCTTTGCTTTACATCAACAAAAAATTCATTTAATACGAGCGAATTCTCATCATAAATCCACTTTAAAAATAATAAATAAAATCTTAGGTAGCAACAAACTAGATTTATTATTCATTGATGGAGACCACACTTATGAAGGAGTAAAAAAGGATTTCAATATGTACTATCCTTTAGTTAAAAAATCAGGTATTATCGCACTTCATGATATAGTTCCTCATTCTATAGAATCGGAAGTAAAAGTCTTTAAATTTTGGAATGAGATAAAAGATAAATTTGATTATGAGGAAATAATTGAGGATTGGGATCAAAAATGGGCAGGTATTGGAATCCTAATTAATTAAGGCAGATATTATTTATTGAAATATCGTTTGATGTATTTTAATTATTATTTTTTAATATTTTATTAGTAATTGAATATAATCTTTTCCCTATAGCAGAAATAGAACAATTTTCATTAAAAATCTTAAAGGCTTTCTCTTTTATATTTTCTCTTAGTTCAATATTATTCATTAAATCCAATATCCCTAATGCTATTGATTCTGGATTTGCTCGTTCACATAATAAAATATTTTCTTTATGAGTGTATAATTCTCTAATAGCAGGACTATCACATGAAATCATTGGAAGTTTCATAGCATTTCCTTCATATACTTTATTTGGGATTACTTGAATTGTTTTATTAGTATCACCAAAGATTCCTAATCCTATATCAAAATCAGAGATATATTCAGGTAATTCTTTCAATGGGATAAATCCTTTAAAGATAACATTATTTAGGTTTAGTTTTTTCGCAAGCTCTCTGCTTTCTTCAAAAGTTTGACCATTTCCAATTAATTTAAATTGAATTTCTGACTCATTTTGTAAAATCTTTGCAGCCTTTAATATAAATTGAATTCCTTGTAAAGGTATAAATGTACCCCAGAATCCTACTGTAAAAGTGTCACCTTCTCTTTTTTTTTTTTTGATAATCGGATGAAAAATCTTTTCGTTAGCCCCAATAAAGATCCTTCTAAATTTTTTAATTGGAACCTTAAATTTTTCATAAAAATATTTTATATGTGAATTAGTGTCTAAAATTAAATAATCTGCTAATATACATTCAAAAAAATCTAATAAGTAAACATAAATTAAATATAGTAATTTTGGGATTTTACTAGTTTTATACTTTTTTCGATCGTGATAAAAAGTTTGAACTTTTGAAATATAAATATCATGAATGAGAGGCACTTTTTTTATTTTTGAGAGAACTTTCGCTAGTAGAACTTGAATCCAAGACGGGGCATGCAAAATAATTACATCAAATTCTTGAGAATGTAATTTTGGGAAATTTTTTAGGCTTGTTTTGATATGTTTGAGAATACTAAATGATTTAACATTAAATTCAATTATTTGAACATTATACTCTTTTAAACCCTTAATAAATATTGAATTACGAGAATAATTCTCTTCATAATGACCAATAAATAAGACTTTATTTAATTTTTTAAATGTCATTAATAATTAAAGCTCGAATATAAATTATTTAATAAAAACAATATAATATATTAATAATTTCTTAAAAAACTAATCATTTAACTTTCCAACTCTCTCAAATAGATTTTTAAACATAATTAATTCCCGAGAAAATGAATAATTTTGAAAAGCATAATTCTTTGCGGCTTCTTGTAGTTTTTTTATTAAATCTGGAGTCTTAACCCATAGATCATAGATTTCTAGGATTTTTTCTTTTATTTGAACAGGTTTTAATTTTTTTAAAAAAAAACCAAAATCTTTTCCCTTTAAAATTTCAATTGATCCAATTGTTTTAGTACATATTATTATTAATTTTGATGCTAATGCTTCAATTATAACTCGTCCGAATGGTTCTCTACGGGAAGTTGAAAAAAATACATCATTTCTAAAATAAAACTCAGATATCTGAACATTGCTTATATATCCATTATATTTAATAAATGAAGGATACTTTGCTTCTAAAACTCTAACCTCTGCTTCTAGTGGACCTATTCCACAAAATTCAAAGGATATTTTTAAATTTAGATTCTCGCTTACCACCTCCTCAATAGCTTTTAATAAAACTCCTACTCCCTTTGCATAATCATCTAAATTTCCTACATATATAAATTTTAAT
>JAEOTJ010000035.1 GCA_016839905.1 Promethearchaeota archaeon | reverse complement strand
TTAACAAATAATCCTATTAAGTCAGGAATAGGGCCACGGCCCCACCAACTCCCAAGAGCAGCTTCTTCCTTTCCATAAAAGCAAGAGCCAATTCTTACAACATCTCCTTCTGTAGTTATAACCTCTAATCCATTAATAGAGTCAGACATAGGACCAATCTTGGTTCCAAGGTTTGTCATCCCACTTAAAAGCGCGTTTCCTATAACACTTGCATAAGGGGGCGCATTAGGATAGCTATATCTTAAGTGTGGATAATTCTCATCTAAATGTTTTTTCAGATGTCCAAAAGTTACTCCAGGCTCAAGCAGTGCATACATCATCGTTTCATTGACATGTATTATTTTATTCATTTTTTTGCCAAAGTCAACTATAATTCCTCCATATTCGGGAATAGTGAGACCTTATCGTTAAAGACTTAAATAGTCTTAAATTCCGACGTTATTTCCAGATATATATGGAGTAATAGGGATTATATATTCATTACAAAATTTCACAAGTTCAATTAATTGTTGTATTTTTTTTGGAATGACAACTATATCGGGCATATGTGGTTTATTTTCTGTCATGTCGTAAGAATATGGATATAAATCAACTTGTTTGTTACTCACAAATTCAGCTCCAAAAATCTCGACCATTTTAGAATAAGTTTCATCACGACTAATGTTTTTGAAATAATTTCTTTCATTACTAGCTGTAATTATCAATCACCTCGTAATATCCTCCTTTTGTATAATTTAGCATATTGAACATAATACAATTCTATAAAATACTATATTATAAAACATCTATTATCTAAAAAATAAATATTTGTTTGTTATAATTACCTAAAAATTTGCGAAACTAACAAATATAACTTTCCTTTTTGAGACAGAAGGAAATATTTTTTAGTTAGTTAGGATGAAATATCAGTAATTCTATTTACTCCAAAAAACTAATATGTGTAAGATTAATAATTAGTTATTAAAGTAGATTATGAGATAATTATGTTATTTCAAATATAATTTAATAATAGAAGGATAAAAAATAATTTAACTAATGAGTACGACCATAACTAAAGTTTATGAAGAATTTAAAGATTGTTATAAATTCATTGATTTTCGATGTGCTTATTTTAAAGAAGATGATAATTGGATAAGCATAATTTCTATTTTTAGATTCACAAATAAAAATCATGATGAAATAAATGAATTTCATAACAGGATAAAAAATTTAAGCCATAATACTGATTGGTTTAAAATCGAATGTGAAATCATAGAACTTAAGGATTGGAAATCTAAATGGGAATTCATAAAAAAAAATGCAGAATTCTTAAAAGAAGATATTGACTTGAATGATATGAATCTATACAGTAATTTGGAGAATAATTCCCATTCTCCGCTAACCCAAGTTGACAGAGAATATAATACAATTCAATTTAATGTAAGTTCATCTCAATATCGAGAACTTCATGAAAGGCTTGAACATTTAAAAGATAAGAAAGAATTAAGGAGTATTGGAATTACTTCTATATATCCTATAATAAAACAAACCTTACAGATTGAATTCGACAGTAATTCCCATATATTCTCCACTTTTCTTTTCCCAATTTATATTCAAATAGAAAATGTAAATTATACTAAAAATTGTTTAACAGGAGAAATTACATATCATAGAATTTTTCATAAATCAAATCTGATAATTAAACATTATCTCAGAGGAAATGAACAAGGTATAATTGAGAATTTTTTAATTAAGGATGGAATAAAACTCGATCAAAATAATTATAGGACTCAATTTGAAATATTAATAGATGAAGAATTGCATCAGATAGAAGATGATATCTCTGAATTTATACTCGATCTTTATTTTAGTCCCATCAATTCATATTTAACTAATTTTAGGTGTTACGCCTATAAACCAGAAGTTTTTCAGAATAATAAAATTCCCACCAATGAAGAAATTTTAGAGGATGATACTTTTAGTTCAAAATTGAGAGAAAAATTAAATGAAAGATTTTATACACTTTTAGAAAAATTGGAAATCGGAGGAGACTGGGGCACTTTCTATCTAATTTTTAGTCAAAGGGATAAAATTCTTCGCGTCATTAAGATAAATAATGAACCAATAAATGAGATAAACAAAGATCTCTTTCTAGATGATGCTAGTAAACTAATCAAATTTGAGAACAAGAGAATTGTAAAAGCCTTTGATAATGGTAGAGTTGAATTTCAAGGTGAAGAATATTTCTTTACCATCTTGGAATATATCGAAGGAAAATCATTGGATAAAATACCAGAGCATATATTTAAAGATAATAATTCATTAGAACAAAGGCTTAAACTATTTTTTGAAGTTTTAGAAGCAATAAAAGTGTTTAGAGAGGATTATGCTTTTCACAATGATCTGCATCTTGGTAATATTATGTTAGCTGGTGGAACAATAAAAATTATTGACTTTTTACCTTCTAAAGATGCTTATACACAAGCTAAACCAGATCCAGACTTATATATGATACACAATGAACTTATTGATTATTTTTTAACTGAGAATGAAAAAGATGAAATATTTAATATGCCTATTAAAAGTTTAAATTTTAATCAAATCATAGGAATTATCAATGAGGACCTAAATAGGCGGTATTCATTGATTGATCACGAGAGTTCGATAAAACTAAAGTGCATCGAAGCACTTGAGCATATTATTACTTTTTATTTTGAAAATGTTAATGAAGATAATCGTACTCCTAAAGATTTCATTGAAAAGGAGAGAAGAATGGAAATTATGTCAGATGTGGTTTTTTTGAATAATAATAAAGAAATTGCTTCTAGTATCGGAATTAATATAAGTGGTAATTGGGATCCGACTACACATTCACGAGGTATAAATCATGAAATTTTTATCATTATAGAAAACAATCTTATTCTAAAGATTATTCAACATGAGTATGGGGAAGCAATGAGAATGAATTTAACTCTTAATGGAAAACTCATAATAAAACTTGAAGATATTGAAAGAATTCTAACAAACATTAAACTCAAGTTAGAAAATATCCATACAATAGACTCAGAACAAAACTTTAAAAATGAAATGAAAGAAGTGGTACAGGAAATTGAAAGTAACTTCAAAAAAATGCTAGAAAAAGATTCTATTGAAGGAGATTTAGAATTTCATTTTGTGGTCTTCCCAATAAAATCTCAAAAAAATTTTTTTTTTGAGAAAAAAGATTATGAAAGAATTAGAAGAATTTTTATAACATCTAATTATGGACCTGGTTTTATTAGAAGTTCATATAATTACTTATTTAATGAATTAACTTTTTTAAGATCTGGTATTTATTCTATAAGAAATGTAGATTATCCCTCAGGTAATATATTCATATCTAAAGAAGGAATTATTATTTTCCATTATTATTATCGAAAGACTTGGGTTAAACCTGAAAATTATAAGAGATTTAATTCTTATTATATCTCAGGAGTTTTTCTTGGTTTTTTTGATTTTTTATATCAATTTTTCGATAATTTTAATTTTAAGGGTAACATTTCGTTGTCTCTTAATATTACAAAAATAAGTGATTGGAAATTCTCTCCAATTTCAATGGATTTTCCTGTAGATGAAGATGCATACTATTACTTTAAGCCAGAGAGTTTTAAACCTTACTTAAAAAATCTAGACTTAAATGAACTTCAGATAAAGGATAATAGAATTAAATTCGTTCAAGAAATAATGTCAGAAATATTACTCGATTTTGGATATGAAAGAGATTTTAAAATAGATCCCAGAATTTTAAAAGAATATTAACTATAAAATTCTCCTTTCATTAAAGTATTCATCATACTTCGTAAACCAATTTGAGACTAATTTATCAAACTTAGTTGAATAATCTTTTTGTTTTATTTTTATAATTTTTTTAGCTTTTTGTATACCATCTTCAGTAATTTGATATACATCTTTATTAATCCTAGTATCTTTCCAATTTACTAATCTTCCCTTATATTGAATGAAGCCGTGATTAATTAATCTATTCTTAAAATCGTAGAAATCGCTTACATTACGGTTAAGAATATAGCTCAGCTCAATACCCCAAAAGAAATTTTTTTCAATTTGTTTTGAAAAAACTTTACAGATATAGTAAATACATACTAATCTTTTATCTATGGCTTCTCCGCTCTCAAATATAGAATCTGGTTTCTTAGGGAATGGATCTGGAATGTTGAGATTTCCATTTAATAATTGATCTTTCCATTTCAAAATAATCTTTTTAAGGTTTCCAATTTTTCGGTCAGAATTTTTATAGAAATCTAAAACGTACTGAGAATCTTCCATATTTTTTAATATCGCTAAAACTGAGTCTCTATAATTTTTAGCAAAATCAATCGTATGGCAATTATGACAAATGAAAATGCATTCTTGCTGTATTAGATTTTCAATTAACCAATCAATAGGCTTTCTATCAAATTCTTTACTAAATTCTATTTTCCCTATTCTCCTAATTAATTCCAAATTTGTATGATGAGCGACAAATAAATCTAAATGCTTATTTATATCAACCTTCTCACAAATCGGACACACATAGTTTTCTCCAAAAAGAAATTCAATGCAATATTTTTTTTTAACATGCTTTAAAATGTTGATTTTTATATTGTATTTAATTGTGGGTATAGGGTTTGTTTTCGTTATTCTAAATCGTCCTCGGTTATTCTTCAAATATTTTTTTGCTAGTTCATCAGCAGTATCTAATACATTCGTTGGATCCTCTTCAATATTTTTTAAAGACAATGATCTTATAAACTCAAAAATCGCTGGAAATCTATATCGTGGATGATGCCCCATATAATGACAGTTTTTGCATACTAGTTTTAAGCCACCAATTTGAGTCTGCATCTTTTTTATAGCTTTATTCAACGAATATTTTACTAATGTATTAGGTTTTATATATTCGTAACCGTCCCTCTTAACTAATCTTCTATAATCTTTTAATAGATGATCAAAAGAAAGAGCAGGTAAAAATTTATAATCAATGTGAAATGAACAATAACCATCAATTCCCTGACATCTGCCTTCGTATCGAATGGCTATTTCTGTTTCATAATCGATGTCTAAATAACAGAATGTCCTGTTATTAATTAAATCATATAATATTTTATATGACCAAATAGAATGCCTTTTAGATTCTGAGTGTGGATTATGTCTCTTAGTTCTTATATTAAATCCAAGATCTTCTCTCAAATAATTAATTAAATTCCACGTGTATGTTTCCCAAGTTGATAATGAAAATAATTCCTTATTATGAGTTTTTGTCGCTACCTCACTAACATTTATAAGTTGATCTGTCTCATAAAATGGCTTAATTTTTGTTAGAAACTGTACAATACAATAAATAAGGTTTTTTAAATATTCTTCACTCTTATCAGAATATTGAAGTTTTACCTTTCTAAATATAAATTCTGAAATATTTAATACATAACTCAAAATCTGTTTTCCAGGTAAATTACAGATCTTAACTTTTACTAATTCATTTATAGCACATTTTGCAATAATTCTTCTTAATTTTTCAGAAGGAGATATTTTTGACATTTTTTACTTGGTCGATTTTGTTTTTTTCATTTTCCAGACTTAATTTTCTTAAAAATTCTAACAGTAACAATTGCATGATATTTATAAAAAACAACACCCCAATGATTTTTTGATTTTCATTGCGATTTTATTACTGGAATATTGTTAAATTCATTATTTTTTAGATTAAAAATAAGTTTAAATTATTGGGGTAATA
>JAEOTJ010000419.1 GCA_016839905.1 Promethearchaeota archaeon | reverse complement strand
TTTTTTTTAAATCTAAGCAAAAAATTAAACGCCCCTTATTTTGAAACATCCGCAAAGGAGGGAGACAATGTTCAACTCATTTTTAATAAAATTGCGGAAATGATTTATCACTTTAAAACGAGAAAATAGGGTAAATAAGGAACACAATCAATTTTTCCTTCTATTTTTTCCTATTGAGTTTTCTATAGGAGTAATCCTTTGGATTATAGGCGATATAAAATATAGATATGAATGGAAGTAAGAGTAATATAAAAAAAGACAATAATTTAAGGATAAATTTACAATATTATATTGATGTGATAAAGTTTACTAAAGAACATTATTAAGATCAGAATGTTAGAAGAAAATTTTGAGAAAAGATGATTGATAATAAAGCTGAAGAAAAGGTGAAAAAGAAAAGTGAAGATAAGGAAAAAATTGTTGAGCATCTTTCTTTAATCTCCTCTAAATTAAAGAAAATCAAGGGCCCTGACAAAAAGGTCAAGATTTTAGTGGAACTTAATGATTACTTAAAGGAAAATGGAGAAGTAATTGAAAAAGTTTGTCCTGAAAAATTGATTAGTATATTAAATTCTTTATAACTCTGCCTCAGTGAGGAAAGAGATGAAAAATTCTTCAGATTTACCTGCTCAAATTGAAGTTGTATATTTATGCATTGAAAAATATCTTAAAATAAATGTCAGAGATGTATCAATTTCTCATTTAAATGAAATAGAATTTTTGAGATGTATTAAATCAAATATTAATCTTAGTTTAGAGTTTTTTGAAGATATTCAAACTCTAAAAGAATTCTATATTGAATTCTGTAAAAGAATCCCTGGATTATATAAATGGAGAGAGGAAAAAATATTCATTAAGGAAAAAGAAAAGGCTGATATGAGTTTAGTATTATCTGAATTGTTACACGCTAAATCCATTACTCAAGGAAATAAAGAGATTGAAGACTGGATAAGAGAAGGTCTGCCTCATTATTTAGCTAAGATGTTATGTATGAAATGTGGAATTTTTTACAGTGAATCTAGACACCAGCAATACTTCTCATTCTGGGAAATATTGAATGAGAAATATGGGTTATATACATTAAGTACAATCTTATATGCAAAAGATATAAGGATAACAAGGAGTTTTTTAAAGACTATTTTGAATTACCCAGATGATAATATTTTAGAAATAACTTTTCAAAAAGCTAAAGAGTTAATTGGGATATAACTAAGAGGAAATCTACATAATAAATCTTATAGAAAAAAGACCTTCGGATAGCAACCCATCTAAGCGAGAAATTAAACGCCCCCTATTTTGAAACTTCCGCAAAAGAGGGGGACAACGTTCAACTCATTTTTAATAAAATTGCGGAAATGATTTATCACTTTAAAACCAGACAATAGCTTTAATAAGGAAATTATTCAATTTTTGCATTCTAATTTTTACCGTTAATAACCTGTAATTATCTTGTATTATTTTTCCTTCTTTTTTTAATCTCGAATATTATACCTGTTACAGCTAAAAAGAGAAAAAGACTTATTATAATTATTATTATTATACTAGCTGGGGGTTCAACATCACCATTATCATCCGGGGTACCATCAGTTTGAACCTCTATACCCGTTAAGGCAAAAATGGAAGCATGATTTACTGAAATTGTTATGTGATTTCCATTTATCATTATCGAAAGCTCTTCCCAAGCATTAGCAGATTCATTAAACCACCACCCTTTAAGATTTTCTAAGTTTTCTAAACCAAGGTATTGTATTGTCATATTTAGTTCATTTAGATTGCTTGTATCATTTAATAATACTTCTATAAATAATAGATTATCATTCAGGTTGATTGCTGATGGGTTCAAAATGCTACTATAATAAACTGCTACTGCTTCTCCAGATAAATCAAAAGAAAAATTAATTCCGTATTTGTTTGTGTCGATGGGATCAATTTTATAGATATTTATACCTGCTGAAAGATATTCTGGACTTCCATGTTCATAGATAATTATCTTGATAATTGCATTACAATAAAGTGAACTTGTATCATAAGCTCTAACCTCTAACCAGTATTCACTACTATTCAAAA
>JAEOTJ010000011.1 GCA_016839905.1 Promethearchaeota archaeon | reverse complement strand
TGCTCTTGTTTTTTCATCATTAGAAGCGATTCTTCAATGGCATATGGCTTTACTCCTAATAACTTTTGTGCTTTAATAGAGCTCAAACAACATCTCATTGGTCTAGCTGCTGTTTGGTAAAATATATCACTGGTCACCGGAGCGATTAAATCTTTATTAAATTCAAAAATTTCAGCTATTTTGCAAGTAAACTCATATCTATTTAAACATTGATTACCAGTAGTATGAAATATACCATTTTCATTTGATTTTGCGAGCTTGATTAAATAGCTTGCTAAATTTTCTACAAAGGTGGGAGTACTAAATTGATCATTGACAATATTCAACATTTTACCAACTCTAAGATTATTGAGTGCCCATATAACAAAATTCACTGATTTTCTTGAACTAGATTCCAAACCTTCTATTTCATTTGGATTCCATCCGAAGATTAAGCTTGGTCGTGCAATAGCATAACTTATTTCCAACCTTGTGATTTCTTCCTCCGCTTTAAGTTTTGAAAAACCGTAGTAATTTAATGGATTGGGTTTACTAAGCTCATCATATAATTTAGCTAATCCATCAAATAAATAATCAGTTGATATATAAATCAGTCTTGCACCTACATCCTTACACATTTTTGCAATAAATCTCGTTGCTTCCACATTTATCATCCAAGTTTCCTCTCGATGAGTTTCGCAATAATCAACATTATGAACAGCAGAACAATCGATAATAATATTTGGAGTAATCTTTCTGATTAGAGCATGAACTTGTTTTTTATTTGATTTATCTAACTGAAAAATTTCACAATTCTGAATATTTATCGGTCGTGTATTATAAGTGCCATATACTTCAAATGATTCGCTCGATAAATTAGCTAATTTATAACCAGTTAGCCCACTTGCTCCAATAATGAGTAATTTTTCCATTCTCTTAACTTATATTTAAAATTTATAACTATTAAAACTTATAATAAAATGTCTACTTGAATAATTATAGCATTAATCAATTTAAATAAGGTGTATAATTTGATAGAGGGGGTTATACTTAAGGAAATCAAAAAGTATATAGATGACCGGGGATATGTTTCCGAGTTAATAAGAACTGATTGGAGTCAATTAATACAAAATGATAATATTGTCCAAATTAACCTTTCTCATAGTTATCCAAATATTGTAAGAGCTTGGCATAGACATTTAGGGGGACAAATTGATTATTTTATATGTATTGAGGGAGCAATAAAGGTTTGTGCTTATGATGATAGGAATAATTCTCCTACATATAGAGAACTTGATGAAATCATCTTAAGTGAGGATAGTTTTAGAATTGCTCGAATTCCAGGCATTTTATGGCATGGTTATAAAGTATTAGGTATGAAACCCGCTAAAATATTATATCTTGTCACAAAATTATACAATTATAATAACCCTGATGAGGAAAGACGCCCTTGGAATGATAAAAGTATTGTTCCTAAGCTTATAAATGGAAAAATTGAAGACTCCCGAGTTGGAAAAACTTGGGATTGGAATTATATACAAAATAGATAATTTTTAAGCATTTATCAAAATTAATTTGTATTAAATAATTGGTAGTGGTCTGGTTGAATATTTTAATCACAGGAGGAGGAGGTTATCTTGGTTGTGTTCTAATACCTCTACTACTTAACCAGGGTCATAATATTACTTGTATAGATAAATTATTTTTCGGAGAAGACCCTTTGAAATCATTCATTGATGAAATAAAATTTTTGAAAGAAGATATTCGAACATTTAATCCTTCTATTTTAGATGAAATTGATGTATGTGTTAATCTTGCGGCTATTTCTCAACCTGACCAAGCAGGTGTAATTAATCCTAAATTATACTACGAAATAAATCATTATGGCTGTCTAAGACTAGCCAAATTATGTAAAGAGCATAATATAAAGAGGTTTATATTTACATCCACTTGTAGCGTTTATGGATTTCAAAATGAAATTATGAGTGAAGCTAGCACTCCCAAACCCCTCGAAGCTTACGGAAAGTCAAAATTATTGGCGGAGCAAGAAATATTGCCTCTTGCAGATGAAAAGTTTACTGTAACAATTCTTAGACCTGCTACTATGTATGGATTTTCACCAAAAATGAGATTTGATTTAGTTGTCAATGGAATGACCTGGACTTTACATAAATTTGGAAAGATAAATGTTATGAGAGATGGCAATCAATGGCGCCCAAATGTCCATGTTAATGATGTAGCACTATTAATTAGCAAATTAATAGATATTAGTGAGAGTAAAATTCAAAGAGAGATTTTTAATGTTGGCTCAAAAGAACAGAATTATCAAATTCTTCAATTAGCAAAGATAATTGGAGGTACTATTAACGGAGATTACGACTTAAGTTGGTATGGGCAACCTGATACAAGATCCTATAAAGTAGATTTTTCAAAGCTACAGGCTAAATTAGGATTTAATATCCAACATTCTGTAGAGGACGCTGTTAGGGAAATTTACAATAAATTAAGTGAAGGAAAAACGGTAAAAGATGATAAAACCTCAGTTATTAGCTGGTATAAAAAGATAAGTGAAGAAGGATATATTAAATCAATAAATAATTAAGTTAAATTATACTTTTTTTTGATTACCTCTTATAAAACTAGAACACCTTAATAATGTTCGAAAAGTTCCGGCATCAGACCAAAAACTGTTAATAATATTTGCTTTTATTTTACCCATTTGGATGTAAATATTATTTACATCAGTAATTTCTAATTCTCCTCTTTCAGAATAACCAATTTCATTGATAACCTTTTCAATGATATCAAAGATTTTTTTATCATAAAAGTAAAGTCCAGTTACGCATAGATTCGATTTTGGTGTTAATGGTTTTTCTTCAATATTTATTATATCCCCTTTATCATTTAATTCAGCAACACCAAACCTCTCAGGATCGGGAATTTCTTTTAGAAATAAGAAGCAATCATAAATGTTAGACTTTTCGAATTCTTTTACTTCATTAAAAAAGGATTGTTCAAAAATATTATCTCCTAAAATTACAGCAATTTTATGTCCTTTAACAATCTCTTTAGTTAGATATAGAGCTTCAGCTATACCGCCGCTTCCCTGTTGATAAACATAGCTAAAATTCGCATTAAACTCAGAGCCATCACCAAGGAGCCTTATGAAATCCCCAACATTTTCCCCTCCAAGTACTATTGTAATATCAGTTATACCAGAATTTGTAAGGGTTTTTATAACCTTATATATCATAGGCTCATCATAGACAGGTAAAAGATGTTTGTTAGTGACTTTAGTTAGTGGTGAGAGCCTTGTACCGATACCACCCGCTAGAATTACTCCTTTAATAAAAATTCACTTTTATTTTTTGGATTCTAGTCAAATAAATCTTTTTATTTTTTAAATATTAATTTTTTAAGTTTAAAAATAATTCTTCAAGAGAGATTTCTGGTTCATTTATTCTTATTATTTGATAATGAGATAATAATTGAAGCAATTTATTATAATCATCTCTTTGTTTTAAAATAGCAATCAATCCTGTATCAACGATTCGGACGGATTCAATAAAGTTTTGGACTTTTAGTTCATTTTTTAATTGTTCAACCTCTTCTTTTATCTCAATATTTACTTTGATTTGAGACTTTATTAATTCTTTAATTTCCCTCTTAGTTCCTATCTTTAAAATATTACCCTTATCAATAAAAGCAACGCGATGACATAATTTTTCTACTACACTCATATCATGACTAGTTAAAAAAATAGTTTTCTGCAAATTTTTTAATTTTTCAATAATAAAATTTGTAGAATGTAAATCCAAACTTAATGTTGGCTCATCTAAGAAAAGTATGGGGCGTTCAAGTAAAAGAGTTCTACATAAAGCAAGCTTAATCTTCATTCCGCTAGAGTAATATTCAACATATTGATTTAACCAATTATTTAAGCCAAACTCTTTGGAATATTTTTCAATTTTTTCTTTGTAGTTTGAAATTTTATATATTTTGGCGAAAAATTTTAAATTATCATATCCAGTGATTCTATAATACAACATATCACTTCCTAACATAAGTCCTATTAATGATTTTACTTTTTTCGGATTTAGAGTGACATCAAATCCCTTGATTTTAGCTAATCCTGCTGTTGGTTGCGTTATTGTTGTAAATATATGAATTAATGTTGTTTTTCCTGCTCCATTTGGTCCTAATAATCCAAAGATTTCTCCTTCTTCAATTGAAAGGTTTACGTTATTTAGAGCTCTTATTTCCATATTCTTACCCTTTAGTTTATAGATCTTTGATAAATTTATGGCCTCAATGATTTCTTTCATGTCTTTTAGTACCCCGTAATTCCATATTTTTTATATACTAAATTATAGAGATAAATTCCAATAATGGGAAGCAATATTGATGTTAATATTAAAAATATAAAATGTAAGGGATATGAAATTATTATTCCAAAACCAATATTATGTATCCAGGTTAATCTTAGTAAATCAAAAATGTAATATAATGGATTAAAAATTATAAAACTTTGAATAAATTCTGGAAATATTTCAAAAGGATATGTTACACAACTAAACCAAAAAATAAATAACAGTGAATATCGTAAAAAATTCCAAATATTTTCATTTGATATTGCAAAAATACCGAAAATTAACCCAATTCCACTAAAAATAAAAGCTAAAAGTAAAAAAATTAGTAATACAAAAATAGCGGTGAATAATGAAATAGGGAATATTAGAATTC
>JAEOTJ010000418.1 GCA_016839905.1 Promethearchaeota archaeon | reverse complement strand
CAGAGAATGATAGTTTATGATGTATGAAGGTAACAAATCCAAAAATCTATATTATATCCATTCAAATTTTAACAAAACAAGTAAAAGAAAAAAAATTGGGTTATCACCTAAAAGGCATTAACCTCTTAATTTTGGGATAAAAAAATTTTTTTCCTTTTTATTTATTTATTATTTATATTCTATCCTTAATTTTATCTTTTAATTAATAAAATTTTTAAAAAAAGATCGGGGTTCGATCATTTTTTATTAAAAAAGATACAATTATTTAAAATAAATAGAGGCGTGTTTGAAAATTGAATAAGAGAAGTGGTTTTAAAAAGAAATTTTTAATCTTAATTATGTTGATGTTTATGTCCATGAACATTTTTATGTTGATTTCTAACTTCGATAATAACTCAAGTAGTAATGATATTCAAAATATCACAGAAATCACTGAATTTAATGATGATAATTTAAAACAGCAAGGTATTGTTCAAGATTATTCTACTGATGAATGGATTAGAGATAATAGTTTTGATACTTCTTCTAATTGGACATTTTCTGAAGATGATGATTCTAGTGATATAAAAGGAGAGATAGATACAAGTAAGGGGTGCGCAAACTTTACGATCAATGGTTCTAGTGGTAGGTTTTCATTTGAAGAAGAATATGATATGGTTTCGGAATGGTATAAGACTAATCATACCGATTTTCCAATATGGCCGAGTTCTCACGATATTGTTACAGGTGAAGGATTTCGAGCAGGACATACTTGGAACGATCAAAACGCCAATCAAATCCCAAGTGTTCAATGGGAACAAAATTTTTCATTAAAGGTAAACATATCAGATTACGAAATTACATCTGCATCTGTAGAAGCAAGAAGAAATGGCACAGTTGATAATGATATCGATACTGAGAATGATTATATTGCTGGTAATACCGCCTCTGGTAATGGTGATGTTAATACTTATAGTGTTGGAGATTATATAAGATTTTATGTCTTAATATCAGATCTAAAGAAAGATAAAATGTATGAGATTGCCTGGACTAAGACAAATATAGGGGATGGAGATCATAATTCAGGGTATACCGATTTACCTCAAGATTTAATGAAAAATATATCCAATTCAGAATTGGTATATTACTTGAAATCCGTATTAAGTTCAGATTTCCAAAATTTTACATTAATTGTAGGTATTAGATTTAATTGTGAAGATAACGTCGCAACGCAATATGATCTTGATACTTTTACAAGAGCAGTTATTAATAAAATTAATTTAACATTTGAATATGAGAAAAAAATTGACCAATCAACATCATTATCATTAAATCAAGTTGGAAAAAAAATAACTGGTGCGAATTATGAAATTGATGAGGCAATTCTCAGCTTTAAGTATAAAGTAAATCAAACTTGGCCAATTAATTCTCCAAATTCAGAATTAAGGATAATTATTAATGGTTCTCAGCATTCAGAAACTATTAATTTAAATGATTCTTCTTCAACATCATATATAGATGCAAAACCAGGGGGTTTTGATGTTACCTCTTTAATACAAAAAGATGTAAATATCTCCCTTAGATTGCAAGTATATATAGCAGATAATTTTCAACTATCTAATGGAATAATTATATCTATTGATAATGTTTCACTTCAAATAACTTATATAGTAAGTACTATTGAGGATGTAACTGATTTTGAACTATTTTTAAATGGTGATGATAAAACACTTTCAAAAGCTGCGGATGTAACTTTAGGAGATCCCCTCAACATCACGTTTATATATAAGAATAGTACATTAGGATTTATTTCCAATGCCTCAGTTAATCTAACAGGATTGGGAAGTCCACAGGTCCTTGATAACTCTACCAATAAGCATTATAATATAACTATAGATACTTATTTATTAAACCCTGGGGAAAATTATTTAACCATAACAGCAGGGAAGAAATATTATGAAACCATAACCATTACATTAACTATTAATATAATCGAGAGAGACACTGAATTGGAATTGTTTCTTGATGGTCAAGATAAAACTCTTGATAAATCCATTCAAGCAATATACGGAAATGATGTAAACATAACTATTTCATATAGAGATATAGAAGACATACCAAAATTACACCTGTCAAATGCTACTGTCGAATTAGAAGGGATGGCATCGACAAAAAATCTAACAGAAAATCTTTCATTAGAACAATATAATATAACGATTAACACCGCAGATTTAGGAGTTGGGAGCACTTTCTTAACCGTTTTTTCTTCAAAAACGAATTATACATCTCAAAGCATCAGGTTTAAAATAGAAGTCCTAGATCGTAGTACCTATCTTGATAATATCATTTTAAATACCACAGAGAGCACTACTTATAATATCCCCTGGAATGAAAATCTGGATATCTCTGTGTCATATAATGATACATTATCTAATAATTTCATTGATTCTGCAAATGTATCATTGAACGGAACAATACTTTCTTGGGTTTTGTATGAAGGTAGTGATCAATATACAATTACTATAAATTCTGCCGATTTAACCCTTGGACTTAATTTCTTAACGATTAATGCAAATAAAGATAATTATAGCAGTGTATCAACCGTAATAACCATCGCTGTAAACGAGCGAGAAACTTATCTTGATAATATAATTTTGAATGTTTTAGAAAGTAATTCTATAAGTATCCCTTGGAATGAAAATCTGGATATTTCTTTATCTTATAATGACACGCTAACTAATAATTTCCTAGATTCCGCAACTGTAACCTTGAACGGAACAATACTATCTGGAGTTTTATCCGAAGGCAGTGATCAATATACTATTACGATAAACTCTGCCGATTTAACCCTTGGACTTAATTTCTTAACGATTAATGCTAAGAAGGATAATTATAGCAAAGCATCAACGGAGATAACAATTACTGTTTATGAGCGAGAAACTTATCTGGATAATGTAATTTTGAATACTATAGAAACTACTACTATAAGTATCCCCTGGAATGAAAATCTTGATATCTCTGTGTCATATAATGACACATTAACTAATAATTTCATAGATTCCGCAACTATAACATTGAATGGAACAACCCTTTCTGGGATTTTATATGAAAGCGGTGATCAATATATGATTACAATAAATACTATGGATTTAACCCTTGGGCTTAACTTTTTAACGATTAATGCTAATAAAGATAACTATACATCTAATTCAGTTGTGTTGTCTGTCACAGTTAATGAGAGGGCTACATACATGGATAATATTTTATTGAATAATACTCTTCAATCAGAAACTGATATAGCATGGAACGAGAATCTTAGCATATCCATTGCCTTTAATGATACAACAACTAATAATTTTATTGATTCGGCATCCGTGACAATAACCGGAACAGGAATCGATAAAACTTTATCTGAAGGTGGACAACAATACTCGATAATAATAAATATGACGGAGTTGGGCATTGGGGCCAGTACTTTAACTATAACTGCTCAAAAAGATAATTACTCTATAAGTTCTTCAGTAATAACAATAACAGTCATTACTAGAGAGACTTATATAGGTGAGACTTTATTAAATAATACTGCTCAAACGGTTATAGATATTGATTGGAATGAAAATCTTGATATAGCTATAACTTATAATGATACTTCTACTAATAATTTTATTAATTCTGCAACTGTGAGGGTGTTAGGCTCGGGAATTAATAAGAGCTTGTCTGAAACGGGTCAACAATATACTATTACCTTAAATACTGCTGAATTAGGTATTGGAGTTAAAACTTTAACCATTATTGCTCAAAAAGACAATTATACTATTGCTTCGGTGGTTATAACAATAACAGTGAATAGAAGAGAGACGTTTATTGATGAGATATTAGTAAATAATAACAATATAATTAATAATAAATCTTTTATAATCGCCTCAGGATACATGCTAAATATTACCGTAAAATACAGAGATAGTAGAACGGGTAGTTTCATTGGTAGTGCTGTAGTAGAAGTAATAGGTGGCACCGTTTCTGAGAGATTAAATGAAAGTATTTTTGGATTTTATAACGTTTCTTTAAATTCAACTTCAGACTTGGGTGGTGGTTTTACATTTTTAACAGCAT
>JAEOTJ010000417.1 GCA_016839905.1 Promethearchaeota archaeon | reverse complement strand
GATTATGAAGTACAATATTCTCTTTAACCTTTATAACACCCCATGGTGATATATAGATTTCGCGAGTAATATCTTGAACTTCCATTTTTGTAATGGATGTATCTGTTAAATGTATTTTGATAATTGCTTTATTAATTTCATTTAAGTTTTCTAAAAATGGTTCTAGATGTTCAATTGTATTGATATCGGAGTCTCCTTTACCGAATTCTATGATAGATCCGTCTATTGTACCCCAATCAGGGCTGTGGATTTTTGAGGAACTAGGGGCTCGATATGTCGCGTTAAATTCTCCTTCTGTTTTATATGGCAAAAGAGGGAAAGCAAAACCATTAAATTCGATAAATTGAGTAACAGATCCTTCAAGATCTTTACCATAAAAATATGTTATTCTATCTTTATAAGATTGGATAAAGTTTATAGTCTTTGATTGTTGTGGTAATAATGGAGACTCAAAATATATTGCAATCATTTCATACTCATCCATTACTAAATTAGAACATTCTACAGAGAGAGTATTTTGATCTTCTCCAAGTGCCTCAAAGAAAATCAAATTCTCTAATTGAGTTAATTCAATACCAATATAAATTGATGTAATTGGATTGCTATTTAGATTTTTAATTATTAATGAGTCTTTAATATTAAGAAGACCATAACCACTAATATTTGCGATTCTCTCTATATTAGTAATTATAACATTTTCAGCACCTTCCATACTTGCGCTGGAATGAATATTTTCAACATTTAAATTTTCTACACTATTGAATTCTGGATTATTAGGAAGAATTGAAATTAATATAAATGATAAAATAAGACCAATGAATAATAAAAATACACTTTTTTTCCTTAACATTACTTTATCTTATCTATTAAATTAACTAACTTAAAAAAAATTTATTATATTTTCCTTTTTTAAAGATGAAATTTTTAAATATTATTATAAACTTTTTATATTAATATAAAATTAGTCTAATCATATCATTTAGTAAGACTTCAAGGCGTAATAAAAGAAGGTCATAAAAAAAATCATTTTTTAATCCCTTTTGTTTACATATTTTTGTCGTATCCTTTATTATGAATCTTAAAATAATCCTTTACATACCATCATCATTCTCATTAGATTTAAATAGTTTTATAACAAATAATTTACCATAAGTAAGGAATTAAAGCAAAAATTTTTTCTTTATAGAGAAAAAACTAAAAATTTAAAGATATTTCTTATGAGAATTTTATTAGACACTAATATAATTATTCTTAGGGAAGACAATAAAGTTATTCAAGAAGATCTTCAAATTTTAATGAAGATTATCCAAAAGCTTGACTATAAAATTCTAGTACATCCAAAATCTATCGAAGATATCAAACGAGATACTGATGAGGAACGGAGAAAAGTTACTCTATCAAAATTTAAAGCTTATGATAGTATGGAGGTTAGCCCAGATCCGAGAAAGAATAGGGTTTTTACTGAGATTACAGGCGCTCCTAAAAATGATAACGATCTTATTGATGATTATCTCTTATATTCTATATATAAAAATGCTGTAAATTTTCTCATTACGGAAGATGGGGGGATTCACAAAAAAGCATATAAATTGAGGATCTCTGAAAGAGTTTTAAATGTATTAGAAGCTCTGGATCTTTTCAAGAAAGATCTGCCAAAAGATGTGCGTTTACCTCCTGCTCTTTATAAAACTACAATGGCTGATTTAAATGTTAATGATCCGATATTTGATACTCTTAGAGAGGATTATCAAAAATTTAATGATTGGTATGCGAGAAAGTCTACAGAGGGTCGAGAATGCTGGATTTATCGAAGGAATAATGGATCTCTTGGGGCCGTGTTAATATATAAATTCGAAGAAGAGATTATTCTTTCAGAACCTCCATTAGAACAGAAAAGGCGTATAAAAATAGCAACTATGAAAGTGAGTCATGTAGGTCATAAGATAGGTGAACTATTATTAAAATTATCCTTTGAATTAGCTATAAATAACGATATTCCTGAGATTTATTTAACTCATTTTACACGAGAAAATGATTTTTTAGTGGATTTAATTAAGGATTATGGATTTAGAAAAGTCTCAATTATCAAGCGAGAATGGACAGAAGTTCCAGAAGATGTGTTTGTAAAGAAAATATTTATTCAAAAAGGAGATATAGAAGAGATTCCTCATGTAGAAATTTCAAAACAATATTATCCAAATTTCTACGATGGCGTAGAGGTTAAAAAGTTCATAATTCCTATTCAACCAGGATATTTCAAGAAATTGTTTACAGATTTTCCCATTAGACAAACCACTATGGATGAACATTTAGGGGAGTTTATCATAGAGGGGAATACAATAAAAAAAGCTTATCTTAGTCAAGCGAATATTAAAAAAATGGAAGTAGGTGATCTTTTACTATTCTATCGTTCTATTGATGTTCAGAGTATTCTATCAATAGGAGTTATTGAGCAAATTGACTATGATATGAGAGATCCTGCAGAAATTATCTCTATTGTAGGAAAGAGAACCGTTTTCTCCTCGAGGGAAATAGAAGAAATATCACAGAAAAATACAATTGTTATTTTATTTAATCATCTTTTTCACTTGAATAGACCAATAAAATTTAAAAAATTATTAGAAATGGGTATTCTTCATGGTCCTCCACAGTCTATTTCTGAGATCGAACATGGAGATTATATAAGAATAAAAAAAGTAGGTGGTATTGATGAACGTTTTACTTTCGATTAAACCAAAATATGTAGAAGAGATAAAAAATGGAAATAAACGTTATGAATTTCGTAAATCTCTTTGTAGTACAAAAAATCGAGATAAATTGGAAAAGATTTTTATCTACTCCAGTGCGCCAGTTAAAAAAATCGTTGGAAGATTTTTTGTTGAAGAGATTTTAGAAGATCATCCTAAAAGTCTATGGAATAAATGTAAGGATGTCTCGGGGATTGAGCAAGGGGATTTTTTTAAATATTTCAAGGACAAGGATTCTGGTTTAGCCATTAAGATAACCGAAATAAAATTCTTTAGAGAACCGATTAAACCCGAAGAAATTATACCAAATTTTAATCCACCTCAATCTTTTTGTTATATAGACGATATTGAAAATGTTAAAAGAATCTCTAATTATTTATGAGAATAACATGCGAGTAATGAGAGGCACCACGACGGGACACTAGAGAGAGAAAATAAAAAAATCTTAATCATATCATCTAGTAATAATCTTTTAAATTATCTAACTTAAAATATTACCTTGAAATTAAAAAGGAAAATATAAAAATTATTTTTTAAAAAAAAGTAAATTAGGAGTTTATAAGGGTATTAATAAATAAAAATCATCAGTATTACATTTATATATGCTTTTGGTTTTATATGTAATAAAGAGCAAAATTTCTTTTAATCATTAAAAATGCTGGAATTTAAGGTCAATGATTACATCATATTAAAGCTTGAATATGGAAAGACTTATATATACATCAATGGAGAACGTTTTAGGGAATGCATCCAGCTTGTTCTTCAAATCCCTAAAGCCGATATTTCTAAATTTGATCAAATCCGCTCAATAGATGAAGCTGCCGAAGTATATAAGACATTTCATAATAATGAAGTATCGGGGGGTGACCAATCTGTTTCAATCACTCCTGAACAAGAATTTTGGGGGCATTGCTCTAACCTGCAAGCATGGGCGGAAAATGATTATGATACTCGAATACTCCATAGCAACATTGCTTTTCCGCTGCTTAAGAAATTAAAAGAAATAGGAGATCCTTTGGCTAAGAGGGTCTTCAAGGAAGAGATTGCGAAGCAGTTGACTAGCGGATATCCATCAGTTGTGAAATATTTATTCGAGGAGAGATATAATGAACATCTGACGAGTGAGGAAATATTCCCGATATTAAAAGACCATGAGAATGGCTTAGAAGCACTTCAAGAGCTCGAAAATTTAGAGGGGAGAAAAATTAGATTAGATCCTAAAGTCCGGTATAATACCGAGATGGGCATTTCGGTTGAAAATAATAGAATTACGGGCATTGGCTTATGTGATTGCCTTTTGTCGACTCTCCCAGAGTCGATAGGCAACTTAAAATCACTTAAAAAAATAAATTTACGAAAAAATCAGTTATCGACTCTCCCGGAGTCCATTGGACAACTCCCCTCATTAAAAGTGTTAATCTTATCTGGTAATAAGCTAATGACTCTCCCGGAGTCCATTGGACAACTCTCTTCCCTTAAGGAATTAGAATTACATACAAATCAGTTATCGATTCTCCCGGAGTCCATTGGACAACTCTCCTCATTAAAAATATTAGATTTATCTCTTAATAAACTAACGAATCTCCCGGAATCCATTGGACAACTCTCCTCCCTTAAGGAATTAGAATTATATGGTTTATATGGTGGCTCATATGGGAATCAGCTATCGACTCTCCCGGAATCCATTGGACAGCTTTCCTTATTAAAAGTGTTAGGTATATCTGGTAATGGGCTAATGAATCTCCCAGAGTCCATTGGACAACTCTCTTCCCTTAAGGAATTAAAATTACATAAGAATCAGTTATCGACTCTCCCGGAGTCCATTGGACAACTCTCCTCATTAAAAGTGTTAGATTTATCTGTTAATAAGCTAACGAGTCTCCCAGAGTCCATTGGACAGCTTTCCTCATTAAAAGTGTTAAATTTATCTGGTAATAAGCTAACGAGTCTCCCGGAGTCCATTGGACAACTCTCCTCATTAAAAGTGTTAAATTTATCTGGTAATAAGCTAACGAGTCTCCCGGAGTCCATAAGGAACCTAGAATTACTCGAAGAGCTACATTTATTTTATAATCAATTAAAATCTCTCCCAGAGTCAATAGGGAATTTATTATCTCTCAAAAATTTATCAATAGAGGATAACCAATTAAAATCCCTCCCAGAGTCAATAGAGAATTTAACATCTCTACGGGAATTAACGATGTGGGATAATCCATTTGTTAGCATACTTGATTCAAAAATTAGAGTTTTAATTAAAAAATTAGAAAATAACGGAGTTAATTGTGTTAAATCATCAAAACTATTTTTTGGAAGTAAATAAGGATATTAACTCTACCTAATAATAAAACAAAAAAATAAAAGAAAATTTAAATTTTCAAATTTTATTTTATATATATATTGATATTAAAATAGTACTAATTTAATCATGTCATCTAGTAAAACGTCAAGGCGTAAAAAGAGGAGATCTAAGAGCTCCGGCGGAATGCCAATGGGAGGAGCGGGCCTCATGCGCTTCTTTGAAGATTCTTCTATTGGAATCAAAGTAGGTCCTATTACCACTGTTTTAATGGCTACTCTTTTAATAGCAGCCGTTATATTTGCGCATTTAGGAGTATTTGATTGGATATTCACGCCAACTGCGGGAGGATAACTTTTTTTTATCATACATTTTATTTGCATGTCGCATGCATCATCTAAATTCAGTTATGGTATATGAAAATTTCAGAATTTCAAGATTTAATGCGCAAGCTCTATATCCATCAAGATTCTAAAAGGGGTGTTAAAAATACGTTTATTTGGCTTGTTGAAGAGGTTGGAGAATTAGCGACAATATTAAAAGGAACTAAAATCGATAAATTAAAAGCTACGGAAGAATTAGCAGATATAATTGCATGGACAAATTCAATCGCCAATTTATTAGATATTGATCTAGAACATGCTTTAAATGATAAATATCCAAATAAATGTAAAAAATGTGATTCTATTCCTTGTAAATGCATGAGGATCTAAATTTAAAATAGTATTGGGTTGAGAGAATGGAAAAGAAAGGTAAATGTGCGGTTTGTGGTGGGAAAGTTGTAGAAGATAAAATTAATGATAAATATACTTGTTCCAAATGTAAAGCCGCTCACGATCCAGCCTTATTCAATCCAGCTAAAAAGAGCATCAAAAACAAAAAATATAGAGTTAGATGGATTGTAGCAATAATTGGTTCGATTTATTTGCTTTGGCTAATCTATAGAGTATTCATGTATTAGTTTTTAGAAAATTGATAATAAACCTTCTCTAATCTTTTACCTACTTCATCCCAACTATATCTCTTTATAAATTTTTGGCCTTTTTCAATTAATAATTTTCGTAAATTATCTTCCTTTAAGAGATTAATTATCTCCTTAGACAATAACTGAGGACTTTTAGGTGGAACAAATATAGCATTATCCCGTAAGATTTCCTTAAACACGAGTAATGAAGAACAGATTACAGGAGTTCCGCAGGCAATTGCTTCAACTGGAGTTAGGCCAAAGCCTTCAGAAGCATAAGAATAAGTAATAAAAATATCTGCCATTGAATAATAGAAAGGTATTTCTTTTTCAGGTACAAATCCAAGAAAATGAATATCTTTATTGTTGATTTTCCATTTTTCATAAGTTTTTTTCATAGTAAAATCAGGTAATCCACCAATTGCTAAATTTAATTCGGGAATTTCTTTTTTAGCAATTTTATAAGCTGCAATTATATCATCTACACTTTTATATTGAGCGATACGTCCTAAATACAATACTACAGGGCCATCAATATTTAATTTTTGTTTTAATTTTTGAGCTTCTTTCGGATAAGGTTTAAATTTCTCTTCGATACCATTATAAAGTGTATATATTTTATTGATATTGACCTTTGATATGAAATATTTAATTTCTCTTCTAATAAAATTAGAAACCGTGGTTATAGATGTTGCTTTTTTAATAGCTTGGTTAATTAGGAATTTTTCAAATGGTATCAAGGTAAATTTTGTTTCAAATGGACCTAAATCATGAATTGTTGAGATAAATCTTTTCTGGTTTGATAATATGATTGGTAAAGAACTTTTCGGACCATTCCCATGAATAATATCAAACTTATGTGATCTCAGAAACTTATAGACGCTTAAAACAAATTGAGGGAACCAAAAAAATCGCTTTTTAAAAAAAAAATTTATTTGGATTATGCTTGGATCATTAAATTGATAATTCCATTTCCCAGTTATTAAAGTGACTCTATGACCTTGCTTTTTAAGATATTCAAATAAGTTTTTAAAAACTACAGATTCGCCATCTAGAGAATCTGGAGGAATGGCTAGAGATATTAAACAAATATTTAATTTTTTCATTATTATACTTAAGTGAAATTATAAGAGAGCTTATTGTGTGATTATATAAATGTTGGAAGAATTATTAAATAATCTGATGAATAAAAAAATTCAAGAATATGGGAAAAAAGAAAGATTTGAGAAAGTTATTGATATAGGTGGAAAACATGGTAAATATACATCTAAAATCTCAAAAAATCTAACAATAGTAGATTTAAATCCTCAGAAGATAATTTCAGATATACATTATATAAAAGCAGATATTCTGGAATTCGATACAACTGAAAAATATGATTTAATAATCAGCTCTGCATTCCTGGAACATTTTACACGAGAAGATGGAGTAAAAATTTTAAAAAAAATTAATAAAATTCTAAAAAATGATGGAATTGCTTTTATTACATGCCCAAATGCGTGGAGTTTAAATCGATTATTAGGAGAATTTATGGGAATGAATAAAGCTTTAGATTTATCCGAAGGAGATAAAAGTGTAGGGCATAAATATCTTTATAATCTTGAAAGATTAGAAAATATAGTAATAGAGAATTTAAAATTTGTGGAATCTGGTTCTTATTTTTTCAAACCCCTCCCTACCAGTGATATGAATACCTTATTTGACGAAAATGCTTTTAAAAGTCTTGCATCAATTAATTCAAAAACACATCCACATTTAAAAGAATATCTTGCAGAGATTTATGTAGTAGGTAAAAAAAATATATAATGATAAATTATTATTTCTAAAAAATTTGGCAATGATCGAGTTTCTTTTTCAAATGTAATTACATCAATATAAGCATTCAAAATTTCATTTCTGAAGAAAAACAATTTTAAATGAAATTAAAGAAAAATAAATAAATGCTTAAATGAATTTTACTTTGGTATTAAATCATCTAACTTATTCTGAAGTACTTCAAGTTGGTTATTCAATTCTGACTTCTTTCTTAGATATTGAGGAAATTTCATTCTATTGGCCTTGTAAAAATCATCAAGTTTGGCAATATTATTCCTTATTGAATCTATTTGTTGATCTAAATCATCAATTTGCTTTTGAACCTTTTTACCCACTTTTTTAACTGGTTTTTTTTGTTTTTTAAAGCTATCAGGTGTTGTAAAACCTAATTTCTTTTTTATACCTGGAGAGGGTTCTAGACCTAGAGTAGGAGTTTGTTTTTTTGCTAAATCTTCGTAATTTGGAGGCACAGTAGGTTCATAAGTTCTTCTCTCGCCATAGGAGCTAGTTCCAATAGGTAGTGGTTGAACACTTGGTTTTTGCGGGGGTTGAGGCTCATATTGGGGTTGGGGCTCATATTGGGGTTGGAGCTCATATTGGGGTTGGGGCTCATATTGGGGTTGGGGCTCATATTGGGGTTGGGGCTCATATTGGGGTTGGGGTTCATATTGGGGTTGGGGCTCATATTGGG